>DATDHG010000124.1:0-11583 GCA_036521675.1 Candidatus Dormiibacterota bacterium
GAGATCAAATTGGCGGAGGGAGAGGGATTCGAACCCTCGAGGGCTTGGCGGCCCTTGCACTTTTCAAGAGTGCTCCGATCAACCACTCCGGCATCCCTCCGGGGGCCGTCCGCCCGAAGTCTCCCACAGGCCGCGGCCGCCTGGGCGAGGTCGGGAGGCCTCCGTCATATACTCCGAAGGCCCCCGCGGGGAGGTGGCTGAGTGGCCGAAAGCGCCCGCCTGCTAAGCGGGTGAGGGGTGTCAAGCTCCTCCGAGGGTTCGAATCCCTCCCTTCCCGCCATGCCGCTCCCCGGTGTCCGCCGGGCTGGGCACCCATCTCCCGAGGAGCCAACAGTGCCCCCATCGACCCGCGCGCCAGCCCGCAACCGGGCCGGTCGCGCTCTGCGCGCCGCCCTCGCCGTGGGCGCGTTCCTCGGCGTCGCCCTCTCCGCTTGCGGATCGTCCACAGCCAATCCCACCGAGCCCAACAGCGCCCGGGTGGCGCCGGCGATCGCACTCAACGGCACGCTGACGCTCACCGCGCCCTTCGCGCTGATCGCGCGCTTCACCGACGACATCTCCACCGCCGCCGCCACCGGAGCGACGTGCGTGGATGCCGCCAGGGGCTTTCTCCAGGACGGCATCCGGTACCAGCCGCCTCACAACCCCCAGGGTCAGACGTTCGACACGCTCGACGGCGCTCATCACTCCGTCACCATCACCCTGCACGTCGGCGGCTACAACGGCCCGGCGACGTATGGCAAGCCGAACGTCTTCGGCGACGAAGGCCTCCAGTTGCTGCAGGTCGACGGCTACAGCTACGGCAGCTTCCTCGGCGGCGACGTCAACCTCCGTGTCGGCGCCGACGACTCCGGCCAGCTCACCTTCACCAAGCTGACGCTCATTCCGCCGACACCCGCCGCCGCCGCCGCCGCGACGTCGGGGACGCCGCCACCGCCCACGCCAAAGCCCACGCCGCTCCCCGCGGCCCTGCCTCTGACCGGCACGCTGACGTGGACCTGCGTCCAGGTGCGCGCTCCCACGCCGACCCCACTCCCGACGCCCAGCCCAGGGGTCGTCGCGACAGCACCGCCTCCAGCGGCGACGCCCGCGCCGGCCCCCACCCCCACGCCCAAGCACTGAACGGCTCAGGCGGTCAGCTCCTCGGCGCGGGCCAGCTCCCCGGCCTGGGCCAGCGCCCACTCGAGCACTGGCACGGGCGCGCTGAAGCAGACGCGCAGCCACGCGGGCGCCCCGAACGCGATCCCCGGCGCCACCAGGACGCGGCGTCGCGCCAGCGCCTGGGCGTAGGCGAGCCCGTCGCGCCACGGGGAGGGGGCCCAGAGATACAGGCCGCCCTCGCAGGCCAGCGGCCGCAGCCCTGCGGCGCGGGCCAGCGCCAGCGCCTGATCGCGGCGCGCGCGGTGGGCGGCGACGTCGACCGGGGGTCCCGGCAGGATGCGCAGCAGCAGTCGCTGCATCGTCGCCGGAGCGTTGACGAACCCGAGCGCGCGCTGACAGAGCTCCAGGGCGCTGAGCAGCTGCCCAGTGGCGATGGCGGGATGCACGGCCAGGTAACCGATGCGCTCGCCGGCGAGGCCGAGGTCCTTGCTGAAGGACCGCGCCAGCATGGCCACCTCGTAGTGATCGAAGGGCTCCACGCGCGTCGCGTCGTAGAGCAGGTTCCGGTAGACCTCGTCCACAACCAGGAGCGGGCGGCGTCCGCTGCGCCGGCCGTGCTCCTCCAGGAGCGACGCCAGGCCGCGCATCTCCGTCGTGGTGGTCACGTGCCCGGTCGGGTTGCACGGCGAGTTGAGGAGCAGCGCGGCGGTGCGCACCGACAGTACGGCCGCGACCGCCTCGAGGTCGAGGCCGCCGTCCGGCGCGGCGGCGACCGCCACGAACCGCGCCTGCGCGGCGGCGCAGTACGCGGGGTACTCGCCGAAATACGGCTGCAGGCCGACGACCTCGTCGCCGGGGTCGACGACCGCCCGCAACGCCAGCGTCACCGCCGCCGCGGCGCCGCCGGTGAGCGCGATGTGATCGCCGCGTACCCCGGCGTGGTCGACGTCGGTGGCCACGGCCTCGCGCACCTCGGGGTAGCCGAGATTGGGCATGTAGCCGTGCCGTCGCGGGAAGCGCTCCGCGGCGGCCGCCTCGAGCGCTGCCAGAACCGCCGCCGGGGGCTCGCCCAGCGGCTGGCCGAGGGCGAGGTCTGCGACCGCGTCCTCGCCGTGCTCGGCGCGCAGGCGCTGGCCCTCGGCGAACATGCGGCGCACCCAGCCACCCGCCTCCACCTGGGCGCGCGCCCAATCGGACAGCGGCAGCCCGGTTTCGGTGCGACGCGGCAGCTGCACGGGCGGTGGTTACCCCTGATGCCAGGACTGCGGGTAATCGAGGTCGGTGATGACCCGAGCGGCCGCGGTGCGGTGCAGGGGTCGGAAGGTGTCGATCATGACGGCCAGCTCATCGACCTCGCGGACGCGCCCCCGTGAGGCCTCGAGCGCGCCCGGCTGCGGTCCGTGCGGGACGCCGCCGACGTGAAGGGTGATGGAGCCGCGCTCGATGCCGCGCCGGGCCTGGTACTCGCCCTCGGCGTAGTACATGACCTCGTCGCTGTCGAGATTGCTGTGGTGGTAGGGGAGGAAGTTGGCCTCCGGGTCCCAGTCGACCTTGCGGGGCACGAAGTTGCAGATGACCAGGTTGCGCGCGGCGAAGACCTGGTGCGTGGGCGGGGGGAGGTGAAAACGTCCAGCCCGGGGCTCGAAGTCCGCGACGTTGAACGCCACCGGGTAGACCGTCCCGTCCCAGCCCACCACGTCGAACGGATGGTGGTCGAGCAGGTAGCGGGTGATGCGCTCGCCACGCTGCAGCCAGACTTGGGCAGGCCCCTGCTCCGGCTCCAGGTCGTCGGGTCCGCGGAAGTCGCGCTCGCAGTAGGGCGCGGCCTCGGTGAGCTGGCCGTTGCGAGCGCGGTAGCGCTCGGGGCAGTCGACCATGCCGGCGCACTCGATGATCAGGATGCGGGCTTGCGCGACCTCGTCCAGCTCCAGGCGGTGGATGACGCCGCGGGGGATCACCAGGTAGTCGCCCTGGCGCGCCGTGACGCGCCCGAACTGGGTGTGGAGCACGCCGCTGCCCTCATGGAGGAAGAGCACCTCGTCCGCCGAACCGTTGACGAACAGCGTCTGCTGCTGGGTGCGCGGGACCACCACGCCCAGGCGCACGTCCTCGTTGACCAGCAACCAGCGTCGCCCGCTGATCACGTCTCCGTCCGGCTGCATGCTCCCGGCGCGCAGGTGCGCGTGGGTGTGGACGGGTTCCGGGGCCGCCGGCGAGGCATCCGCAGGCCCGGGCTGGATGTCGTGGGCTGCCTCGGGCAGGCCGAGGTGGTAGAGGAGCGACGACGGCCCGCTGAAGCCCTCGCGTCCGAACAGCTCCTCGTAGAGCGGAGCACCCGCGCGCTCGGTGTAGGTGTGGCGCTTGCGGGGCACGTCGCCCAGGCGCATGTAGGGACGCATCAGTGGCGACCTCGCCCACGCTGACCCGTCATGGGCACCTTGCTGGTGGTCGCCTGGTTGGTGGTCGTGACCGCCGTCACCGTGCTCGGCATGCGCGTCCTCCGTCGCCTGCGACGTTAGACGGTGAGCGCGTCACGGCGCGCTCAGATCCGTGCTCCCCGTCGCCAGAGATCGAGCACGGCGCGGTCTCCGAACACCTCGGGCGCCTCGCGGGAGCGCCGGTTCCAGACCAGGGCGAACAGGTCCGAGGCGGTCGCGCGCACCGCACAGTCGGCGCGCGCGTGCCGGCGCTGCGCGGTGACCGTGTCGGGGCCGATCTCCAGCAGCCATTCGCCGTCGGCGTCGGTGGCGTGGAGGTGGAGGCTTCGGGCCGGGTCGGCGCGCAGGTCCTTGAGCCAACCAAGGAACACGTCCCACATCTCCTCGATGCCGTCGGCGGCGAAGTCGGGGTCGAATGCGGCGACCTCGCCGCCCGCGGCGGTCTCGACGTCGAGGCGGTGGATGCCCGCTTCGCACGCCTGACGGCGGGCCCAGAAGGCGCGCGGCGACGTCGCCGGACCGAAGGTGGCCACGTCATGGTCCTCCGGGCTCAGTGCGGCGATGGCGCCATGGACGCGCCCGAGGCTCTCGAGGTACCACTCGCCCAGCTCAGCGTCGGCGGGCATGGGGCCCAGCTCCTCGGCGGGAATGCTGCGGTGGTCGCTGCGGCGCTGGGTGATGACGATGGCCACCCGCCGGTGGACGCGGCCCAGGTGGTGGACGGCTTCGCGCAACGTCCACCCGGGGCAGGCCTCCACCGGGGCGTCCAGGTCACCCCTGCGCGCCGCGTCCGCGACCAGCGCGCCCTGCGCCTCCAGGTGGGTGAGGTGGGCGTCAGGGTCGAGCCGGGCGGGCACCTACTCGAGGTCCCCGCTCATCCTGACCTGCACGACGCTGCGCCAGAGATCGAGAACCGCCCTATCGCCGTCGACCTCCACGGCATCCTGGCAGGTGCGGTTCCAGAGCAGCAGGTATAGGTCGGAGGCGCTGCCGCTGACGGTGCAGCCGGCGGCGCCGGGCTCGCGGCGCAGGCTGACCCGCTCGGCGTCGACATGCACCAACCAGTCACGCGCCGCATCGCCGGCGTGCAGTCGCAGGCTGACCGGGGTGGGGCTGCGCAGCCCATCGCGCGGCAGCACGAAGACGTCGAAGGTCTCATCGATGCCGTCGGCGGCGAGCGCGGCATCGAGCGGCGTGACCGGTCCCGAGGCGCTCTCCACATCGGTGCGGTGGACGGCCGTCTCCAGCGCCTGCCGCCGCGCCCAGAAGGCGAGCGGGCTGGGGGCGGGGCCGAAGTGCCAGGCGCGGTCGCCCGGCGTCGTCGACTCCAGGGTGTCGAGCAGCTCCTCCAGGCCCGCCTCGAACCAGGCGACCAGGTCCCCGTCGGCAGGCATCGGCCCTGCCGTGGCGCGCACGTCGGCCCGGGTTTCGCGATGCTCGGCGAGGTGGCTGCGCGCCCACCGATGCACGCGCCCGACGTGGCGCACGGCGGCGCGCACCGTCCAGCCGGGACAGGCGGGGACGGGATCGTCGAGGTGGACCCGCGCTGCGACGGTGGCCAGGCGGCGGCCCTCGTGGCGCAGGTGCTGGATATGGGTCGCGGTCTCCACGGCGCGGTCAGTCTGCCATCGCCGGCAGGGAGTAGGCTGGCGCCGACTCGCTGGTGCCCGACAAGGAGATCTCCATGCCTCGCAGCCGCACTGCAGTGGCCGTGCTTCTCGCCCTCGCCGTCATCCTGGTGATCGTCGGTGTCCTCTATCAGACGGGCAACCTGCAGGTCGCCACCAGCGCCAACGGCAAGCACGTCAAGTACGCCGTACTCTGCTACGGCCTGGCAGTCCTCTGCCTGGTGGGGGCGTGGTCCGCGCGCCCGGAGCCGGCCTGACCGCCGGACACCGGGCGCTGCGGCTGCCTGTCAGTAGTTCTGCAAGTAGGCGCAGTTGTCGGCGAAGCGCAGCGGCGCAAAGCCGAACGCGTCCGGCACGGCGTCAGGTCGCGTGACGTTGCTCTTCTCGAGCAGGCGCAGCTGCCCGGGCGTCACCGGCGGATTGGGGAGCAGCTTGTCGAAGACGACCGCGAGCGGCACCATCATCGGCACCGGCACGTGGACCTTGAGGCGGTGCGCGCCGACCTCTGTCTTGATGATGTCGACGATCTCCTCATAGGTGAGCTGATCGGGGCCGCCGACCTCGATGACGCGCTGCTGCGGACCGCGGGCGGCGCATTCGACGATGATCCGGGCCAGGTCGCCGGCGGCGATGGGCTGGAAGAGGGCGCGCCCGTCGCCCACGATGGGGACCACCGGGGCCAGCCGCACCATGCGCGTGAGCACCGTGAAGAAGCCGTCGCCGGGGCCGAAGACCAGGCTGCTGCGGAGGATCGTGTAGGGCACGCCTGCCCCCATGACGAACTGCTCGCCCTGCCACTTGGCGGCCAGGTACGCATAGCGCGGGTCGGGGTCGGCGCCGATGGCGCTGAGGTGGATGAAGTGGCCCACCCCGGCCTCGCGGGCGGCTCGCACGGCGTTCTCGGTGCCCGCGGCGTTGACGCGCTCGAAGGTCTGCTTGCCGCGTTCGCGGATCACGGCGACGAGGTGGACGGCGGTGTCGCAGGCGTCGAAGGCCTCGGTCAGCCCCGTGCCGGTCACCACGTCGGCGCGCACCAGCGTGGCGCCCTCGGGCCGGGGCCCGCCCCGCTCCCCCCGGGCCACCAGGCGCACCTCGTGGCCGGCCGCGAGCAGCGCCTTGGCGGTGTGCAGCCCGACGAAGCCGGTCCCTCCCGTGATGGCGATTCTGGCCACGATCGACTCCAGGTGTGACTGGGCGGGGGGCCCGAGCCGGGCTCGGAACGGCGTGCAAGCGTACTCGGGGCGTGGCGCCGGGCGGACCCGCCCCCGGGGAGTGGCCGGTCGCCTCGGCCCGCCTGCGTCACCCGGGCAAAACACTTGCCCTGCGAACAGATGTTCGCTATGCTGTCGCCCCAGCCTCCGACCGCCTCTCTCCGCCACCGCCAGCGAGGCCGGGCACACCCGTGACCGAGACCGCTCGCCGCCCTCCGAGGCGGCCGGAGAGAGATGGACCGCGAGCCTGTCGCCCCCTCCGCACCCCTGGGGCTCGAGGCCGCCCTGGCGGGATTGCGCCGCCGCTACGGCGCGGCGGTGGTGCGGCACGGTGGCGATCCCGTGGCCGCGGCGGCCTGGCCGGCAGGGGTGCCGGCGCTCGACGCCCTCCTCCCCGGGGGCGGGCTGCCCTGCGGCCGGCTCTCCGTTCTCGCCGGTGAGCCGGCGCCGGGCCGGGGTGCGGGCGCGGCCGGGCCGACGGGGCGGCTGACCCTTCTCCAGGCGCTCACCGCGGCGGCCAGCCGGGAGGCGCAGGTGGCCTACCTCGACCTCGCCGGCAGCCTCGACCCCGGCTTCCTCGCCGACCTCGGCGCCGACCTGGGCGCCTGCCTGGTGGTGCGCCCCCCCGCCGGCTCGATGGCTGCCGGGCTGGCCATGGCGCGCGCGCTGGTGCGGGCCGGGGTGCCCTGGCTGGCGGTGGGGCTGGGGCGGGAGCGTCCCCGTGGGGTCGGGGCAGCGCTCGAGCACGCCCTGACAGCGCTGGTGGGGACGGTCGAGGGGGCGCGGGCGGTGGCCTGCGTGGCCGCGCCCATGCCGCTGCCGGCGCCGCTGGCCTACGCCTCCTCGCTGACGGTGGCCTGCCGCTCGCTGGGCTGGCAGGAGGCGCATGGCGACGTGATCGGGCTGCGTGTGGGGCTGCGGGTGGTCAAGTCGAAGCTGGCCGCCCCCGGGAACGAGGCGGCCCTGCTGCTGCGCTACCCGCGGCCCCAGGCAGCCGCCGAGGTGGTGGGGCTGCCGGTGGTGGCCCCGGCCGCGGTCGCGCTGCCCGAGGGGGCGGCGGGGAGCGCCCCCCCGCTGCCGGCGGCCGTGGCCGGCGCTGCCGGCAGCGGCTGAGCCGGCTGCCATGGCGCCGCGCCTGCTCTGTGCCCGCCATCCCCACCTCGGCCTGGTCGCCGCCTGGCGCCGCCATCCCGAGCTGAGCGGGGAGCCGGTGGTGCTGGTCCAGGAGCGCGTGGTCGCCGCCTCGGCGGCGGCGCAGAGCGTCGGGGTGCGTCCCGGGCAGGCTCCGCGCACGGTGCGCCAGCTCTGCCCGGGGGCCGTCCACCTCGCCCCCGACGACGCCGCCATCACCGCCTTGCGTGCGGCGGTGCTGGAGGCGCTCACCGCCGTGGTGCCCGCCGTGGAGCTGGGCGACGAGGAAGCCTGGTGCGACCTCAGCGGCGGCCACGCCCTCTGGCGTGACGAGGCCTCCTGGGCGGCGGCGGCGGCGCGGGCGCTCACCGCCGCTCTGGGCGAGCATCCACCCGCGGTCGGGGTGGCCTCGAACCGTTTCGTGGCCTGGATGGCGGCCCGCCAGGGGCGGCCGCGGCACATCCGCCGCGTCCCCGCAGGCGGCGAGGCGGCCTTCCTGGCCCCGCTCCCGGTGGGTCTCCTCCCCGCCGATTCCGCCATCCTCGCCCGCCTCGGCGATCTCGGGCTCGACCGCATCGGCCAGGTGGCCGCGCTCAGCCCACTCGACCTGCAGCGCCAGTTCGGCGAGGCGGGGGCCGCCGTCTGCCGCCTCGCTCGGGGCCAGGACGACCTCCCCCTGACCCCGACGGCGGCGCCCCGCCGGGCCATCGAGCGCGTCGTCCTCGACGGCCCGGTGACCGACCGCGAGGTGCTGCACCGCTGCGCCCGCCGCGCTGCCGCCGGCCTCGGCGAGCGCCTGCGCGCCCGGGGCCTGGGCAGCGGGCGCCTCGCCCTGGTGCTCGAGGGGGAGACGGCGACTGAGGTGTTGGAGCGTCTCCCACCACTGGCGGTGGGCAGCGCCGAGGAGCTCTGGCCGGTGGTGTTCGGGCTGCTCGGTGGCTGTGACGCCGCGCTGCGGCGCACCGGGCCGGTGGCCGCGTTGCGTCTGGAGGCGGGCGATCTCGGCATCGCCCCGGGGCGCCAGGCCGATCTCTGGCGCCGCGGTGACGCCGCCCGCGACGCCGTGGCCCAGGCGGTGATGCGGGTCTGCGATCGCTTCGGCGCCGCCACCGTCCTGCGTCCCCGCCTGGCGCTCGACCCCGGCGATCTTCCCGAGCGCCGCTTTCGCTGGGAGCCGGGGACGGCGGCGCCGGCGGCGCCAGCACCGGTGGCGGCACCGACCCTGGGCCCATGACCGAGCTGCTCTCCGCTGCCGTCGAGGTGCGCCGCGACGCCACGGGGGCGCTGCTGGCGGTGCGCCTGCCGCCGGGCGGTTGGCGCGCGGTGGAGCGAACGCTCTGCCGCTGGATGGTGGAGACCGACTGGTGGGGCCAGGCGGTGCATCGCGACTACCGCCGCTGCCTGCTCGCCGGCGGCGACTGCGTCGAGCTCGCCTGCGACCTCGTCACCGGAGCGTGGCGGGTCGCGCGCCGCTATGACTGAGGCGCGCTGGGCGGGGGGACGGCGCGCTGCCCGTCTCCGCCCGCATCCCCAGGATGACCGCGGCCGTCCGCCGGGACGGCCACGGTCGATGGGGGAGGGGAGGGTTGGAGGCCCGTGTGGGGGCCGACCGGCAGCGGTACGGCCGGCCCTGACCCGAGACCGCCGGCCCGGTGTCCGAGAGGGGGTCGGAGCGGGCCGGGCGGCCGGGGCAGGGCCGCAAGCGGGGGCCAGAGCAATGGACTGGGGCCGCTTTCTGTTTCTGGTTTCTTCCGCTTTGCCTTCTCCCTTGTCTTCGCGAATCGACAAGGTAGGAGTATACACAAAGCAGTGGTGAAGTCAAGCGGTTTCGCCGAGCTCGCCGCGCGTTCCCACTACTCCTTCCTGGAGGGGTCGTCCTCGCCGCGCGAGCTGGTCGCCGTCGCCGCCGGGCTGGGGATCGAAGCCCTCGGGCTCTGCGACCGCAACGGACTCTACGGGGCCGTGGGCTTCGTTGCGGCGGCGCAGGCGGCGGGGATCCACCCCGTCGTCGGCGCCGAGCTCGACCTCGTGGGCGGGGCCCGACTGCGCCTGCTGGCGCGTGATCCCAGCGGATACCACCAGCTCTGCCGGGCCATCAGCGCCGCGCAGCTGGCCGGGGAGAAGGGCCAACCCCTGCTGGACCTGGGGCTCGACGACCCCTCCCCAGCAGCAGAGTCAGCAACCGGGGAGCCACCGCCGGCTCCCCCCCGCCGCCGCCCCCCCACGCTCGACCCGCCCGAGCGCCCTGCGGCGCTGCGCCCCACCGCCGGCCCCTTCCCCAGCGGCTGGCCCGGCCTCCCCAGTCAGCGCCTCAAGACCCCCGGTCCCGCCGCCCGCCTCGACCCCGCCGAGCTGAGCGGCTGCACGGTGCTCGCGGGCGGCCCCGACTCAGCCATCGTCCGCGCGCTCATCGCCGGCGACCGCCGCGGCGCCGCCCGCCGTGCCGACCACCTCCGCGAAGCCTTCGGCCGCGACCGCACCGCCCTGCTCCTCACCCAGCATCTCCATCCCGCTGACAGCTGGCTGGTCGCCGAGACCGCCGCCCTGGCGGGCCGCTGCGGCCTCCCCCTGGTGGCCAGCAACACGCCGGTTCATGCCACAACCGGCAAGAAGCCGCTGCTCGACGTGCTCACCGCCATCCGTCATCGCACCACCCTGGAGGGGGCGGCCGCCCATGGCCTGCTGCTGCCCAACACCGAGCACCGCCTCAAGTCCGAGCGCGAGCTGCGCGCCCTGCTCGGCGCCCACCCCGAGGCCTTCGACCACGCCGCCCACCTCGCCCGGCAGTGCCGCCTCAGCCTCGACTTCAGCGATGTGCGCTTCCCCGGCTTCGCCGTCCCGACCGGCGAGACTCCCTTCAGCGTCCTCTATGGGCTCTGCCAGGAGGCGCTGCCGCAGCGCTATCGGCCCATCACGAGCGCAGTGGCGGCGCGGCTGCAGCGCGAGCTCCACGTCATCGAGAAGACCGGGCTTGCCGAGTTCTTCCTCATCGTCCACGACATCATGCGCTTCGCCCGTGAACGGGGCATCCCCGGTCAGGGGCGGGGGAGTGCCGCCGACAGCATCGTCGCCTACCTGCTGGGCATCACCCGCGTCGACCCCGTGGCCCACGACCTGCTCTTCGAACGCTTCCTGCACGAGGACCACCAGGGCACGCCCGACATCGACATCGACTTCTCCACCGAGCACCGCGAGGACGTCATCCAGTACGTCTACGAGCGCTACGGCGCCGAGCGCACCGGCATGGTGGCCAACATCGTCACCTTCCGGCCCCGCATGAGCGTGCGTCAGGTGGGGGCCGCCTTCGGGTTCCCCGACCCCATCATCGACCGCCTCGCCAAGTCGGTCGACAGCTGGATATGGGCCGGCGTCGACGAGGCGCTGAAGACCGCCGGGCTGGACCACCTCGTCGCCGGCGAGGCCACGCGCAACGCCGCCGCGAGCGATGCGCTGAGCACCGCCGGCGCCGGGCGCCCCCCGGCCCCGAGGCAGTGGGAGCTGTTCCTCGACATGTGCGCCCAGATCGAGGGCACGCCCCGCCACCTCGGCATCCACGTCGGCGGCATGCTGGTCACCGGCCGTCCGCTGGTCGAGGTGGCCCCGGTGGAGCGGGCGAGCATGCCGGGACGCGTGGTCGTGCAGTTCAACAAGGACGACGTCGAGGACCTCGGCCTGATCAAGATGGACCTGCTCGGCCTGCGCACCCTGGGGATGATCGCCGACTGCCTCGACATGGTCGCCCAGCAGACCGGTGCCCGCCCCGACCTCGACGCCCTGGCCCTCGATGATCCGGCCGTCTATGACAGTATCTGTGCGCCCGACACCATCGGCCTCTTCCAGATCGAGTCGCGGGCCCAGCAGCAGGCGCTCTACCAGTCCCAGCCGGCTGAGTTCAACGACCTCATCGTGCAGGTGGCGATCATCCGTCCCGGACCGATCCAGGGCAACGCCGTGCACCCCTATCTACGGCGCCGTCAGGGGCTGGAGCCGGTCACCTACCTGCATCCTTCGTTGGAGCCGATCCTGGCCGATACTCGGGGCGTGGTGCTCTACCAGGAGCAGATCCTGCGCATC
>DATDHG010000125.1:0-6325 GCA_036521675.1 Candidatus Dormiibacterota bacterium
GTCAGCCCTCGGCGGACGACAGCACGTGGATGTCCACCTCGGCGAGCTCGCGAATGAGCTCACGCAGGGTGCTGCGGCGCAGCCCGCTCGCGCCGCCACGGGTGACGATGAGCTCGGTGACCAGGGAGCGGCGGGCGTACGTGGCCAGGGCCGCGGCGACGTCGCGCTCGTAGATGGTCACGAACCCGGCGCCCAGCTCGTGGGCCAGGGCGGCGTACGCGGCCAGGGTCTGCGTCTCGGCCTCGGTGCGCGGGCGCTCGCAGACCGTGACCACCTGGGTGTCGGCGTCGATGGCCCTGCCCAGCGCCGCGGATCGCCGGATCAGCCACTCCATGCCCGCCCGGGCGGGAACGCAGGTCATCACCCGCGGCCGCGCCTCCCACGGCACCTCGATGCTGCGCTCGCGCATGTAGGCGACCAGGCGGCGGTCGGTGTGCTCGGCGATGAGCCGGAAGAGGCGTTCGCGCAGCTCGGCCAGCAGCTCGGGTCGGAAGTCGCCCGCAAGGGCCGCCGGGACCTCGTCGAGAGGCACGATCTCGCCGCGACGGAGCCGCTCCAGCAGCACCGACGGGGTGCAGTCGACCAGTTCGACCTCAGTCGCCATCCCCAGGACGTCGTCGGTGATGGCCGGGCTGCCCTCGGGCCGGGTGCCGAGCCTGCCCGCCAGCGCCGCCCGGGTGCTGGCGAGGTCGGTGAGGTGGAGGGTGGCGACGATATGGATACCCGCCTCCAGGATCCGCCCCAACGAGGCGGCGGCGGGCTGGCCGTCGGTCCCCAGCATCGCCAGCTCGTCGACGCAGGCCACCGCGGGATGACGGGCCAGCAGGGCCTCGACGTCGAGCTGGCCGCGGCGTGCGGGGGAGTCGGCCCCGCCCAGCACGTCCAGGCCCCGCAGGGATGTCTCCGCCTCAGCGTGCCCGGCGGTGCTGACCGAGGCCACCACGACGTCCGTCCCGCGCGAGGCGCGACGGCGCGCCTCCTCGAGCATGGTGGTGGTGATGCCGCACCCGCGCGCATAGCCCACGTAGACGCGCAGGGTCCCGGCCGGTCGGGACGTCGCCGGGGTCGCGCCCTGCGCAGCGCTGAGCGGGGCCCCGCCGCCCGACGGGGGATGGGGGCGCCGCCGCGAGTCCTCGCGCGCGATGATGTGGACGCTCACGTCGGGCAGCTCCTCGATGAGCAGATCGACCAGCCCCTTGCGGAAGCGGCCCAGCAGGCCACTGGGGCCGCCCTCGCCGACCACCACGTGCTCGACTCCGAGCTCGCGCGCCACGGCCACGACGGCTGGGCCGGGTGCCGTGGCCTCCACCTCACGCCAGGTGGCCTGGAGCTCCTCGGTGACGGTGCGGCACCGAGCGCAGATCTCGGGAGACACGTCGGTGCTCGGGCCGGCGACGCGCAGCACTGTGCAGAAGCCGCCGAAGCGCCGCGCCATGCGCGCCCCCCGCCGGATCAGCGCCTCCGAGCTGGGCCGGCCGCTGATCAGCACGAGCACATCCTCGGGGGGCCCCTGCACGCTCCCGGTCGCCCTGCCCATGTTCTGGGCCAGCAGGCGCAGGGCGATCTCGCGCAGCGCCGCGAGGTTGCCGGACCTGAAGAAGTTGGCCAGCGCGATGTCGACCTTCTCGGGCGCGTAGATGTTGCCGTGGCGCATGCGCTTCTGCAGCGCCTCGGGAGAGATGTCGATGAACTGGATCTCCTCGGCGGCGTCGACGATGCGATCGGGGACCGTCTCGCGCACCGGGACGCCGGTGATCGTCTCGGCGAGGTCCTTGACGCCCTCGATCGCCTGCACGTTGACGGTGGTGATGACGTCGATTCCCGCGCCCAGCAGCTCCTCGACGTCCTGCCAGCGCCGGGTATGCCGCCCGCCGGGCAGGTTGGTGTGGGCCAGCTCGTCGACGAGCACCACCTGGGGATGGCGCGCCAGGACGGCGTCGACATCCATCTCCTCGCAGCTGCGGCCGCGGTAACTCTTGCTCCGCCGTGGCACCACCTCGAGGCCGGCGATGGCCGCCTCGGTGCGAGGGCGCCCGTGGCTCTCCACAAAGCCGATCACCACGTCCTGCCCGAGGTCGCGGCGGTCGTGCCCCTCGCGCAGCATCGCGTAGGTCTTGCCCGACCCGGGCGTGGCGCCGAGGTAGACGCGCAGCCGGCCCCGCGGGGTCGCCGGGCTCGCCTCCGCATACGGGGGTGACACTGTGCCCGCAGCGGCCAGGCGCTCCGCGCTGGCTGAGGGAGATGCCTTCATACGCGCTTAGTGTGCACCCGGGAGCGTGAACTCTACGCATCGCCGCCCGCCGCGGCGATGCCCGAGTGCCCCGCCCGCCCGGTGTCGGGCGTCGTGGCGGGCGGGGCGGGCTGCGCTAGGCTTCGGCTCTGTTGTGAGGCAGACCCGGGCGCGCGCCGTCGACGACGGCGCCCCCGGCGCGCGGCCGCCGCTGGTGCTGGTGTCGCTTCTCTACCTGGGCGCGGCGTCCGGCGTGATGATCTGGCGCGGCATCTCGGTCAGCCCCGACTACCTGCTGCTGATGCTCGTCCCGGTCGCCCTGGCGAGTGGGCGCTTCGTTCGCTTCCTGGGCGACTGGGTGCCCTTCATCGCCATCTTCCTGGGCTACGAGGCGATGCGCGGCATCGCCTCCCGGACCGGGATCCCGCCCCAGGTGGACAGCATCGCCTCGCTCGAGACCCACCTGTTCGGCGGCCATCTGCCCACCACCGTGCTGCAGAACCTGACCGCCGACCTGCACATCGGCCGCGGTGTCGACTACGCGGCCACGGTGGTCTATTTCGCCCACTTTGTGGTTCCGGTGCTCATCGGCGTCACCCTCTGGCTCACCGACCGCCGCCTCTTCCTGCGCTTCACGACCGCGCTGCTCGGCATGTCCTTCGCCGGCTTTGTCATCTTTCTGCTGATCCCCACAGCGCCGCCCTGGTGGGCGCAGGACCACGGGGTGCTGAGCGGGTTCCGCCACGTCATCGGGACCACGCTCCCGAGCGCGGTCAGCCCCTACTACACCTCGCTGAATCCCAACCCGGTGGCCGCTTTCCCATCGCTGCATTCGGCCTATCCGCTGCTTGGCTTCCTGGCGCTGCGCCGCGCCTATCCGCGGGCCGCGTGGCTCGCCTTCGGCTGGTGCCTGGTGGTGTGGTTCTCCGTGGTGTACCTCGGTGAGCACTACGTGGTGGACGTCCTCGGAGGCATCGCGCTGGTGGCGGCCACCGAGCTGGTGATGGCGCGCCTGGTGGTGCCGCGCGTGGCCGCGCTGCGCGACCCGGACCAGACCCCCGGGCCGGCGGCGGAGGTTGCGGTGCTGGGGCGGACGGCATGAGCGCGGCTCCTCCGCTGGCGGCCGTCGCCCCGCCGGCCGCCGCGCCCGGCGCGCGCCCAACGGGTGGCCGCGTCCTTCCCTGGATCCTGGGGGTCGCCGCCGTGGTGGTCGTGGGGGCGCTGGCCCGCATCCCCCTGGTGATGGCCGGTCCCCGCGACTACGACGAGGGGGTGTACTGGTTGTCGCTGCGCCGGCTCGCCCACGGCGACGCCCTGTTCGGCGCCGTGTACAGCTCGCAGCCCCCCTTCTTTCTGCCGTTGCTCCTCCCCTTCTACAGGCTTCTTGGCGAGGGCCTGACGTCCGTGCGCGTCGGCACCCTGGTGCTGGGCGCTGTCGGCGTGACGGCCGGCGCCTGGGCGGCCGGACGGCTGGGGGGACGCGCCGCCGCCCTGCTCAGCGCAGTCCTCCTCTCCCTCGATCCGCTCGGACTGCTCGACAGCACGACTGTGCTCGCGGAGGGCCCCGCGCTCTCCGTCGCCCTGGTCGCAGTCGCCCTGGCCGCTGAGGTGGCCGTTCCGGCGGCAGGGCGGCGTCCGCGGACCCAGCTGTGGCTGAGTGGCGGCGCCGGCGCCGTCGTGGCGGTCGCCGCGGGGGTCAAGCTGCTCGCCCTCCCGGCGCTCATCCCCGTGGCCATCCTGGTGACCTCCCCGCGGGGCGGACCGCCGCCGCTCCGCCGCCTTGGGGCCGCCGCCGCCGGGGCCGCCGCGGTCGCCGTGGCGACGGCGGTCGCGTTCCATGCCGAGCTGCGGCCCCTCCTGGAGCAGTCGGTCGGCCTCCACCTGGCCTCGCGCAGCCTCGACGAGGGGGGCTTCTCCCGCGAGGTCTGGCTGACCGCGCTGCGCGAGCTGCCGCTGGCCCTGCTCGCCGTGCTGGGAGCCGTGCGCGCCTGGCGCTCCCCGCGGCACCGGCGCGCCGGGGTCGCCTTGGGCCTGTGGGCCGTCGCCGCGGTAGCCGCGGTCGCCGTCCAGCATCCCCTCTGGCCTCACCACGTGAGCGCCGTCGCCCCGCCGCTCGCCCTGCTCGCCGGACTCGCCGTCGCCCCGCCTGTCCGCCGGGCCTGGGGGCTCGCGGTCGTGGTCGCCGTCACCGGAGGGGCGCTGGTGTGGGTCTCGGCCTGGAGCTACCGGAGCCTCCAGGGCGCCGGCTCGCCGGCCGGCGACGCCCAGGTCATCGCCGGTCTCCGGGCGCACATGGCCCCGGGGTCGCTGGTGGTCAGCGACGATCAGGCGAGCGTGGCCCAGGCGGGCCTGGAGGCCCCTCCCGAACTGGTCGACACCTCGCTGGTCAGGATCCGCAGCACGGGCATGACGAGCGCCGACGTGGAGGGCATCATCGAGCGTGAGCACGTGCGGGCAGTCCTCTTCGGCACCGGCCGCCTCGACCGCCTCCCTGGCCTGCGGGACTGGGTGAGCGTCCATCTCCCCGTGGTGATCGACCTGGGCGAGGGCCGCGTGCTCTACCTGGCGCCTGCGGCCTGACGAGCCGGGCGCCACCGGGCCCGCCGCAGCTTTCGACGAGCCGTGACGTGGGGGCGGCACCTCGCAACAGCCTCGCGACAGAGGGGCGATCAGAGTCAGCCTCAGCAGCGCTGTACTTGCCGGGTGCGGCTGCCGGCGACCACCCCATCGCGCCGGCCGCGGCGGCATCGAGGAGCCCTGCGATGACCTCCCTCTCGACCACGCTGAACCCGGGCGAGCCCTCGCCGGGCGCCACAGCGCGCGCCGAGGCGTTGGAGTGGATCACCCAGCTCCCCCACGCGCTCGCCCCCCACGCCGCCACCATGCGCAGCCTGATCAGCGCCGCCCAGCGTGAGGTGCGCATCCGCACCCTGGCGGTGCGCGGCTCTGTCGCCCGTGGCGAGGCCACCCCCGACGCCGACCTCGACATCGCGCTGGGGGTGCTCGACGGCGCCTGGCCGAACGCCTCGGAGCTGATGGCGGTGATGCTCGACCGCCTGGGCACGGTGGTGGACTCGCTCAACACCCAGCTCCCCGAGCTGGGCGAGCTGCCCCACCGCAACTTCATCGTCCAGTACGACGACGGCCTGCGGCTCGACCTCGTCGCCCGCCCTGTGTCGGGATGGGGGCAGGGGCGGCGGCCCGACATGATCGTGCTCTACGACCCCGAGGGACGCTACGGGGAGGTCCTGCCCCCGTTCGCCATCCCGGTCACTCCCGACCGGCTGCGCGCCTGGGCCCTGCAGGGATGGTTCGCGCTCGAGGACTGCGGCCGCTTCGTGCGCTGCGGCTCGGAGTGGGAGTCGCTCGAGGCCCTCCACGAGGCCCGGTCGATGGTCTTCCGCCTCTGGGCGTCGTCCCACCACGTCGCCTCGCCGGAGCGGGGCATCGCCGCCCTGGTGCGCTCGGGCATGTCGCTCCCGCCGGGCATCGAGGCCACCCGGCCCACCCACGACTACGCCGACATCCTGCGGGCGGCCGTGGCCTGCGGGCGCATCCTCGACGGCGCCTGGCTGGCCTCGACCGCGGCCATCATGGGGGCGCCCCAGCCGAGTCCTCCGCTGGCGACGTGGGTGCGTGAGCGTCTCCAGGCCAGCCAGCCGCCGCGCCACGAGGTCACCGCGGACGCCGACGAGGTCGACGAGACCGGCGAGTAGCCCGCGGGCCGGGGGGCGGGCCTAGGCCTGGCCCTGCCCAGCCGCGCGCGCGGCCTGCTTCTTGGCCTCCTTGGCCTTGGCGGCGGCGCTCGGCTTTTTCTGCTGGCGCTTGGGTGCGCCGCGCTTCTTCTCCCCTGCCACGGGCGTTCCTCCTGTCACCAAGGCCGGCGCTCCGGGCGGGCGCGTCCCGCACGTGAGACGTTCGTGCTCACCATAGCGAAGGCGGCGCAGGGCGGGGCCGCGTGCTGCGGCCTTCACGGTCAGTGGAGCGGTCCGGTCACCGCCTCCACCGCCGCCAGGAACCCGCCGTCGCACAGCAGGAGCGCCGCCGCCGCCAGGTCGGGCGCCAGGAAGTGGTCGGGGCCAGGCCCGGGGACCA
>DATDHG010000126.1:0-21696 GCA_036521675.1 Candidatus Dormiibacterota bacterium
CTCGGCCGGGAGCGTCTCCCCACCGACCGGCTGCGTCACATCGCCCACCTTGCGATCCGGACGCGCCCCTTCAACTACGCCAGTTGGGGCCGTGAGCTGCCTGCGGGAGAGGTGGCCGTCGTCCTGCGCGCCCCTGACGGCGCTTCGTGGACCTGGGGCGACCCGAATGGGCCCGACCGGGTGCGCGGCGACGCCCTCGACTTCGCGCTGGTCACCACCCAGCGCCGCCACCTGAGCGACTCCGAGCTGGCAGTCGAAGGTCCGCTCGCCACGGAATGGATGGCGATCGCCCAGACCTACGCCGGCCCGCCGGGACCGGGGCGGCGCCCGGGTCAGTTTCGATCGCGCTCGGCCGCGCCCTCGGCCTGACGAGGGCCTCACGCGGACGCTGATCTCGTGCATGGCGCCTAAGCCAAGAGGGGATCGCCGCGGTCATGGCGCCCTATCACCGGCTGGGCCGGCACCGTTACCATTGTCCGTATGACCGCCTTTGGGCGCGGCGCCTAGGCTGGTGCGCGTGGCCAGCCACGCACCCGCGTCCCCACATCACGTCGACGACGTGCTCTCCCGCGCCGACAAGGCCGGGGTGCGCTACGTCGATCTGCAGTTCACCGACGTGATGGGCGCGGTCAAGTCGGTGACCATCCCCGCCGACCAGCTGCGCGCCGCGTTCGAACACGGGACCTGGTTCGACGGCAGCTCGGTGGAGTCGTTCGCGCGCACCGCCGAGAGCGACATGTACCTGGTCCCCGATCCCGGCACGTTCCGGATCATCCCCTGGACCGGCACGCCGCCGACGGCCCGCCTGATCTGCTGGGCCCACACTCCCGAGGGTGAGCCCTACCCGGGCGACCCCCGGGGCGCGCTGCGCCGCGCCGTGGAGGCGGCCGCGCAAATGGGGTTCGACTACCGCTGCGGCCCTGAGATCGAGTTCTTCCTGCTGCGCGAGGACGAGGCGGGCCGGCCGGCGCCGCTCTCCCATGATCGGGGCGGGTACTTCGACTTCTCCACCGACCCGAGCGTCGGCGTGCGCCACGCCATGGTCAGCGCCATCCAGGCGCTCGGCATCGAGGTCAACGCGGCCCACCACGAGGTGGCCGCCGGCCAGCACGAGATCGACTTCACGCACGCGTCGGCGCTCAAGGCCGCCGACGATGTGATCACCTTCCGGTACACGCTGCGGGCGGTAGCCCAGCAGGCCGGGCTGACCGCCAGCTTCATGCCCAAGCCCTTCATCGACCGCAACGGCAGCGGCATGCACGTCCACCAGAGCCTGGCCGCGCTCCCCGACCTCGGCAACGCCTTCGCCGACGCCACCGACGAGTACGGGCTCAGCGACCTGGCCAAGCACTTCATCGCCGGCCAGCTCCACCACGCGGCCGGTATGTGCGCCGTGCTGGCCCCGTTGGTGAATTCGTACAAGCGGCTGGTGCGCGGCTTCGAAGCGCCCGTGATGGTCTCCTGGGCGCGCACCAACCGCGGCGCGCTCATCCGCGTCCCCCACACCCCGCGTCGCGAGGGGACGCGCGTCGAGCTGCGCAGCCCCGACCCCAGCTGCAACCCGTACCTGGCCTTCGCGGTGATGCTGCGTTGCGGGCTCGACGGCATCGAGCGCCGGCTGCCGCTGCCGCCTCCGGTCGAGGAGTCCCTGTACGGGTTCGACGACACCGAGCTGGAGCGCCGCAACGTCGGGCTGCTCCCCGACAACCTCAAGGACGCCGTCGCGGCGCTGCGCCACGACGACGTGGTCCTCGACGCCCTCGGCGATCACCTCGCCGAGCGCTTCATGGAGGCCAAGGGCCTGGAGTACCGCGACTACCGGCGCCAGGTGACCCCCTGGGAGCTCGAGCGCTACCTCGAGCTCCTGTGAGCGGCGGCGGAGGTCGCCGCGAGAACGCGCCATGATCACCGTCAAGGACGTCTGGCGCGGCTGTCTCCCCGAGCAGACCGAGCTGCTCGGCGGCGGCGCAGGACTGGAGCGTCGCGTGGAGTGGGCGACCGCGCTGCGCACCCGGCCGCCCGCCTTCGACACCATCAAGGGCGGGGAGATGGCCTTCATCCCGGTGCGGTCCATCCACCTGCTCGACGACCGCCTCGACCTCGCCCAGGTGATGCGCAGCTTCGCCGAGAAGGGCGGGGTGGCGGTGGCGGTGGTCGGCGAGGTGAGCGCCGACGCCATCACCATCGCCGAGCGGATGATGCTGCCGCTCCTGCGCCTCCCGGCCGGCATCCACGTCGCCGAGGTGCAGGAGGGGACGGTGCGCTTCATCCTCGACCAGCGCACCATGCTCCACGAGCGCCAGCAGGAGCTGCACACCCAGCTCATGGCGCTGGCCCTGGCGGGGGCGGGGATGCCGGCCATCGTCGACCGGCTCGGGTCGATCACCCAGCGAGCGGTCGCCTGGCAGGACCTCGAGGGGCACGTCCTCCACGCCTCCCCGGAGCTGGGCGCCAACGGCGGCAACGGCGCCGGCGCCGCCGCGGCGACGGTGGTCAGCCTGCTCGAGGCGGACGCCGCCGCCGTCCGGCGCTGGGCCGAGGGGGTCGTCGCCATCGCCGCCGACCCGCCGGTCCATGAGTTCCGCATCGGCGCGACCGGCCTGAGCCGGCTGGTGTCGCCCATCCCAGTACGCGAGGAGTTGGGCGGGTTCCTGTCGGTCATCGCTCCAGAGGCCGAGCTGGATCAGCTCTCCCGCCTTGCCGTGGCCCGCGCCGCCTCCGCCTGCGCTGTCGAACTCGACCGCGAACGAGCGGTCCTGCAGGCGCGCGACGAGCTGGAGGGCGAGTTCCTCGAGACCCTGCTCGCCGGCACCTACAGCTCCGAGGCGGCGGTGCGCGGCCGCGCTGAGCGGCTGGGTTTCGACCTGGGCGGCGACGTGGTGGTGCTCATCGCCCGTCCCGACGGAGCGGCCGACGCGGGGCCGTCGCGGGCGCGGCGCGATCAGCTCAACACCGGCGCCCAGGGCTGGATCAGGCGACGCGCCCCCGCCGCGCTGGCCACGGTGCGGCAGGGAGCTGTGGTGGCCATCCTGCCGCTCCCGATCGCGACGGCCGCCGGCACCCCGCTCGACCTCGGGCGGTTGGCCGCCGACCTGCGTCTGGAATGCTCGGGGGCGGCCGGCAACGCCGAGACGAGCGTGGGCGCGGGCCGTCCCAAGCCGGGCATCGCCGGGGTGCGGGCCTCGTACCGCGAGGCCGACCAGGCCCTGACCATGGGAATCCGGCTCTTCGGCCCCGGACGTGTCACCTCATTCGCCGACCTGGGGCTGCACCGTCTGCTCTTCGCCATGCAGAGCCACCCGGAGCTGCGCGAGTTCTACGAGGACCAGGTGAACGCGCTCGTCGAGTACGACCGGCGCACCGGGGCCGGCCTGATGAAGACGCTCGACGCCTTCTTCCGCTGCCACGGCTCGCCGACCGAGATCGCGGGCCGGCTGCACCTGCACCGCAACACCGTGCTCTATCGCTTGCGCAGGATCGAGGAGATCGGCAGGCTCCGCCTCGACAATCCCGACACGCGGCTCAACCTGCACCTCTCCCTGCGGGTGCGCGAGGTGCTGGCCGCAGGCGGGGCTTGAGTGCGGCGGCAGGCACCGGCGTTGAGGCTGCCGTAAGGACGCTCAACTCGTTCGCGAACTGTGCGTGCCGCACAGAGTCCCCGGCCTCAGTCTTGTGCGTCCACCCGTGGCCGGTACCGCCGGACCCCGCCTAACCTCGTGACATCTAACAGGGGGAAGGGCATCCCCCGCCATGCTGCACGACGGAGGACACCATGTCGACGGACTTCATCCGCATGCGCCGCGCCACAAAACGCGGACCCAGCCCGGGTCGCTTCGTCCGCACCGTCCGCCGCATGCGCTGGGGCCTGACAGCCGGGATCGTGGCGGGGGCGGTGGCGCTGCTCCCCGGGACCGTTCATGCCGCCGCCGCCGACAACACCGCGAGCCAGGCGGCAGGGGTCGCGGCCGACACCGTCTGGGTGGTGGTGGCGGCGTGCCTGGTCCTCTTCATGCAGGCGGGCTTCGCCATGCTCGAGGTGGGCTTCGTGCGCATGAAGAACGCCGGCGCCGTTATGGCCAAGATCGTCGTCAACCTGGGAATGTCGTCGATCATGTACTGGCTGGTGGGCTTCGCCATCGCCTTCGGCGCGGCCAGCGGGCAGCTGGGCACCGTCATCGGCCACACCGGCTTCGTTCCGCAGTTCTCGCCCGGCAGCCACATCGACACCCCATCGCTCGACGGCAGCACCGTGCCTGCGGCAGCCAAGTTCTTCTTCGAATTCGTGTTCTGCGCGGTATCCCTGGCGGTGGTGTGGGGAACCATGCTGGAGCGGGTCAGATTCGGCGTCTACCTGATCTTCGCCATCCCCTTTGCAGGTCTGATCTATCCGATGATCAGCCACTGGCTGTTCGGCGGGGGCTGGCTGATGTCGCACTTCGGGGCGCAGGACTTCGCGGGTTCGACCGTCGTGCACCTGACAGGCGCCACCGCCGCTTTCGCCGGATTGCTGTTGCTGGGCCCGCGCATCGGCAAGTACGGCAGAGACCGGAAGCCCAACGCCATCCCCGGCCACAGCATGCCGCTTTCGCAGCTGGGCGTGATCATCCTCTGGTTCGGCTGGTTCGGATTCAACCCGGGCTCGACGCTCAACGCCACCAACCTGCATTTCGCCGACGTGGTGATCACCACCAACCTGGCGGCGGCCGCGGGAGCCCTCACCGCCATGGCCAGCATCTACTTCGTCTCCCGGAAGCTGGACGTCGGCATGATCGGCAACGGCGCCATCGCCGCGCTGGTCGCCATCACCGCGCCGAGCGGCTATGTGCAGCCCGGCTGGGCCCTCGTCATCGGCGGGGTCGCGGGAGTCATCGTCGTCTTCGGTGTCCTCCTCATCGACCGCGTCCTCGACGACCCGGTGGGCTGCCTCAGCGCTCACGGGCTGGCGGGCATCTGGGGCACCCTCGCCTGCGGGCTGTTCACCGATCCCGCCCTGGCCAAGTTCAACGGTGTCGGCTCGGGCGGGCTGGTCTACACGGGAAGCTTCGGCCAGCTGGGCGCGCAGGCGCTCGCGGTGAGCGTGAGCTTCCTGACCGTCTTCACCCTCTCGTTCTCGGTCTTCTACCTCATCAAGAAGACCATCGGGCTGCGGGTCAGCAGCCCCGAGGAGATCGACGGGCTCGACATCAGCGAGCACGGCATGTGGGGCTACCCGGAGCAGTTCATGCCCGTGCCCGGCGGCGCGTACATTCATCCTGACGCCCTCTCCGAACCGGCACGCCAGCTCACCGGCAAGCCGGCGGCCGAGGCCACGCCTGCAGGGACACCGGCATGAAGAAGATCGAGGCCGTCATCCGCCCCGACCGCCTCCAGGCGGTGCAGGACGCGCTCGACGAGCTCGGCGCCTCCGGGCTCACCGTCCTCGACGTGATGGGCTGCGGGGCGCAGCGCGGCTACACCGAGACCTACCGCGGGGCGCAGGCCAACATCTCGTTGCAGCGCAAGGTGAAGGTCGAGGTGGTGATCTCCGATGCGAACGCCGCCGGCGTCATCAACGCGATCGAGGTGGCGGCGAAGAGCGGGGCGGTGGGTGACGGGAAGATCTTCGTGATCCCCGTCGAGGAAGCCGTTCGCATCCGCACCGGCGAGCGCGGTGACGCCATTGTCGAGCACCGCCAGCCCGAGCACTGGGGGCACTGAGCAGGGCGCCCACTCCATCGTCAGCCTCGACAGCCGGGCCGGCTCCGCTGAGCCGGCCCGGTCCGCTTCGGTGCACTAGGATCGCCCGATGAGCGCCCCTGCCCCGGCCGCGGGGAGCACCGTGAGGCGCCGGCAATCCAGCCTCGGAGCCTTGGGCCCCCTGCACGACCGGCTGCTCTGGTATGTGCTGCTGGCGGCGGCGCTGGGATTGGCATGGCCTGCCGGCGCTGCCAGGCTGGAGGGTGCTGTCCCGCTTATGCTCGCCGGCCAGGTCGCCGGGGTCACGCTGACCCTCACCGCGCGTCAGCTGTTGCGCAGCGTGCGGCGTCCCCGGCCGGTGCTCGTCGCCCTGGCCGTGCAGTGGCTGGTCATCGCCCCGGCCGGTATAGCCTTCGGCCGGCTGCTCGGGGGCGGTACTGTGGGGACGGGCGTGGTGATCTGCGCGGTGGTCCCGGCCGAGATCACCAGCAGCCTGGTGGCTGTGCTCGCCGGAGGCTCCGGCGAGGTGGGCATCCTGGTGATGGCGGGCTCGCTGGCACTGGGCACCGTACTCACCCCGCTCCTGGTGACGCTGGGCGTGGGCGGCTCGGCCCATGTCGACGCGGCTGCGCTCACCCTCGAGCTGGCCCTCTGCGTCGCCCTGCCGCTGGTCGTCGGGGTGGCGCTCCGCACCCGGATCAACGGCCTTGCCGCCCAGGGGGCGCGCTGCCTCGACCTCGCCGCCATCTCGGTGGTGCTGGTCGTATTCGTCGCCGCCGGCACGGCGCGCGACCTCATCGGCTCGCTGGCGCTGCTCGGCGCCGCAGGGGCGTGCCTGGTCCTGCAGGCGATGAGCTACGGGATCGGCCTGGGTGTCGGTCGCCTGCTGCGGCTGCCCCGGGCGGTCGGCCGGGCGGTGCTCTTCCCGATGGGGATGCGCGAGTTCGGCATCGCCACCGCCGTCGCCCTCAGCGTGGCCCCCGGCAGCACGGCCGTCGCGGGCGTCTACGGGATTCTCGTGATGGTCACCGGGCCGGCGCTGGCGATGCGCCTGCGCCACTCTGCAAGACGGGCCGCGGAGCCGAGCCGCCGTCCGCCGAAACAGGGCGGTTGATAAACTCCGACGCCCGATGACCTACATCATCACCGAGACCTGTGTCGACCTCAAGGACAAGTCCTGCATCGAGGTCTGCCCCGTCGATTGCATCATCGCCGAGGACGAGGATCGGATGCTCTACATCGATCCCGACGAGTGCATCGACTGCGGCGCCTGTGTCGATCCCTGCCCCGTGGACGCCATCTACGCCGAAGAGGACGTCCCCCAGGAACAGGTGGCGTACACCGAGGTCAACAAGCTCTGGTTCGTCGACAGGGCCGCGGCCCGGGCCCAGGTCGACGCGCTCAAACCGCCGGCCTGACGCGGCGCTGCCAGCCCGCGGTGGATTTCGCTCACAGCCCGCGGGTCGAGGAACTGCGCCGGCGCCTGCTCGACTTCATGGACTCCCACGTCTACCCCGCCGAGCCTGTCTACCGGCAGCAGATCGAGGCGGCACAGGACCCCAACCACCATCCCCAGGTCGTGGAGGACCTCAAGCTGGAGGCGCGACGGCGCGGCCTCTGGAACCTGTTTCTCCCCGACGAGCGCTGGGGGGCGGGACTGTCCAACCTCGAGTACGCGCCGCTGGCGGAGATCAGTGGACGCAGCCTCCATCTCGCTCCTGAGGCGATGAACTGCTCAGCGCCCGACACCGGCAACATGGAGGTGCTCGCCCAGTTCGGCACGCCCGAGCAGCAGGGGCGCTGGCTCACCCCGCTGCTGGACGGGGAGATCCGCTCCTGCTTCGCCATGACCGAACCCGACGTGGCCAGCAGTGATGCCACCAACATCCGCACGCGGATCACGCGTGACGGTGATGAATATGTCATCAACGGCCGTAAGTGGTGGACCAGCGGCATCGGTGATCAGCGCTGCCGCATCGCCATCGTCATGGGCAAAACCGACGTCGACGGACCCCGGCATCGTCAGCAGAGCATGGTGCTCGTGCCCGTCGACACTCCGGGCGTGCGCGTCGAGCGGCTGCTCCCGGTCTTCGGCTACCAGGATCAGCACGGCCACGGCGTGGTCGCGTTCGACGATGTCCGCGTGCCGGTCGCCAACCTGATCGGCGAGGAGGGAGGCGGCTTCGCCATCGCCCAGGCGCGGCTGGGGCCGGGGCGGATCCACCATTGCATGCGCGCCCTGGGCATGGCGGAGCGGGGGTTGGAGCTGATGACCGCCCGGGCCGCGTCGCGGACGGCCTTCGGGCGCTCGATCGCGGAGCAGGGCGCAGTGCAGCAGTGGATCGCCGAGTCGCGCATCGAGATCGAGCAGGCGCGGCTGCTCGTGCTCAAGACGGCCTGGCTGATGGACACCGTGGGCAGTCGCGGGGCGCGCACCGAGATCGCTGCGATCAAGGTGGTGGCCCCCCGGGTGGCCTGCTCAGTCCTCGACCGCGCCATCCAGGTGCACGGCGGCGCCGGCGTGAGCGACGACGTGCCGCTCGCCGGCTGGTACGCGGCGGCGCGCACCCTGCGCATCGCCGACGGGCCCGACGAGGTCCATCTGATGAGCGTGGCGCGGCAGGAGCTGCGCCGCTTAGCCGTAGGCTGACCGCCCCCGCGGCAGCGTCAGCCGGCTCGCCTCCGGCGCCGGCGCTGCACCAGCACGAGCGACCCTGCGGCGCCGAGGCAGAGCACGCTGAAACAGTCCACCAGCGCGCATCCGCAGTCGGCCAGGCCGAGCGCCGCCAGCCAGGGCGGGAGGTTGGCGCGCCGGCCGGGCCCCGCGTCCTGCAGCTGACCCGGCTGCGGGGGTGACCCCATGGGCATCCCCGGCGGTGGCGGTGGCATCCCGGGCGGCCCCCCAGGGGGCGGCCCGCCCATGGCTCCCGGCAGTGGCGCCGGTGGCATCCCTCCGCCCATGAGCGGCGGCGGTGGTTGGGGCGCGCCGGTGCCCGGGCTCATGAACGGCGGCGGCGCGCCGGCGTCTGCGGGCGACGGTTCGCCTGGCGTCTGCTCGGTCATGGTTGTGCCCCTCGCGCACGTGCGGGTGCCGCGTGCCGGGACGCGGTTGCGCGCGGGAGGGTAGCAGCGGCGCAGCCCGCGCCGCCGCTGGTCGTCACCCCGCCAGGGCCGCCTCGGAGGGTAGCGGCAGCACCTCGAGCACTGAGGCCACGATCCCCGTCGGGTCGAGGCCGAAGCCCTGGAGCAGCGCGGGCTGGGCGCCGTGCTCGATGTAGCGGTCGGGCAGGCCGAGGACCCTGACCGGCACCGCCACGCCGGCCGCCGCCAGGGCCTCCAGGACCGCGCTCCCGAAGCCGCCGCTCACCGTCCCGTCCTCGACGGTGACCAGCGCCCGATGTGCGCCCGCCAGCCTGGGGAGATCGGGGTCGAGCGGCTTGACGAACCGTGCGTCCACGACCGTCGCCTCGAGCCCTTGCGCGGCCAGCAGCTCGGCGGCCTGCTCGCAGGCGGCCACCATCTTGCCGACGCCGGCGAGCAGGACGTCGCGTCCGCTGCGCAGCACCCGCATGCGCCCCACCTCGACCGGCTCGAAGGCGGCGTTGCCGCCCGCCGCGGGCGCGGTGCCACGCGGGAAGCGAATGGTGAAGGGGCCGCTCGCCGCCAGCCCCGTGGCCAGCAGCCGGCGCAGCTCATCCGGATCACTGGGCGCGCTGACGGTCAGGCTCGGGACGCAGCGCAGGTAGGCGAGGTCGAGCATGCCGTGGTGCGAGGCGCCGTCGTCCCCGGTGATGCCGGCCCGGTCGATGACGAAGAGCACGGGTGCGTTGTGGAGGGCGGCGTCGCAGCCCACCTGGTCGAAGGCCCGCTGCAGGAAGGTGGAGTAGATGCACACCACCGGACGCAAACCGCGCATCGCGAGCCCCGTCGCGAAGGTGACGGCGTGCTGCTCGGCGATGCCGACGTCGAAGAAGCGCTCCGGGTAGCGCTCGGCGAACTCCAACAGCCCCGTCGACGAGGCCATGGCCGCCGTGATGGCGACGATGCGCGAATCCGCGGCGGCGAGCTCGCACAGGGCCTCGCCAAAATGGTCGGTCCACGACTTGGCCTTGGCCTTGCCCATCCCCGTGTCGGGGTCGAATGTCGAGACCCCGTGGAAGCGGTCGATCTCGTCGGCCTCGGCAGGCCCGTAGCCGCGCCCCTTCTCGGTGACCACGTGGACCACCACCGGCCCGCGGTACTGCGCGGCGTCGCGCAGCACGTGCTCGAGGTCGCGGAGGTCGTGCCCGTCGACCGGGCCGGCGTACTTGAGGCCCAGCGCCTCGAAGATCGACATGGGCGCGACCAGCTGCTTGAGCGAGTTCTTCATGCGCTTGGCGGTCACGTACGCGGGCTGGCCGACCGCGGGGAGCCGGCGCAACACGCTGGAGGCGGCATCCTTGGCGGCCTCGTAGCGCGGTGAGATGCGCATGTGCGCCAGGTTGTCGGCGAGACCACCGACCGTCGGCGCATAGCTGCGCCCGTTGTCGTTGAGGATGATGATCATCTCCGGCTTGAGCTGGCCGATGTTGTTGAGCGCCTCGTAGGCCATGCCGCCGGTGAGCGCGCCATCGCCGATGACACAGACGGTCTTGCCGGGCTCGCCCCGCAATTGCTTGGCGGTCGCGACCGCCAACGCATAAGAGAGCCCGGTCGACGCGTGGCTGTTCTCGATCAGGTCGTGCTCGGACTCACGGCGCGACGGATAGCCGCTCAATCCGCCCTGCTGGCGCAGCGAGGTGAACGCCTCGCGGCGTCCGGTGAGCAGCTTGTGCACATAGGCCTGATGGCCGGTGTCGAAGATGATGGGGTCGCGCGGGCTGTCGAAGACGCGATGCAGCGCCATGCTCAACTCGACGACACCGAGATTGGGCCCGAGGTGGCCTCCGGTCCGCGAGACGGCTGCGACCAGGAAGTCGCGGATCTCCACAGCGAGCCGGTCGAGATCCGAGTACCCGAGGTCGCGCAGGTCTTCGGGACCCGCGATCTCCTCGAGGATCATGGGCCGATCATAGCGCCGGATTGGCGCGCCTTCGAGCGGGAGGGGTCGGGCATGCGCAGGGGATACGGCAGACCGGCCGCATCGGTTTCGCCCGCTCAGAGCACTCCCGGTGCGGCCGGCCAGCCCAGCAGCGCCCGCAGCCCGGAGGGAAGGAAGACCGGACAGCGCAGCCCGGCGCGGCGGTAGTCGCCCAGCCGGGCGTGGACCTGGGCCCCATCACCGAGGAGGGCGAACCGCGCCAGCGTGGCGTCATCCAGGCGGGCGGGGAGACCTCCGGCGGGCCCGGCCAGGGCGGCCCCCTGGTCGGGCAGGCGGAGAGTGGTCGCCACCGTCGCGCGCACGTGTTCGAGCTGCGCTGGGGCGCCGTCGAGATCGCTGCGCGCCACCAGGACCCAGCCGAGCACGTCGACCGTTGCCGGGTCGCGCCCCGCCGCTTCCGCCCCCCGCGCGATCTGCGCCACCGCCCAGCCGACGTACTCTGGCGAGGCCGCGTAGTTGAGGAGCACGCCGTCGGCGAGCCGGCCGGCCAGCTCCAGGGTCCGCTGCCCCACCGCGGCCAGGTAGAGCCGGACGCCGCCCCGCGCCCGGGTGCGCTCGGGCAGCGGCTCCAGCCGCGCCGACCAGACCTTGCCGGTGTGGTCGACCACAGCGCCGTCGAGCAGGGGTCGAAGGATGCGCAGGGTGTCCTCGAGGGCGGCGAGCCCCCCTGCTGCGGACACCCTGAGGGACTGCTCGACGGCGTCCCGATCACCACGACCGACCCCCAGCAGCGCCCGGCCCGGCGCCAGCCGGTCGAGCGTGGCCGCCCCCCGGCCCAGGGTGAGCGGGTGCCGGTCCCACACGTTCGCCACCCCCGGGCCCACGCGGACTGAGTGGGTGGCCGCGAGCACCGCCGCGGCGGTCACGAAGGCATCCGGCTCGAGCGGGTTCTCTCCGACCAGCACCGCCTCGGCGCCGGCCGCCTCGGCCTCGACCGCGGCTGCGACCACCGCTTCTGTGGGCATCTGGCCGGTCCCGAGCGCGAACCTCCCGAGCGCGCCGTCGCCCTTGCGCATCGGAGCCGCATCATAGGCCGGTGATCTCAGCCGGCCGCGGCGCTGTCGCCCTGCTGCGGAGCCTCGCCTGACCGGGCCGCTGCGGCTGCTCAGCCTGGTGGGCGTGCTCCTGGCGCTGGTGGGGGTGGGGATGCTGTCGCTGCCGCGCTTCACGCGACGGCTGCTGGCGATCATCGGGGTGCGCTGGCCCGAGCCCCGCCACGAACGCGTCGCCGCCTGGCTGCTGGTGGTGCTCGGGCTGGTGATCGCTCTGGTCGGCCGCGTGATCACCTGACGCCTAGCGGGCGACCAGCAGGGCCACCAACCAGACCAGCAGCACCAGCACCAGCACCATCGCGGGCACGACCACGAAGACCACGAAGCTGAAGACGATGTATTCGTCGTCGACGCGCCGGGGGTCCCGGGCCCGGCGTCGGGCGTCGGCCACGTACCACAGCAGGCCGCCGGCCACGAAGCCGCTGAGCAGCAGCAGCGCCCCGAGCAGCGCCCCGGCCGGCGAGACCCGCTCGTTGCGGTGGGTGAGAAACCACGCCAGGCCCGCGGCCAGCGAGATGAGACCGCATGAGATGAACCGGAGCAGCATCGCGGTCGGTTGGATCCGCGCCGGCCGCCCCTTACGGGGGCGCGCCAGCACCTGGGTGCGGGGCGGGATCGGCCTGCCGGCCGCGCGCCGGGCCGCCGCCGGGGTGCTCCTGCGGCCCGCGCCGGCGAGCCGGTTCGAGACGTCGCGCTGCCGCTCCTGGGCGCTGGAGCCCCCGCTCGCTGCCGCTCCCGGGGGGCGAGGCTTCTGCGCGGGGCTCACGGCGCGGCACCGCTGGTCGGCATCTGCCTATCCTCGCCGAACCGGGTCGGTGGCCGACCTGGACCGGTCCCCAGACCACGGAGGCAGCATCATGGCGATCGGCATCGGCGACCGGCTCCCCGACTTCGACCTCCCCACCAGCGCCGGCGGGCGGGTGCGCTCGGGCGAGCTCGCGGGAGGCCGGACGGTCCTCTACTTCTATCCCAAGGACGACACCAGCGGATGCACGCTGGAGGCGAGGGAGTTCACCACCCTCCTCGACGATTTCGCCGGCAAGGGGGTGCGCGTCCTGGGGGTCAGCCCCGACTCCGCCGCCAGCCACGATCGCTTCACGGCCAAGTGCGCGATCGGCTTTCCGCTGGTCAGCGATCCGGACAAGGCGCTGGCCGGGGCCTTCGGCGTGTGGGTGGAGAAGTCGATGTACGGACGCAGCTACATGGGCATCGAACGCAGCACCTTCCTGATCGGCGCCGACGGTCGCCTGGAGCAGGAGTGGCGCAAGGTGAAGGCGTCGGGGCATGCCCGCGAGGTGCTGAAGGCGCTCTGAGGGTTGCGGCTACACGGTCACGCTGGCCTGCCGCCGTAGAGTCCGACCCATGGAATACCGCGCGATCGCCAGCACCGACGTGCGCGTCTCGGCCGTCGGATTCGGCGGCTGGGTCCTGGGCACGAGCTGGTACGGCCGGCTCACCGACGCCGAGGGGCGCGCGCTCGTCCGCCGCGCGCTCGACCTGGGCGTCACCTTCTTCGACACCGCCAACTCCTATGGAGAGGGCGGCGTCAGCGAGTCGCTGCTCGCCGCTGCGCTCGACGGCGTCGGACGTGACCAGTACGTGCTCGGCACCAAGGTGGGCTACGACATCACCGCGCCCCGCGAGCACGCGCACGGCGAGCGCCCGCAACGCTGGGACGGCGCCTTCCTGCGCGCCAGCGTGGCGGCCAGCCTGCGCCGGCTCGGCGTCGAGGTCATCGACGTGCTCGAGTTGCACAACCCGCGCCTGGACGCCATCGACGACGACGATTGCTTCGCGACGCTGGAGACGCTCAAGCAGGAGGGCGTGGTCCGCAGCTACGGGGTCGCCCTCGGACCGGCCATCGGCTGGGAGGAGGAGGGGGTACGCGCTCTGCGCGAGCGGCGCGTCGACGTCGTGCAGACCGTCTACAACGTCCTCGAGCAGGATCCCGGGCGGCGCTTTCTGGTAGACGCGGAGGCGGTGGGCGCGAGTGTGCTCGCTCGCGTCCCGCACGCGTCCGGGGCGCTCGAGGGCACGGTGACCAAGGACACCGTCTACCCGGCTGGCGATCACCGTAGCTTTCGCAACCGGCAGATGCTCCACGATCTGCTCGACAAGGCGCAGACCATCAGCTTCCTGTGGGAGGGGGGCGAGCGCACCATCGCCCAGGCCGCCATCCAGTACTGCCTCAGCCAGCCCCGGATCGCCTCGGTGCTGCCCACGGCGACCACGGTCGCGCAGCTCGAGGAATTCACCGCCGCCGCCGCCCTGCGGCCGCTCACCGCCGCCGACCTCACGCGCGTCGACGCGCTGCACGCCGAGAACTTCGGGGTGGAGCGCCGCGACTACGCGCGCCGCTGAGCCCCGCGGGCCCGGCCGCGCCGGCGGCCCCGGCCACCGTCGACGCGCTGCTGACCCGGCGTGTCGTCTTCGTGGCCGGCAAGGGCGGCACCGGCAAGACCACCCTCGCCGCCGCGCTTGCGCTGGTGGCGGCGCGTCGCGGCAAGCGGGTGCTGTGCATCGAGGTCGATGCCAAGGGTGACCTGCCCCGGACGTTGGGCTCGACCCCGCTGGGCTTCGAGCCCCGCGTGGTGCAGCCGCACATCAGTTGTCTCTCGTTTAATGCGGAGGAGGCGCTCGCCGAGTACCTGAAGCTGTACTTCAAGGTACCCCGCTTCGCGCGCCTCACCCCGCTGGCGCGGGTGTTCGACTTCGCCGCCAGCGGCGTCCCCGGCGCCAAGGACGTGCTGGTGATCGGCAAGATCGCCTTCGAAGAGAAGCGACTCGAGGGCTCGCGCCACGCCTGGGACCTGATCATCGTCGACACCGAGGCCACCGGTCACGTGCTCCCGCAGCTCAACGCCGCGCGGGCGATGATGGAATTGGTCAAGGGTGGCATCATTCTGGGACAGGTCCGCTGGATCGATCAGATCCTCTCCGACCCCCAGCGCACGCTGCTGACCATCTGCGCGTTGCCCGAGGACATGCCGGTCACCGAGGCGATCGAGCTCCACGATCGCGCGCTGGCGGAGACGCGCATCGCAGTCGGCGCCTGTTTCCTCAACCGCTGCTTCCCGCTCACCATCACCGCGCGCCAGCTGCGGCCGCTCGAGCTGGCGGTGACGAGCGCCGCTCGGCGCCGGACAGTGAGCGCAGCGCTGCGCGCCGACCCGCAAGCGCTGCTGGTCGGCGCGCGCCTGGGTCAGCGACTCGGCACGGCAACCCAGGTCCACCTGCGCCGGCTGCGCGCGCACATGAGCTGCCCCGTACTCGAGATACCCATGCGGGCCGGCTCGCGCGAGGGACTGGCGACGGCGCGCATGGTGGCCGCCTCACTGGCCGAGCCCACCACGTGAGCGCGGGCGCGGCGCGAGGGACTGCGCGGGCCGCCGGGCCGGACCTCGTCGAGCTGCTGAGCGACCGGGAGCTGATCGTCTGCTGCGGGAGTGGCGGCGTGGGCAAGACCACGGTGAGCGCGACCCTGGCGCTTGCCATGGTGCAGGCGTACGACATCCGCGTCATCGTGCTCACCGTCGACCCGGCTCGCCGCCTGGCGTCCGCGCTGGGGATCGGCGCCATGGGCGTCGATCCGGTGGTGGTGCCACAAGCCCGGCTGCGGCGCGCCGGCATCCGCCCTCGCGGTGAACTGGTTGCGGCCATGCTCGACACGAAGTCTTCGTGGGACCGCCTGGTCGAACGCCATGCGCCCAGCCGGCTCTCGATGGAACGCATTCTCAGCAATCCCTTCTATGCCAGCATCAGTGACGCCTTCGTGGGCGGCAACGAGTACATGGCGATGGAAGAGCTCTACGAGCTGCATCAGGGCCGCGAGTACGACCTGGTGGTGGTGGACACGCCGCCCTCGCGCAGCGCCCTCGACTTCCTCGAGGCCCCGCGGCGGATGAGCGATTTTGTGGGCGGCCGCCTGCTCTCCTGGCTCGCCCGGCCTTCGCGGGCCGGCTGGCGCGCCGTCAACGTCGCCGCGACCCCCTTCGTACGCATCGCCGACCGCCTTCTCGGATCCGAGGTTCTCGCCGAGCTCGCCGAGTTCGTCCGCGAGCTCCAGGGCATGTACGCGGGAGTGCAGGCCCAGGCCCGGGAGGTGGACAGGCTGCTGCGCTCGCCCGCCGCCGGCTTCGTGGTGGTGACGACGCTCGAGCCCCAACCCTTCGAGGAGGCCGAATTCTTCTGCACGAAGCTGCGCGAGTACGGCATGCCTCTGCAGGCGTTCGTGGTCAATCGCATGCTCCCGGCGGAGCTGGTCGACCCGGCGGCGGCCGCAGCCGCCACGGCCATGGTGGAGCACGACAGGGAGCGCGCGGCAGCGCTCTCCACGGCCCTGGGTGAGCGCGTCGGCGCCCAGACGGTGCACCGCCTGGGGGAGGCCTGGTTGACCCTGCACCGCCTCGCCGTCCTCCACGAACGCCAGGTGGCCCGGCTGCGCGGACTGGACGACCTGCCCGTGGCCCGGCTCGCCCTCGCCGAGCACGAGGTCGTCGACCTCGAGGGACTCGCCCAGCTCATCGCGGGGTTGCGCGGCCGGGCCACTTGACCACCGCGCGGATGGCCGGTTGGCGACACCCCTGTCACGATCAGAAAAAGGCGGCGCGGTGGCCAGCAGCGCGGGTCCTACGCTCGGAGCTGTGCCGCAGACCCTGACCGCGCCCCCGCCGTCGCCCGCCAGGACGACGCGGCCTCGCTGCGCTGTGACGGGGTGCGAGCGCCCCGGTTCGTTGCGCTGCGAGTACGTCGACCGCGACGGCGCCGGCTGCCCCACCCGCTGGTGTCGCGGCCACATGTCCCACGTCCGCGAGCGCGTCTTCTGCCGGCGCCATGCGGGCGTGGTGCGCGCCCTGCCCGCGGGGACCACGCTGAAGGGCACCCTCCCACCGGTCGACAACCGCGCGCTGTCGCTGTTGCGGTGGACGGGGGAGACACTCGATCCGCTGATGCGTCGAGCTCTGCAGCAACATCGGCCCGACGGGATGCTGCTCGTCGACCCGGTGCGCCTGCTCTCGCAGCGTGGCTCCCATCTCTGGCGCCGCTCCTGGGCGGTGGCCGACGCGGCCGGCCAGACCGCCATCGACCTCGACGTGGCCGAGGAGGCCGACGCGCTGCTGATCGCCAGCGTGGACGGTCGGGTGGTGGCCCAGAGCGTTCCGCCCTGGGTGATCCATCGCACCAGCGATCCCGACCGCGACCTCTTCCTGCGCCGCGCCTTCTATGAGCGCGTGGTCATGGCCGTCCACGCGGCGGTCACAGGTGCGGCGTAGGCCGAGGTTCCGGTGGCCGAATTTGCCCCCGCAGGAGAGCGACTCCGGTTAGGCCGCACTGTGACTGAGAAGCCGCCGCGCGGGACGCACCCCCGCCCCACGCAGCGGCTTGCCTGACGCGAGGGCCACAGGCTTCGCGGCCTTGGACTCGCCCCAGCTCTACGCGCGCCGCCCCCGGCTCAACGCCGGTGCCGGCGCCGGCGCCCCGCTCGCCGGCCGGCTCGGCGAGCTGCGACGCCCCAGCTCGACCACTGTGCCTTTGGCTCCCGACCGCAGCACGGCCTCGACGACGGTGGGATCGCTGGTCGCCAGCACCACCTGGGTGCGCTCACTGAGCCGCAGCAGAAAGTCGAGCAGGCCGGCGCGGCGCAGCGGATCGCTGCTCTGCAGCGGATCGTCGAGGAGCAGCGGCACGGGCTCACCGCCCTCACCGAGCACCTCTGCCAGGGCGGCCCGGAGCAGCAGGGCGACCTGGTCGCGGGTGCCGTGCGAGAGCAGCTCGACGCCGACCAGCTCGAGGCGGTCGGGGCTGCGCAGCGTCACCGCAAAGCGCTCGGGGTCGACGTGCACCTCCTCATAGCGGCCGTCGGTGATGAGCGCGAGGTGGCGCGCCACCGCGGCCGCGAGGCGCGGGGCGGCATCGCGGTGGACGCGCCGGGCGGCCGCCTCGATCGCCACCGCCGCGTGCTGAAGCGCCTGCAGCTGGTGCAGGCAACGGTCCCGCACCGCCACGCACGCGGCGCGCTCGTCCTCCAGGTCCGCAACCGAGGGCAGCCCGTCGCGGATGCCCGCGAGCCGCTCCCGCATGCCGGTGGCCTGGGTGCGGAGGGCGCCCGCGTGGCGCCGGGCGTCCTGGGCCTCCACCTCCAGGTCATGGAGGTGGCTGGGATCGCGGGGTAGCTCGGCCCTCACCCCGTCGGGATCGCCGCCGCGCTGGCGCAGCTCGCCGGCGAGGCGCTCCGCCTGACGCTCGAGGGCGGCGTCGTCGGCCGGGCCCAGGGCGGAGACCCGCCGGCTCACCTCGACGAGGCGAGCGCGGGCGGCCTCCAGCTGCCGCCGCGTCGACGCCGCCTGGCGGAAGGCCGCGACCTGCAGCGCCGGCTCGGCCTCGGCGGGGAGCCCTGGGATGTCGCAGAGGCGGGCCATCTCGGAGGCCAGGTCGGTGCGGGCTGCCGCGCACCGCTCCGCCTCCTCCGCCAGAGCGCCGAGGGTGTCGAGCCGCTCGGAGAGGCGCGCGTCCTCCGCCTCGAGCTGGGCGCGGCGCCGGCCCGCCTCGGCGGCGCGAGCCACCGCCGCCAGCGCCTGCCGGGCGCGCGCCAGGTGGCCGGCGGGGCCGAGCGGGGGGGCCTCCGGCGCGTCCACCTCCACCGGGATCCTGGCGGCGAGCACCAGGCAGCGCTGGGCGATGCCAGCCAGCCGCTCCGAGGCCTCGGCGAGCTCGGCGCGGCCGCCCTCCACGGCCGCCTCCTGGCGATGGAGGTCGGCGTGCAGGGCGCGCAGCCGTGGCAGCCGCTCGGCGGCGCGCTCCAGGCCCGCGGGGCTGAGGTCCAGCCCGGGGCACAGGCGCGCCAGTCGACGCCGCGCCGCGGCGGCCGGCCCCCCGGCGAGCCGTTCCGCCGCGAGCAGCAGAGCCGCGGTGAGCAGCAGGCCGGCGCCGGTAGCCACGGCCAGCACTGGGAGGTGGGCGGCCAGCAATCCCACCGTCACCACCACGGCAACGACGGCGGCTGCGCCCGCCACCGGGCGCGCGTGACGGATCGCCCCCAGCCCCCGCGCCTCTTCGATGAGCCCGGCGACCGCGTCCACCGAGCCCAGTGGCACCGCCCCAAGTCCCATCGCCGCCGCCTCGCGACGCAGGCCGTCGAGGCGGGCGCCGGCCGCGGCCACGGCGGCCACGCGCCGCTCCGCCCCGCCCTCGGCGCCGACCTCCGACTGCAGCGCCGTCGCCTCGTCGAGGTCCGCGTCGCTCACCCTGGGCGCGCTCCCCAGCGCTCGCACCGCGGTGGCGATCTCCAGCCGGCGCCTCTCACAGCTCCTCGCCTCCTCGCGGGCCGCGTCCCAGCGGCGCCGGGCCGCGACCTCGGCGTCGAGGGCCAGGCGCAACTCGACTCCCAGCGCGCTGACGCGCTCCTCCCGCTCCAGCGGAAAACCCGCCCATGCCTGCCACTCGGCGATGCACTCGTGCAGCCGCGCGATCTCCAGAGCGGCGCCGGCCAGTTCGAGGCGATGGGCCGAGAGCTGCGCCAGCCGGCCCTCGAGCCAGGCGCGCTCCACCTCAGCACAGCGCTCCTCGGCGGCGGCCGCCGTGCCCTCGAGCTCCTCGCGGCGCTGCTCTTCCGACGCGAGCGCCAGGGCCCGCTCGCGCGCCCGCGCCAGCTCCTCCTCGACTTTCTGCAGGCGCTGGCCGGCCAGCCCCAGCGGGGACTTGGAGCGGTTCTCGGTGCCGACCCGATCCATGGCCTGCCGCAGGCGGCCGAGCGCCTCGGCGGCGGTGGCGCGACCGGCTGCATCGGCGAGGCGCTCGATGGCCTCCTGGAGGCTCTCGGCGCGGGCCGACGGGCCATCGGGCGCGCTGGTTTCGAGCCCCTCCTCGCCGATCGATGCGGAGGCGGCGAACACCGCCTCGTCGATGCCCAGGTGATGCAACCCGGGGATCACCAGCCGCCCGCTGCGCAGCGCGTCGGTGACGTCGCGGCCGCCCAGCTCCTGGACCTGGACGCGCTCTTCGCGGTGCTCGAGGCGGCGGGCCACCCGAAAGCGCCGCCCGTCGGCGAGGTTGTAGGTGAGCACGACCCCGTAGCGACTGCCCTCCCACGGACGCCACCGGGCCCAGTCGCTGCGCAGCGCCGCCCGCCCCTGGCCGCCGACATCGATCCCGTAGAGGGCCGCGCGCACCGCGCGGTGAACGGTCGACTTGCCGGATTCGTTGGCACCAAGCACCACGGTCATCTGCGGGGCGAGGTCGAGGCTCAGGTCGCCCAGGCGGCCGAAGCCGCTGATCTCGAGCCGCTCGAGCCTCACTGCGTCACCCCCTCGCGGAGCCCCACCTCGGTCCCGTCGAGAGCCTGGAGCCCATAGCGCAGCGCGTCCTCGAGCAGGGCGCGCTCGCCGGGATCGTCGCCGGCGGCGCTGATGGCGGTGAGCATCTCGCGCGCGAAGAGCCCCCGCGCGGTGCGCTCGTTGGCGGCGCCGGCGAGGTCGAGGGCGACGGTGGTCAGATCACGGATGCGGACTACGGCCGCGCCACAGGCGTCGGTGGCCGCCACCTCCACGGCGTTGACGTCGACGGCGACCTCGGCCGGCACCTCGCCGCGCAGGGTGAGGCGCAGCATGCTCGTGGCGGCGGGCAGCGGGCCGAGCGCATCGCGCGCCCGAACGCGGACCCGCTCGGCGACCGCGGTGGTGCTGGTGACGCCGTCCAGCTCGCAGTCGGCGCGGAGCGCGTGCCAGCGGTTGGTCGCCAGGGCCTCGACCTGGACCCGGCCGCGCGCCCCCACCTCGACGATCACCGGGCCCCGCTCCCCGTCCTCGTCGAAGGTGAGCGGCTCGGGGCTGCCCGGGTAGACGAGGCGGGCCGCGTTGTCGATGCGGCGGCGGTGGTAGTGGCCGCAGAGGGCCAGCGTGAAGCCGCGCCGGCCCACATCGGCCGCCCGAAACGGGCCGTGGATCGACTTGCCGTCGGGCCGGCTGCCCAGCTCGGCGCCGTGGAACAGGGCGATGTGCACCCCGCCCTCGGCGCCCACCTCCTCGACCGCCAGCGGGTCGCCCATCCAGCCTGGCTCGCGATGAGCCAGGCCCCAGAGCACCACTCCGTCGCCGACCGGCAGGGGCCGCAACTCGTTCTCGGTGAACACGTGCACGTTGTCGGGCCACTCGGTGCGCGCGTAGAGGGAGCCGGGCATGAACGGATCGTGGTTGCCCGGCGCGACGACCACACGCAGCGGGCGCCAGGCGGTGAAGAGGTCGACGAGGAAGCGGGCGGTGTCGGGGCCGACCTTGTCGGCCTCGTAGATGTCGCCGCCCAGGGTGATCACCGAGCAGCCGTGGCGCAGCGCCTCCTCCCCGGCGCGAACCAGGGCCTCGCGCAGCCCGGCGCGCCGGTGCCGCGCCACCTCCCCATAGCAGCCGAGCTGGGCGAATGCCCGCTCGAGATGGAGGTCGGCGAGGTGGAGGATGCGCAAGCTCACGGCGACCGGGCCTCGGGCGAGTCGGTCACGAACATCGGTTCGCGACGTTAGCAGGCGAGCGGGCATCGGGCAAGCGGGTCGCGGGGTGGCCCTGGACTTGACAACGGCCCCGAGTGTGGTTCTACAATCGAACTATTCCATATGCCGATCATCCATCTATCGCAATGACCGCGGCTGAACCCACCCCGGTCGCGCGCCGCCGCGTCTCCCTCCGCCGTCAACAGCTCGCCGATGAGTTCCTCGCCAGCATGAAGGCGTTGAAGCGGCGCATGGAGCTGGCGGTCCCGGCCGACCTCAGCGAGGAAGTGGGCGGGGTCACCACCCATCAGCTCGAGGCCCTGGTCTGGCTGATGTCCAGCCCCGGCGGCATTCCCATGAACGACCTCGCCCGCGCCCAGGGCGTCGGGCTGAGCAGCTGCACCGCCCTG
>DATDHG010000127.1:0-3605 GCA_036521675.1 Candidatus Dormiibacterota bacterium
ACCAACGACCTGCGCGCCTGCGACTCAGTGCTGGCGCGCGTCAACGTTGTGCTCCTGGAGCGCTTCGCCATCGCCCACTCCACCTTCCAGCTGGAGTGCGCGGACTGCACCCCGCAGCCCGACCTCTACTGCTCGGTCGACACGGTGTCCGCTGCCCGGCCCGTCGTTCAGCGCAGGTGACGGTGGCCGATCTCAAGGTGTTCCGTCCCGACGACGCCCCGGGCGGGGCGGCCCGCCGCGGCGGACCCGTGGTGGTACGCACCCCCGTGCGCGTCGCCGAGGTCACCGCCGAGCGCGACATGGCGGTCGAGCTGCCACTCCCCCTCCACCTCCTCGGCCCGGCGGGAACCGTCAGCGTCCAGCTGCGCACCATGCTGCGCCGGGTGGCCATGGGCGCAGGCCTGGCCCGGCGCACCGAGCTGGTGGAGGCGGTCCGCGCTGTGCCCGGGCTCCCCGGGCTGGTGAGCAGCCCCGCCGGCGGCACGTTCGTCGTCGGCGGCGAGCGCTGGCTGGGGGTTGCCGCCATCGGGACCCCGCCACCCGGTGACGCGCTCGCCCTGGACTGGATGGTGGGGGCGCTGCGGGACTGGTTCAACGCCCGCCTGGCCGGCATCGGCGTGGCGGGGGCCCTGGGTCGGGTGGAGGGCGCCTGGTGCCCGGGCTTCAGCGACCTCTCGGCGGGCGGGCGCAAGCTCGCCGGCCTGGGCTTCCGGGTGACGAAGGACTGGGTGGTGATGCGCGGGGTCCTCGCCGTGCAGGCGCTCGACGACGCCGACCTCGAGCTGCTGACCGCCCTGCACGCGCTGATCGGCGTCGACGTCGTCCGCGCGGCCAACACGTCGCTGGCGGAGCAGACAGGCGACAGCTCCTGGACCGCGGAGTGGGCCATCGCTCTCCTTGCCGCGGAGGACGCGCCGGTCCTCAGGGGCTGAGCCGCTCAGCGAGGAACCGGAGCGCCAGCGGATAGCGGTATTCGATGCCCCCGTGGGCGCCGTCGAAGAGCTCGAAACGGACGTCGGTGACCCCGATCCGCTCCAGGGCGAGCCGCACCGCCTCGGCGCCGAGGTCGAGGCAGTACTCATCGCTCTTCCCGGCGTCGAGGTAGACGGCGCGCAGCGAGCGCAGCGCGTCGGCGTGCCGGGGGACCATGCGCACCGGGTCCCAGCGCAGCCAGCGCTCCCACACCGCGGCGTCGAGCTCGCCGCTGCGCGGGTCGAACGGCAGGCGCACGGTCCCGTCGGCGTCGGTCGAGTAGCAGGCCGCCATCGCGTAGGTGTTGAGCAGGTGCTCATCGCCGGGGCGGCTGAGGGCGGGGCGGGAGCGAAAGTCCTTCCAGAAGGCGTCGTAGCTCCCGCCGTAGCGGTCGCGGAGGGCGCGCACAACGGCGGGAAACTCGGTCAGATAGCAGAGCTCGAACAGCGCGTCGCCGGAGTGGCTGGCGAGGCCCCCGAAGAGGTCGGGCCGGAGCATGGGGGTCACCAGCGCGCCATAGCCGCCGCTCGACTTTCCCGTGATGCCACGGTGGTCGCGTGCTGCGAGCGTGCGGTAGTGGGCGTCGACGAAGGGGACGACCTCGGTGCAGAGGTAGGTGTGGTAGAGCCCGGTGCCGGGCGAGTCGAGGAACTGGGAGCCGCCGTACGACGTCCAGCAGTCGACCATCACGACGATCGCCGGCGGAATCTGCAGATCGCTGAAAAGGGCGTCGATCAGCTCCACCACCGTCGGCCGCAGGGCGCTGCGGTTCTGCCACATGTCGACCTGGCCGGTCATGCCCTGGATCAGATAGATGGACGGCAGGCGGCGCTCGGTGTCGGGGCCGTTGCCGGGCGGGGTGTACACCCAGAGCGGCCGGACGTCGGGGTCGCCGAGCGGGTTGCCGCGCAGGGCCGCGCTCTCGATGAGGTGATGGTCGAGACGGCCGGCCAGGGGGCGTGACCAGGGCGGGCCGGGCCGCAGCGGGTCACTCATGGGCGGCGATTCTGGCGGGTCCGCCCCCGCCCCCGCCGCCTCCCCGCGCGGGGCGAGTCCATGCCGACCCTCGGGCCGATGCAGCCCAGGGCTGCGATGGCGCAGCATGGAGGCATGGACTACACCCACCTCGGCCGCAGCGGCCTGCGCGTCAGCCGTCTCTGCCTCGGCACCATGAACTTCGGTCCGCTGACCGACGAGGCCGAGAGCCACCTCATCATGGATTCCGCCCTCGAGGAGGGCATCAACTTCTTCGACACCGCCAACGTCTACGGCTGGCGCAAGGGCGAGGGCTGGACCGAGCAGATCATCGGCCGCTGGCTCGCGCAGGGGGGCGGGCGGCGCGAGAAGACAGTTCTGGCCACCAAGCTCTACGGGTCGATGAGCGACTGGCCCAACGACACCTTCCTTTCTGCCAGGAATATCAGAAACGCCTGCGAGGGCAGCCTGCGCCGGCTGCAGACCGACCACCTCGACATCTACCAGATGCACCACGTCGACCGCGACACGCCCTGGGAGGAGATCTGGCAGGCGATGGAGACGCTGGTGGCGCAGGGCAAGGTGCTCTATGTGGGAAGCAGCAACTTCGCCGGCTGGCACATCGCCCAGGCTCAGGAGGCGGCGCGCGGGCGCCATTTCATGGGGCTGGTCAGTGAGCAGAGCAAGTACAACCTGCTGGAGCGCACGGTGGAGCTGGAGGTGCTGCCCGCCTGCGCCGATTACGGCCTGGGCGTGATCCCGTGGAGCCCGCTCGCCGGCGGCCTGCTCGCCGGCATCCTGCGCAAGGCCAGGGAAGGGCGCAGCGCGGCAGCCCACGTGCAGGAGGGGCTGGCCAAGGATCGCGACCGCATCGAGCGCTACGAGAAGCTGTGCGACGATCTCGGCCACGACCCCGCCGACGTCGGCCTTGCGTGGCTGCTCGCGCAGCCCGCCGTGGCCGCGCCGATCATCGGCCCGCGCACCACCGATCAGCTGTCCGCCTCACTGCGCGCGCTGACCGTGGAGCTGGACAGCGAGGCGCTCCAGACGCTCGACGAGATCTTCCCCGGGCCTGGTGGCACCGCGCCTGAGGCCTACGCCTGGTAAGCGGCGAGCGCGGGAATGGGTCGGTAGCGGCGCGCGAACCGGGGCGGTCGCTGGCGACGCGGGGGTCGCTCAGCGTGCGCCCAGGCGTGTCGCGGGCGCGTATTCAGGGTACAACGTGACCACGCGGTGGACCACTGACGGCCCACATCGACGCAAATGGGTCAGAATACAAGCTCGCACGGTCCTGCCATCAGCCTGGCACGGAACGAAGGGGCAGGAGGCGTGAATGGCGCAGGCGAGGGTTGAGGCCGCCGCGGCGGCCCGGCCGGGGATCCACGACGACCCGCTGATCGCAGCAGCGGAGGCGTTGATCCTGCGCGGCAAGGAGCAGTCGTTCCTCGCGCCCACGGACATCCTCGACGCCTTCCCCGACCTCGAGGCCGATCCCGACGACGTCGACCGCATCTACCGGGCCTTCCGCGAGATGGGGATCGAGGTCACCGACGCCGTCGACGACGTCGACGCGGTCGACGAGACCGACGACGCCGCCCTCACCGCCGCCATGGCCCTGGACGCCGGCTCCATCGACGACCCGGTGCGCATGTACCTCA
>DATDHG010000128.1:0-9881 GCA_036521675.1 Candidatus Dormiibacterota bacterium
ACAGCGCCACGCTGCGCAGTGGCGTGGAATCGATGTACGGCGAGCTGGTCGAGGCGGCGCGCGCCGCCGGCGGCTGGCTCCCCGCCACCGAGCTGGTGACCCCCACCGGGGGCCGCAAGAAGCAGCGCCCCGCCACCGCCCTCGCGGGTGAGGGCGAGGACGGCGCCGCCCCGGGCCGCCGCCGCCGCCGGCGCGGCCGCAAACGCGGCGGTGCTCCCGCTGTGGCCACCGCCGAGGTGGTGATCGGACCCGACGGCATGCCGGTGCAGACCACGGTTGACGGGGATGGGACGGCGGCGGTGGCCGTGCCGGCGCGCAAACGCCGTCGTCGTCGTCGTCGTCACCCGGCGGCGCAGGCCGGTGGCGACGGGGTTGCGGTCGAGGGCGCCGGGACCGCCAGTCGCGAGGCCGGGCCAGGCGGGGCGGCAGAGGCCGAGGGCTCGTCGTCGGCTGCCCGGCGGCGGCGGCGGCGCCGGCGCGCGCGGCGCCACGACGGCGCGGCCGGGCTCGAGGGAGGGCTCGGCGACGCCTCGATCTCGGGCACCCCGCCGGCGGACTCCTCGCCCCCGCTACCGGCCCCGTCGGGAGGCGGCGGCGGAGAGGGGGGATGACCGAGGCGGTCACCGTCTATGTGCGCGCGGGGGACGTCGACTCGGCGCTGATGCTGCGCCACCTGGAGGAGCGCGGCATCCAGCACACCGTCCGCGACGTCACCACCGACCCCTCCGCGTCGGCAGTGCTCTTCGGTCGCCTGGGGCGGATCGCCGTTCCCGCCCTGCAGGTGGGGGAGCGGCTGATGGTCGGCTACGACCCTCTGCAGCTGGCCCGCTTCCTGCCTGTCGGCGGGGCCGAGGAGCCGGTGGTGTCCTTCGGGGCGGCGGTGCGCAGCGTCAGCCCCGCTCTGGCCCAGGAGCGCGGGCTGCCGTACGTGATGGGCGTCGAAGTCGGGCCGGTCCGCGCCGGGTCAGCCGCGGACGCCGCCGGCGTGCTCCCTGGGGACCTCATCACCCAGATCGGCGCCTACTCGCTGCAAGGCGGCGCGGAGCAGTTCCGCGCTGCGATCGCGGCGCGCCACCCCGGTGACGTCATGGAGCTGACCGTGCGCCGTGGGACCGAGGAGCGCGTCCTCGTCGTGGAGTTCCCCAAGCCGGCGCCGGCGGCTGACCAGACGGGCTCCTAGCTCACCAGCCGGGGGGCGGCTCCGTGCGATTGAGCAGGCGCACGAAATCCTCGGCCCGTGCGATCGCCTCCCAGCGCCGGTTGAAGAAGTCCTGGCAGATGGTCCGCCGGTCGGCCAGGCTGGTCACGGTCACCGCCCACTGATTGAGGGCCCGCGAAACCTCGACCTCGTGGGTCTCGGCATCGTTGGTCATGACCACGCCACTCGGAGCCGAGCTGCGCGAGCGGTCGTTGCGATTGGGTGCGGCCATGGCCATCTCAGTTCCTCCTTGCGGAGTTGGGGGTTCCACCGTACGTCAGGGGCCGCCCGGGGCCCGGCGGGGGACGAAAATGCAACCGCCCCGCGAAGCGGGGAAGGGGGCGTCCGACCGACCGCTCCCATTCTCGCCCATGGTCGGGTGCCTGAGAAGGGGGTCGGCCCCGCCTAGTCTACCCCGGCCGGCGCGAATCCATCCCCGCCGCGCCGCGCTCAGCGCAGCCCGAGGCTGATCTGCTCGGGATCAGGCGCTCCTGGCGGCGCGAGCGCGCCGGCGACCCAGGTGGGGAGGCTGCCGTCGCGTTCCTCCATCGCCTCGAGCACGCCCTGGGGCGGGCGCGCCAGCGGGCTGCCGAGCAGCGCGGCCATGTCGAAGGCGTTGACCACCGCGTAGTTGGAGCGGTTGTTGTTCATGACGACACGGACCGGAACTCCAGCTTCCGCGGCGGCGCGCACGGCGGGGACCCACTGCGCCAGCTCGGCGGGGCGGTAGAGGTAGTCGAAGCGGTCGGCGCTGCTGCGCGCGTCGCGGATGTACCAGGTGCGGGCGTTGCGGCCGTGAAAGCGGCAGATCGCCAGCCGCGGCGAGGTCACGCTGAGCACGGGCGGGGCGCTGGCGCTGCCGATCTGCGGGGCGTCGACCATCACGTAGACCGCGTCCAGCTCGCGCAGCAGCTCCTCGGTGCGCGGCCAGGCGTCGGGGGTGTACCAGCTGCGATGCCGGAACTCGATGGCGAGCACGTCGTCGGGGTGGCGATCGCGGGCCTCGAGCAGCACCTCGCGGTTGGCCGGGGTGTCGGTGAACCACGGCGGAAACTGGTAGTGGACCGCGTCCAGCCTGCCCGCGCTGCGCAGGGGCGCGAGCGCGGCCAGGAAGTCGCGCTCCTCCTCGGGGGTGGGGCTGCGGGGCACGCGCTGCTCGCGCTCGTGCCGGGTGAGCGACCGATAAGCCTTGACGCTGAACCGGAAGTGCGCGGGCGTCCGCGCCACCCAGGCCTCCACCGTCGCCGGCCTGGGGATGCCGTAGAAGGTGGTGTCGACCTCCACGAAGCTGAACCAGCGCGCGTAGTAGCCGAGCCGGTCCTGGTGGCCGGCGCCGCGTCCCATCTGGAGAGGGTAGAAACGCTGGTGGTCGAGCCAGTTGGCGGTGCCGACCAGGATCTCAGCGCTCATCGCCCCATGATGCCCAAGCCGCCGCGCCCGGGTGCGCCGGTACGCTAGCCGGGTGGACACCGAGGAGCTTCGCGACCTCGCGCTGCGCGCCGCCGAGGCGGGGGCGGCGGTGATTCGGGCCGCGTGGGGGCCGCAGGCGGTCGCCGTCACGGCGGAGACCAAGGGGCGGGGGGACTACGTGACGGCGGTGGACCGGGCGGCCGAGGCGGCGGTCGTCGCCGTGCTCCGCGACGGCGCCCCCGGGATCCCCATCCTCGCCGAGGAGTCGACCGCCGTGGACAGCCGCGCCCCGGCGGGGCGGAGCTGGGCGGTCGATCCCCTGGACGGGACCACCAACTTCATCCGGGGCTTCCCCGTGGTGGGCGTGAGCGTGGGCCTCATCGAGGATGGCGTGCCCGTGGCCGGCTGCGTGCTGGCGCCGCTTCTTGGGGGCGGCTGGGTCGCGGCCCGCGGGCTGGGCGCGCACCGGCTCGACGGTGGCCGGCTGGCGGTGCGACCAACCACCGGCCGCGGCGTCGCCGCCACCGGCTTTCCCTTCCGCCGGCCGGAGAACCTGGCCCGCTACCTGGCCGCGTTCGAGCGCGTGCTGGCGGGGTCGGAGGACCTGCGCCGGGCCGGCGCCGCCAGCCTCGATCTCGCCTTCACCGCCCAGGGCGGCTTCGACGGCTACTTCGAGCTGGGCCTGTCCACGTGGGACGTCGCGGCCGGCGCGGTGCTGGTCCGCGAGGCGGGAGGGGTGGTCACGGACTGGCGCGGCGACGAGCGGGACTGGCTGCGCAGCGGCGACATCCTCGCGGGCGCTCCCGCCTGGCACGAACGCGTGCTCCAGCTCATGCGCGACACGGTGGCGGCGTGACCCTGTCCCGCCGCGCCGCCTGGTTCCTGGTGGGGTTCGCCGCCTGGAACGCCTTCGTCTGGGTCACGTTCGTCAAGAACGTCTATCCCGACCACCATTTCGACGGTTTCTTCCTCGTCCACCTCGCCATCGGTGGACTGACCACGGCCATGGGGCTGCTGGCCGGCTGGATCGGGCTGCGCGCGCTGCGCCAGACCTCGCGGCGGGCATGACCGGCGTAACCCCGGCGCGCGGGCGCCGCTTGTGGTGGGCACGGTGATCGAAGGGAAAACGGCGGCGAGCGCCGCCAGCGGGCTGCTCGCGGGCAGGCGCCTGCTCATCACCGGGGTGCTGACGCCCAAGAGCATCGCCTTCGCCATCGCCGAGGCGGCCCAGCGCGCCGGTGCCGAGCTCGTGCTGACCTCCTTCGGGCGCGCGCGCAGCATCACCGAGAAGAGCGCCCGGCGTCTGCCCGACGCCGTGGACGTGCTCGAGCTCGACGTCACCAGCGAGGCCGACACGCGCGCGGTCGCGGCCGAGCTGCGCAAGCGGTGGGGCATGCTCGACGGGGTGCTCCACGCCGTGGGCTTCGCCCCCGCAGACGCACTTGGTGGCCGCTTCCTGAGCGCTCCGTGGGAGTCGGTGGCCACCGCCATGCACATCAGCGCCTACTCACTGAAGAGCCTGGCAGTGGAAATGGCCCCGCTCATGGAAGAGCGCGGCGGGGCCGTCCTCACGCTGACCTTCGACGGCTCGGTGGCCTGGCCGCTGTACGACTGGATGGGGCCGACCAAGGCCGCGCTGGAGGCGATCACCCGCTACCTCGCCCGTGACCTCGGACCGCGCGGCATTCGCGTGAACGCGCTCAGCGCCGGTCCGCTGGAGACGATGGCGGCCAAGTCGATCCCCGGATTCCGTGGGCTCAAGGACTACTGGACCGAGCAGGCGCCGCTCGGCTGGGACAGCAACGACGCGGGCCCGGTGGCGGATGCGGCACTCTTCCTGCTCAGCGACCTCAGCCGGGGCATTTCCGGTGAGGTCCTGCACGTGGACGGCGGCTACCACGCGCTCGGGGCGCCCCCGGGGGCGGGGACAGCAGCAGACGGGGAGCAGTCATGACCGGCAACGGAGCGAACCCAGGCGCCCGGCGGGTGGTGATCACGGGCATGGGGGCGATCACGCCGCTCGGCCTCGACCTCCCCTCCTCCTGGGCCAACTGCCGTGAGGGCAAGGGCGGGGTGGCCCCGATCACCCTCTTCGACACCGCCGCCGCGCCGGTGACCTTCGCCGCCGAGGTCAAGGGGTTCGACGCCGCCGAGGTGCTGGGCCGGAAGGAGGCGCGACGCAGCAGCCGCTTCATCCACTTCGCCCAGGTGGCCTCCCGGGAGGCCGTCACCGACGCCGGGCTCGACGTCAGCGCCGAGCCTGAGGACGTGGGCGTGATCATCGGCTCTGGGGTCGGCGGACTCGACATCTCCGAGCGCGCCTCGATCATCAACCACGAGGCGGGCTGGCGGCGGGTGTCACCCTTCACGGTCCCCGCGCTCATCCCGGACATGGCCGCAGGCATGGTCGCCATCGATCTTGGCGCCAAGGGTGTCAATTTCTGCGTGGTCTCGGCCTGCGCGACGGGCGGCCACAGCATCGGCGAGGCGGCCGAGGTGATCCGTCGCGGTGACGCCGTGGCCATGATCGCCGGTGGCACCGAGGCCGGCATCACCTCCGTCGGCATCTCCGCCTTCGCCATCGCCCAGGCGCTGTCGATGCGCAACGACGACCCCGAACATGCTTCGCGACCCTTCGACCTGGACCGCGACGGCTTCGTGTGCGGTGAGGGCGCCGCCATCGTCGTGCTCGAGGACCTGGAGCACGCCCGCACCCGGGGCGCCCGGATCCACGGAGAATTGGTCGGGTACGGCGCCAACTGCGACGCCAACCACATCACCCAGCCCTGCGCCGACGGCCAGGGCGCCATCGGCTGCATGCAGCGGGCGCTGCGCAAGGCCGGCCGGCGGCCCGACGAGGTCGGGTATATCAACGCCCATGGCACCTCGACACAGCTGAACGACGCCGCCGAGACGCTCGCCTTCAAGGCGGTCTTCGGCGAGGCCGCGTACACCATCCCGGTGTCGTCCACCAAGTCGATGACGGGCCACATGCTGGGCGCCGCGGGCGCCTTCGAGGCGATCGTCTGCCTTCTGGCCATGCGGGACCGATACCTGCCGCCGACCATCAACCTCGAAACGCCCGATCCGGCGTGCGACCTCGACTACGTGCCCAACGTGGGGCGAGCGGCGGCGCCGACACTGTGCGTCAGCACCTCGTTCGGGTTCGGCGGGCACAACTCGGCCCTGGCGCTGGCCGCCTACGAGGAGGGAGGGCGGGCGGCGTCGACGAGCTGAGCGTCGGCGCCGGGCTGATCCGGCTGGTGCGCGCCGACATCACCACGCTGCGCGTCGACGCCGTGGTCAACGCCGCCAACACGGAGCTCGCCGGTGGCGGCGGGGTCGACGGCGCCATCCACCGCGCCGCCGGGCATGCGGCGCTGCAGGCGGAGCTGCGAGAGCGCTACCCGCAGGGCTGCCCGACCGGCTCGGCGGTGATCACCGGCGCGCTCGGGCTGGCGCGCAACGGGGTGCGGCACATCGTGCACGCGGTGGGGCCGCGCTGGAGCGATGCTCAACCCGAGCGCTGCGACGGCCAGCTCGGCTCCGCCTACGCGACCGCCGTGCGTCTCGCCGCCGAGGCGGACTGCGGCACGGTCGCGTTACCGAGCCTCGCGACGGGGATCTACGGCTTCCCCGTGGAGCGCGCCGCCCCCATCGCCCTGGGCGCCTGTGCGGCCGCCCTGACGGCGGCGGGGACGCCGCTGCGGGAGCTCAGCTTTGCGCTGTACAGCGAGGCCGACCTGGCGGCCTACGGGCGGGCGCTCGCCGGGGTCGGGCCGGCCCGTGAGCCGGGTGCCGACGGGCTCCGGCCGGGTGGGTAGAATCAGGGGCCACCCGGCCGGCGTGCCCGCTTAGCTCAGTTGGTAGAGCAGGAGACTCTTAATCTCTTGGTCACAGGTTCGAGTCCTGTAGCGGGTACCAGAAATCGATCTCAAAACGGACACTTGTGCCCACCTGCAACCTCGTGACTGGCATGGCCGTCGCCGGTCCCCGGCGCATCACGGTGACTGTGGCCAGAGAGTTCCGCGACCAACGCACAGATCGCTAGCCGGAGCTGTACCGGCTGCCAGGGCGTGCCTGGGCCCGGAAGGGGGCAGCCGACGATCATCCTTGGGAACGAAGCACCACAGGGCGGTGTACTGTCGTCATGATGGTCGCGAGGGGGCGTCCTCGGCTGCTCCCGATGCTGGCAGCCGTCGCCGTGGCGGTCGTTATTGCTGCCGGCGGCGTGTTGATCAGTGTCCTCAGGGGCAGCGGCGGTGGCACGCCACCTAAGAGCGTGATCACCGGTTCGCCGCCAACCCCCGTAGTCACGCCGTCGCCCTCCGCCATACCCGTCCTTGTTGCGCCGCCGGTGGGCGTGGCCGTCATCTGGATACCCCCCAGGGTCGCCGATGTGACTGGGCTGCGATTGGCCGCAGTCGACTACACGGGTCACATGCGCGGCAGCCTGGCGTTCCCCACGGTCCCCACGGACGTCTATTCATGGTCCCAGTCGCCCGACGGCGCGTTCGTCACCGTCAATGGCGTTGTCTTCACCTCCACCGGTCAGCGCCTTGGCGTCGAGGTTGAAACGAGCACGTGGGCCGACGATAACCGGCACCTATGCGTGGCCCGACCGGCGACGCCCGCGAGTCCGGCTCGCCTCGAGCAGTACGTTCCCGGCGCCGCAGCAACCACGAGCGTCGCTCTGCCGCCGGCAGGTGAGACGATGAGATGGAGCGTGGCCGCCTGCGACCCGGCAGGTAACCGCGCTGTCCTAGTGGCTGCGACGGACCCCGCAATCACATCAGGAACTGCGGGCGCATTCGAAGTCGCTGACTGGCGGCTCGTGCGCCTCAGCACTGGGGAGGTCCTCATGGACCGGGCGTTCTCACCGCCCCAGCCGGGGAGCGTAGTCGCCACTCCGGATACCCGCCTGGTCGCCGAGGACACAGGACAGGTGACCGTGCGCGACTCCGCGACTGCAGCGCTGCTCGGCCACCAGATTGGCGGCGGGGTAGGCGGGGTACAGGCCTTCTCCTGGGAGGGCACCCTGCTGGCAGAGGCGATCGGGCAGGGGTCGACATTCCGCGCCGCTGTTGTCGACTGGCGTAGCGGTCGGATCGTCTGGCAGGCGCCGTTCAACAGTTTTCTCAAGGAAGCATTCGCGCTTCCTGGCACCGACGACTTTTACATCGACACCACTGGTAGGCTCCAGGTCGTGCAGTCGGACGGCACCGCCGTGACGCTGCCCTATTGAGCTTTCTCCTCGGCACACGCCGTTCGAGAGGGCGGGTATTGGTCGGAGTGTATGGGGTCGCCAATGTCGGGCAAATGACATGCGAGTGCGCGGTTCTCCGTGACGGCGCTACCGCATCTCCCCCGACGAGCGCGCCCGCCAGTTGCCGCTCGGTTTCAGGCTCCGGTGACGCCGTCCACGCATTGGCGAACGAGATCGGCGTGCCCATTGTGCCGGGCATACTCGGCGATCATGTGATTGAACACCAGCCGCAGCGAGACTACATCACCATCGGGGTGGATGAACGTGGCATCGAGCGACGCACCGGCGGTGGCCTGACGCGCGATCTCCTGCTCGGCGAGCAGCCGCGCATAGTCGGTCTCGGCTTGGGCACGGTCAACATCCTGGAAGTCGGCATCCGGCCGGTCCGGGGTCGAGTACAGATTGTCGATCTGCTCCCCGCGGAAGCGGCGTCGGAACCAGATGCGTTCCACCTTCGCCAGATGCCGGATCAGACCGAGTAGAGAGAGGTCCGAGTGTGCGATCGGCGCCTGGGCCAGCTGCGCGCCTGAGAGCCCGGCGCACTTGTACAGCAGTGTTGAGCGATGCCAGTCGAGCAGGCCGCGCAACATCTCTGGTTCCGGAGCGACAAGCGATCCGCTGACACGCGTTACGACAGGAGCCGTCCAGGCCATCCGGCCATGGTGCCATGCACTTGGTCTGCGAGTCGCCGATCGCTCAAGCGCTGACAGACACACAGACCGGTCGTGGGCTGCATCTGCACGAATCACAGTCCGCCTCGGGGTGGTCCCGGAAACCGCATCAGGGTCATCCCTGGAAGTTCCCGCTCCGAATCCAAGCGTCGAGGCGGACGGGACAACGTTTGGTTGCCCGGCGCACCGGGGAACTACCAGGGTAAGGCAGGTCGCCAGCTCGTCAGGGACATCTCCCTGGCCGCACTGGTGGAGGCTGGATCATGATCATCGTCGTCGGGCTTGCTTTGGGGCTGTTGGCCATCATTGCGATCGGTGAATGGTCGGACGCCCGCCTCTCGCGGCGCCTATATGCGCCCGCCGCCCGGACGAGGGTCCGGCCATCCCAGCTGCCGGAGCCCCTCATCCCGTCGTCGATCCAGCGCAGCTCCGGGTGCGGCTGATCGGAAAAGCGCCTCTTGACAGGATCCACCGGAGCGCTAGACTTGGTGTCGGCTCTGGTGTGACGACGTCCCGTCGCGCCGGACGGCCAGGGGCTCCGCGGACGTGTGGGGTCGCGACCGGGCTGGGTGCCCGCCGGGCGGAGACGCCGGGTTGGCACCCAGCGCTGTATTACGGCTGAGGCGCCTTGCCCGGCCACCACGCCGAATCCGTGGCGATGCGTTCAAGGGCCACCGGGTTCGATCTACTCCGGCTTCGCCCGGCTCGTCCGCAGCCCCGGCACCAGCCGCGCGAACGTGGGTCCCGGCGGCGCCGGCACTCGTGCCGCGGCGCCGGCCTCCACCGCCCGCCGGCGCGCCAGCTCCAGCCGCAGGCTCTCCTCGCCGCGGCTCATCGCCCAGCGGTGGTTGGCGCTGAACGCGGGCCGCAGCAGCCACGTGAGCCGGCGCAGCAGAGGCTTCTCTGCGGCGATCCGCCAGTCGTACACGGCATCGACGTATGCGCCGGCCTGGGTGAACGTCCAGCGCCCCTCGCCGCAGAAATCGCCCTCGGCGCGCAGCGCCGATCCCGCCGCGCCGTTGTTCTCGGTGGTCGTGAAGCGCCAGCGCAGCGTGTAGGGGAGCCATCCCTTGGTCCAGAGCTCGATGACCCGCCCCACGCCGTCTGCAGCGCCCTCCTCGAGCACCCGCACGTCTAGATACACCGACGGCCACCAGCGGGGCAGCTCCCGCGGGTCGCGCAGCACCGCGGCGATCTCGCTGCAGTCGCCCTCGACGCGCCAGCGGGTGATGAAGTGATAGTCGTTCGACATCGCGCCTCCGGGCGCGAAGTCTAGACAGGGCCGGCGCGATGGTGCGCTGTTGGACCAGCCGGTCAGCGCGTACCGGCCCCGGAT
>DATDHG010000129.1:0-2119 GCA_036521675.1 Candidatus Dormiibacterota bacterium
CACCGGCAAGGAGAACCGGGTCACGATCACGGGCTCGACCACCCTTCAGAAGGAAGAGGTGGAGCGGATGGTCAAAGAGGCCGAGGCCCACGCCGACGAGGACCGCAAGCGGGCGGAGGCGGTGGAGACGCGCAACCGCGCCGACCACCTCGCCTTCCAGGCGGAGAAGGCGCTCAACGACGCCGGCGACAAGGTGCCCGAGGCGCTGCGCACCGACATCGAGGGCAAGGTCAAGGCCATCCGCGAGGCCATCGCCGCCAACGATGACGCCGCCATCAAGACCGCGCATGACGAGCTCCAGGCGGTGATCAGCAAGATCGGCGAGGCCGTTTACGCTTCGACCTCCGCCGGCTCCGGACCTGACTCACATGACGGGCCCGCCGGCTCCGAACCGCCCGGCGAGGGCGCCGCGAGTGGCGCCGCCCATGGCGGTGACGACGTGGTCGACGCCGAGTTCAAGGAGGTCTGAGCCGGGCTCCGCCACTGGAGACCACCGCTCAGGCCGGGGCCAGGCGAGCCTCCAGCTCCCTGGCCGCCGCCAGTTCGGCCTTCGACCGCAGCTCCTCGAGGAGGGGACGGGCCCTGCCGAGCGCCACTCGAGCCGCGGCGGCGTCGCGGGTTTCGGCCAGCGCTGCGGCCAGGGCCAGCTCGGTGCGACCGGCCTCCCAGCGGGCCTCCTGCGCGGCGAAGGCTTCGGCCGCGCGGCGCAGCAGCGTCACCGCCTCCACGGTCCGACCCTGGGCGTGCGCGGCCAGTCCCTCGAGACGGTCGGCGTGCGTGGGCAGGGCCTCCAACCCCGCCTCGGTGGCGAAGTCGCGCATCGCCCCTGCGAGCGGGCCCGCCCGCGACCAGTCGCCCGCGGCGGCGACGAGCTCGGCGTCTGCCGCCAGCAGGAAGCCCTTGCCCTCGCGATGCACGCGGAAGAAGGGATGGTCGAGGCGTTCGCGAGCCGCCGTGAAATCGCCGCGACGTACGAGGACGCGGACCATGAGCGGCGCCTTGCTCCAGTTGGGAAAGCCGGTGAGTTCGTCGCGGCGATCGAGCCGGAGCATCAGGTCCTGGGCAGTGTCGGAGTCTCCCTGCACCTCCGCGACCAGCGCGGCCGCGGCGTAGTGGAGCGATGCGAAATAGGGCGGCACGACCCGCTCCTCACGCGTCATCAGAGCGTCCGCGGCAGCCACGTCGACCGCGAGGTCAGCCCAGCGACCCAGCCAGAAGTTGGCCAGGCCTCGCCAGGACAAGGCGTAGAGCGCCCAGCCCCGCACGATATCGGCTTTGCAGCGGCGGACACTCTCCTGGGCGTGGCCCAGCGCCTCACGGTAGCGCCCGATGTTCAGGGCGTTTTTCGACGCCATGTTGAGGATGTCGGCCACCTCCATGTCATTGCTGATGCGTGGCAGCAGCGCGAGCCGTTCCCCGATGAAGGGCACGACAGAACCGAAGTGCCCGATCACCCATTCGAGGGCTGAGGCCCCATCGAGCGCCGCCGAGAGCAGGTCGGGGCGGTCCAGCTTGCGGGCCACGCCGGCGGCGCGCCGGGCATCGTCGCGTCCCCGGCGAATCCGCTCGGAGTCGTCTCGAGGGAAATACGAGGGCATCAGGGCCCGGCCGACCAGCAGCCGGACCAGCTCCTCGCTGTCATCCGGGGCAAATGTGAGCCCGCGCTCGATGGTCCCCTCGACATCGGCTTCCGTCTCCGCCCAACGCTCGATCGTGCCCGACCATCGGGTGATGCTCTCGACCGCCAGCACGCACAGCCGCGCGATGGCGAGGCGGTCCTCCGGCACCTCTGCCTGGCGGATGGCGATCGCCTCAGTCCAGTTGGCCCACGCCTTGTTGCTGGCCAAGGCAACGAAGCAGGCGAGGCCACGGGCCTCGCGGGCCTGGGCGCGCTCCACGGGGGTGACGGCCAGCTCCAGCGCGGCCGCGGCGAGCCGCTCGCCCTTCTCCAGACAGCAGAGCGTCCGCGCGTCGCCCGAGGCCAGAAGCGTCAGCTCGAAACCCCGGCGCCGCAGGCGCTCCAGATCGGGTTCGGCGCCGCGCTGCTCGCGCGCCCCGACGTACGCCTCTGTGTAGTGATGGGTGAGCAGGTCGAGGTGCTCGCGTTCGCGGCCCGAGG
>DATDHG010000130.1:0-2963 GCA_036521675.1 Candidatus Dormiibacterota bacterium
CGGCGCTATGGCGGCCGTTGAGAGACATCTATCCGGCCGCGTCGCGCTCGTTGCCGGCGGCACGCGCGGCGCAGGACGTGGCATCGCAGTCGAGCTCGGCGCCGCAGGCGCGACGGTCTATGTCACCGGTCGCAGCACGCGGGACCGGCGGTCCCCGATGAACCGCACGGAGACCATCGAGGACACCGCCGAGATGGTCGATGCACGCGGCGGCCACGGGATCGCCGTCCGCGTCGACCACACCGATCCCGCGGCCGTGGCCGCGCTCGTCGCCCGCATTGGGGCGGAGCAGGACGGTCGCCTCGACATCGTCGTCAACGACATCTGGGGCGGCGACCCGCTCGCCCGGTGGGGCGTTCCCTTCTGGGAACACGACCTCGGCGACGGCCTGCTCATGCAGCGGCTCGCCGTCGACACCCACCTGGTGACGAGCTGGCATGCGGTGCCCCTTATGGTCGCGCTCGGGAGCGGACTGATCGTCGAGGTCACCGATGGCGTGGAGGACCGCTATCGCGGCAGCCTCTTCTACGACCTGGCCAAGGCCTCGGTGATCCGCCTTGCGCGCGACCAGGCTGAGGAACTGCGCGAGCACGGGGTCGCCGCGGTCGCGCTGACGCCGGGGTTCCTGCGCTCGGAGGCCGTCCTCGACCATTTCGGGGTCACCCAGGCAAATTGGCGCGATGCCATCAGCAGCGACCGCCACTTCGCCGCCTCCGAGACCCCGGCGTACATCGGGCGGGCCGTGGTTGCACTGGCCGCGGACCCGGCGATCCTGGACCGGTCGGGGCAGGCGCTCTCAACGTGGGAGCTGGCGCGGGCATACGGCTTCACCGATGCCGACGGCACGCAACCGGATTGGGGTGGCTACTTCCGCGACGTCGTGCTCCCGGGCGCGAAGGGCCTTCAGTAGGCACGTCCCGATCACGCTTCCGGTTGCGATCCCTTGACCTCCTGCACAAGCCAACCGTTCCCGTCGGGGTCGCTGAAGGAGAAGAAGGAGCCGTAGTCGCTGCGCTGGGGATCAGGCCCCGGCACCTGACCGCCCACTTCGAAATGGAAGATCTCGCTGACGACCGTTGCACGTTCGACGAGCTCGGCACGCGCGGCGTCGATGTCGGAGACGACCAGGTGCAGGCCCTGGAAGGAGCCCGCCGCTTGCGCGTTCCTCATGATGGTGATCGAGCACGTCGAGCCCGGCGGCGTCAGCTGGACGACGCGAAAGTCCTCGCCGGCGCGGTGGTCGACGTCCACGTTGAAGCCGGCCTTCTCGGTGTAGAAGGCCTTGGCGCGGTCCACGTCCGACACGGGAACCACAATGAGTTCGAGCTTCCAGTCCACGATGCAGCCTCCTCTTGCAGTCTGTTGGTCCAGTTCACCCGAGGTTCCACGAGGTGAAACGCCGGCACGCACGGAAACTCATCGGTTGTGCGATGCGGAAGCCCGGGCGGGCGCGGCCCCTGTCAGTTCGGTCCATCCGGGCCATGGGGACGCCCCGGGAACCCGGACACGCCTGTATGCGTTCATCCCATATGCCTTCGAGCGCGCGCCTGCGGGGGACCGTCGCTGCCGCCGTGGCGGCCTACCTGCTCGCCGGCTGCGGCATGCGGGCGGAGCCTCCCAACGCCGGCTCCGCATCGACGGCGGCCTCCACCAGCGCCTCGTCGACCACCACCTCCGCAAGCTCGACCACAACCGCCGGGGCCGCGGGCCGGATCCACATTGTCGCCTCGCGTGGACCCACCTGCCCCGTGCAGCGCGCCGAGGGGCCGCCGTGCGTCGCTCCCTACCAGGGCCCCCTGCAGGTCGTGGCCGTATCCGGCGCGGTGGTCGCGACCGTGACCACGTCGGCCGTGGGTACGGCTGATCTCTCGCTCCCCGCCGGCACCTACACGGTCACCGCGCCGCCCGCCTCGGGCGGCCTCCCGCGCTTGACCCAACCGGCGACGGTGACCGTCAGCCCGGGGGCCACCGTGACCGCCAGTCTCAGCTTCGACACGGGCATCCGCTGAGCCACCTGCTCGCGCCCAACCCCGGCGCCCCGCCGCCGTCAACTCAAAATATTCACCGCCCGCGCCGCCACCACCGCAACCGTGGTCAGCGAGGCCGCGGCCTGCACCGCCATCAGCGACTTGGCCACCGGAGTGAGCGGCATCGTGTCGGTCGGGCTGAACGCCGTGGCGTTGGTGACCGACACGTACAGGTAGTCCACAAACGTGGGGGTCCAGCGGCGCGGGCCGGCGCGCGGGGTGGTCATCTGCGGAAAGAGGAAGTCGGGGTTGCGGTGCCGGACATGGGTGCGGGCTCCGGGGCCGCCGCGGTCGAGTTCCCAGTACCACAGGCCGAAGACGATGATGTTGGTCACGTAGATCTGGATGCTCGCCCCGACGAGGGTGCGGCCATTGCTGATCGTTCCACCATGCAGCAGCTCCCTGACCAGGAGCACCAGGGTGGCGAGGTTGGCGAGGTTCACGAGCGCGATGAGCGTGATCCCGACTGCGCGGATGTGCCGCCGCTCGCGGTGATGGCGGGTGGGGGCGGCGAGCCAGAGCGGGATGAGCACGGCCGTCAGCAGGCCGGGGATGAGAAAGCGCGGGCCGGGGATGAGCTGGTCGGGGAGCGTGACGAGCAGAAGGATGGCGGCAAGCGTCGCCAGGGCGGCAGGCCAGCGCGGCTCATGGGGCGACGCGAATCCCCAGGCGGGGTCCTCCGCGGGACGCGCTTCGGCAGCTTCCTCGGGACGCGCTTCGGCCGAACCTCCGGGATCCAGACGCGCTTCCACGGAATCCGCGGCTTCGGGCCTGCCTTCCCCGAATGGCCGCTCGCCGCCGTTCACGGCAGCGCTCCGCTCTGCAATGCCCGGATGGCCGCCACCGCCAGCTCATCGACGCGCTCGTTGCCCAGCTCCCCGCTGTGGCCGCGCACCCACTGAAACACCACCCGCGAGTCGATGAGCGGATCGATGG
>DATDHG010000131.1:0-11634 GCA_036521675.1 Candidatus Dormiibacterota bacterium
ACGGTGCGGAGCTGGCTGCCGAGCTGCGCGGTCGCTTCGTGGCCTGCGACGTCACCCGGAGCGCGACTGTGGAGGCCGCGGTGCAGGCCGCCGCGGCGCTCGGGGAGCTGCGCGTGCTGGTCTGCTGCGCGGGGGTCGGGCCGCCGGCCAAGGTGGTGGGACGCGAGGGCGCGCCGATGCCCCTCGAGCACTTCGCCCGCACCGTGCAGGTCAATCTCGTGGGCACCTTCGACTGCGTCCGCCAGGCGGCCGCGGTGATGGTCGCCAACCCGCCCGACGCCGGCGGCGAGCGCGGCGTGATCATCTGCACCTCGTCGATCGCCGCCTTCGAAGGGCAGATCGGCCAGTCCGCCTACGCCGCCAGCAAGGGCGGCATCGTCAGCATGACCCTCCCCCTGGCCCGTGACCTCAGCCGCGAGGGGGTGCGCGTGGTGACGATCGCCCCGGGCACCTTCGACACGCCGCTGCTTGGCGGGCTGCCTGACAACGTGCGCGAGGCGCTCGGCGCCGCCGTCCCCTTCCCCTCGCGGCTGGGACGCCCTGACGAGTTCGCCGCCCTGGCGCTCCACATCGTGGAGAACGCCATGCTCAACGGCGAGGTGATCCGCCTCGACGGCGCCATGCGGATGCCCGCGCGCTAGGGCTCCTAGCGTCCGGCGGCGAGGCGGGGGGCCAGTGCCCGGATCACAACGGCGGTGATGCCGCCCACCACCACGAGACCCGCAGCCAGCCCCGCACCGATGCGGACAGCACTTCCCTGGGCCTGGGCGGTGAGCAGCGCCCAGAACCCGGCCACGCCCAGACCGATCCCGAGCAGCCCACCGACGGTGAGCAGCGCGACCCGACAGCGGCTGACCCACGTTCCTTGGACCGGCTGCGGCAGCGGTTGCATCGCGTGGTGTCCCCCAGTGGCGGCAGAAGTCGGAGCGCATGCTGACGGATGCGCAGCCCCCGGCCGGCCTCCGTAGCCGGAACTCCGGGGGACGCCATCGCATCGCGACAGCGGTTGCGCGTTCGCCATGCCGGCGACGCCCGCCGCGCCGGGGCGGGGGCGCGGCCAGCCGGTACCCTACGGCGATGACCGACCCCGAGATCCCCGTCGTGCTCTTTGGCGAGAGCTATCACCACCCCAACATCTACTACCGCAGCGGCTTCCTGGCCCCTGACCCCGTGGTCGTGGTCGATCGTGGCGGCCAGGACACCACCCTCTGGACCTCCGCCCTCGAGGAGGGCCGGGCCCGCAAGGAGGCCCGCGTCGGGCGGGTGCGTTGCACTGAGGAGTTGGACTGGAGCGGGATCATGGCCCGCGCGGGCAGCGAGCAGGACGGCTGGGCGCTGTTGCTCGGCGCGATCTGCGAGGCGGAGGGCCTGGAGCACGTCGCCGTCGACGCCGACTTCCCCGCGATCACCGCCGATCAGCTGCGCGGCCGGGACATCGCCATCACCCCCCGGGGTGACCTCTACCGCAAGGCCCGGCGCATCAAGACGCCGCAGGAGGTGGAGTGGATCGCCCAGACGGAGAACGCCGGCATGGAGGCTCTCCAGCGGGCCATCGACGTGATCGCCGAGGCGCCCATCCAGGATGGGCTGCTCCGCCACCACAGCGGGCGTCCGCTGAGCGGCCACGACCTGGTGCTGGTGGTCGAGGCGCGCCTGCTCGAGCTGGGGTGCACTACGACCGACTCCATCTGCTGCGGCGGCCCCGAGAGCGCCGACCCCCACCGCGGCGCGAGCGAGGTGCTGCGCGCCGGGCTGCCCATCGTCCTGGACATCTTTCCCTTCCACAAGACCACCCGCTACTGGGGGGACATGACTCGCACAGTTCTGCGCGGCACCCCCCCGCCCGAGGTGGAGCGCATGTGGGAGGCGGTCCGCGAGGGCCAGCAGCGCGGCCTGGAGATGGTGGGCCCTGGCGTGAACGGGCGCGACATCCACTACGCCATCTGCGAGGTGTTCAAGCGCCACGGCTACGGCTCGCTGCCCAAGCCCTATCGCGACATCGACAGCGGGGCGCGCTTCATCCACGGCACCGGGCACGGCCTGGGCCTGGAGATCCACGAGTTCCCGCGCGTCGGCGACGTCGATGTGGTGCTCGAGCTCGGCGACGTCGTCACCGTGGAGCCCGGGCTCTACGACCCCCGCTTCGGGGGCATCCGGATCGAGGACCTGGTGGTCGTCACCGAGACCGGCTGCCGCAACCTGACCACGCTGCCCAAGGTCCTGCGGCTGGACTGAGGCCCGGCACGCTGGGGCGGGGCGGCGCGCTCACCGTGGTACCCTGCGGCGGCTCCGCTTCGCGGACGCAGCCGCTTTCTCACGCCGGAGCGCCGCCCTCTGATCACCTCGGGGGCCGGCCACGCCTCCGGCGCCACCCCGCGGGAAAGGAGGTGCCGCGCATGGTGCGCGACTACGAGCTCATGTACATCGTCCGCCCGGACGTGGACGACGACGGCCTTCAGCAGGCCATGGCCGGCGTGCAGCGCATCGTCGAGGCCGGGGGCGGCGAGGTGGTCTCCACCACATCGTGGGGCAAGCGCCGCCTCGCCTACGAGATCGAGCGCCTGCGCGACGGCCACTACGTGATCGTCCACGTGCGGCTCGAGCCCACCGGCGTCGCCGAGGTCGAGCGCCTGCTCCACATCAACGACGCCGTTCTGCGCCACATGGTCACGGTCTGGGTGCCCCGCGACGAGAGCGGCGACGAGGCCACGGCGGTGGCCGCCCCGCCCGAGCCCGAGCCCCTGCCCGTGGCGGTGGGCGCGGACGCCGATGACGACGAACTGCTGATCGACGACAGCGCCGTCTCCGCCGCGGACGACGCCGCCATGGAGGACGAGTAGTGGCCGGTTCGCTCAACAAGGTCCTGCTCATCGGGCGCCTCACCCGCGACCCCGAGCTCAAATACCTGCCCAGCGGCGCCGGCGTGTGCAGCCTGGGCATCGCCACCAACCGGTATGGGAAGGACGCGCAGACCGGCGAGCGTCGCGAGTACACCGAGTTCCACAACGTCGAGGTCTTCGATCAGGGCCAGCGCAAGCTCGCCGAGCTCTGCGGCCAGTACCTGCAGAAGGGTCGCATGGTGTACGTCGAGGGCGAGCTGCGCACGCGCTCCTGGGACGACGCCGCCAGCGGCCAGAAGCGTTATCGCACCGAGATTCGCGCCAACGATGTGCAGTTCCTCGATAGCCGCCAGGACGGCGTCGCCGCCGGTGATGTGGGAGCCGCGCGCGGCGCCGGCGCCGGAGCCCCGGCCGCGGAACCGGGCGGCGACATCGACCCTGACGACATCCCCTTCTGAGTTCTCGGAGTTCACCGCCACATGCCCGACAACGACCGCCGCCGCCACCGCAAGGTCTGCAGCTTCTGCCTGGAGCACATCGAGCAGATCGACTACAAGGAGACCTCGCGGCTGCGGCGCTACCTCTCCGACCGAGCCAAGATCCTCCCGCGCCGCATGACCGGCACCTGCGCACGCCACCAGCGCGCTCTGACGGTGGCCCTCAAGCGGGCCCGGCACATGGCGCTGCTGCCCTTCACCGCCGACCTGCGGTAGGCGGCGGCGTCCACACAACGCCCATGCGCAGTCAGTAGGATGCGCTCCGCGCCGCTCACGCGGCGTGGACCGGTTGGGCACGGTTGCCCGACCCTGGACCACGGGCTGGGAACGGGGGTTTGCCCATGACCATGGATCAACGGCAGCAGCACGGTCGGATGCGGCGTCGGGTCACGGCTTGTGCGGTCGGCGGGCTGCTGGCGGCGGCGAGCGCGCTGGCCTTCCCGCTCACCGGCTTTGCGAAAACCGCCACTGTGAGGGTGCATGACGGCCAGAGCATCCAGGCGGCGATCGCCGCGGCCGCCCCGGGAACGACCATCGTTGTGGATGAGGGTACGTACGCCGAGAACCTCGTCATCCCCAAGGACGGCATCACCCTGCGAGGTGACGGCGATCCGGGTGATGTGCGGTTGGTACCGCCCAAGACCATCGCGCCCGTCTGCGGTGAGACTCCGACCGCGGTCATCGGGATCTGCGTCGCCGATCTCGTCGGCTTCGGCCCCAACGGCCCGGTCACCGCAACGGTGCACAACGTACGCATCTCGGGGATCACCATCCAGGGCTTCACCGACTCCGGGATCCTCATGATCGACAACAGCGGGGCGCGCGTCGACCACGTCCGCTCCCTCAACAATGGCGGGTATGGCATGTTCGCGCTCCAGTCGACGGGGACCCGCTTCACCCACAACGTAGCCGTGGGCAACCACGAGGCCGGCTTCTACATCGGGGAGTCGCCGAAGGCCGCAGCCGTCATCGCGGACAACAACGCTCACGGCAACGGGTTCGGCATCTTCTTCCGCGATTCGCGCGGAGCGAAGATCGAGGACAACACCGTGAACGGCAACTGCATCGGGATCCTCTTCCTCAACACCGGCCTGCTGCCGTCCGGCGACGGGGACGCGACCGCCGACGACAACTCCGCCAACCGCAATAGCCTCGCCTGCCCGGCGGGCGACGGACCTCCGACCTCCGGGCTCGGCATCGCCGTCGCCGGTGGAGACCACATCACCCTGCGTGACAACACGGCCAACGGCAACGTCGCGAGCGGGCCGACGTTCGCGAGTGGCGGGATCGTGCTGGGACCCGGCCCCGGCGGCTTGACGACGTTCATCAAGGTGGTCGACAACGACGCTCACAAGAACAGCACCGACATCGCCGTGGCGGTGCCGTCGCCGACCAACCAGTTCGACGACAACGAGTGCACGACCTCGAGCCCGGCGGGGCTCTGCTAGTACCGAGCACCGGCAAGGCCGGCTGGGGCGGGTCCCCCGGCCGGCCTGCGCCGGGGAGCGCGACGGTGCCCGCTCCGCTGTCCCTGTCCCACGCCTGTCTCGGGTAGCCGAGCACGGGGGTGCGAGGGACCCCGTTGCTAGACTCCACCGCGCCGCCGTCGGGCGCCGCCGCCCGACCCGACAAGCCGGCGCGTCCGTGGCCAACCCGTCACGGCGCGCCTCCCCTGGAGCGCCGATGATCATCGAGCAGCAACTCCGCGTCCCTGGTCCGACCCCGCTGCCCGAACGGGTGGTGCGCGCGCAGAGCCGGCCGATGATCAACCATCGCGGGCCCGAGGCGGCAGAGCTGATCGCGGGCCTGGTGAGCGGGCTGCGCTGGGCTCTGCAGACCGAGAACGACGTCCTCCTCTTCCCCGCCAGTGGGACCGGCGGCCTGGAGGCGGCGGCGGCCAACCTGCTCAGCCCGGGGGAGCCGGTGCTCTTCTGCTCGATGGGCGCCTTCGGCAAGCGCTGGGCGGACATCGGGGCCGCCTACGGGGCCGGGGTGGTGCGCCTCGACGTGCCCTGGGGCGAGGCGCTCGACCCCGAGGACGTCGATCGCCTCCTGGCCCAGAACCCCGAGATCGACAAGGTGTTCGTCACCCACAACGAGACCTCGACGGGCGTGGTCAACGACATCGCCGCGGTCGCGGCCGTGGTCAAGGGACGCGGCAAGCTCATCGCCGTCGACTCCGTGTCGGGCGCGGGGTCGATGCCGCTGCCGGTCGACGCACTGGGTCTCGACGTGGTCGTGAGCGGGTCGCAGAAGGGCTGGATGGCCCCCCCGGGGCTGGCCATGATCGCGGTGTCGGCGGCCGGGTACGCGGCCGCGGAGGCGGCGACGGCGCCCCGGTTCTACTTCGACTTCGCGCGCCAGAAGGGGTTCATCGACAAGGGATCCACGTACACCACGCCACCCCTCTCGGTGATGTACGCGCTGGCCGAGGGGCTGGCGATGATGCGCGAGGAGGGTCTGGAGAACGTGTACGCCCGCCACCAGCGGGTCGCGGACATGATCAGGGCCGGCGTCGGCGCGATCGGGATGCGGCTGTTCGCCCCTGAGGGCCACCGAAGCAACACGGTCACCGCCGTGCACTCGCCCGCGCCCGATGCCGAGGCGCTCAAGGCCTGGCAGACGACGCTGCGCACCACCTACGGCCTGGTGCTGGCCGGCGGCCAGGGTGACCTCACCGGGCAGATCTTCCGCATCGGACACCTCGGCTACATCGAGGAGCGCGACGCCTACTCGATCCTGGCGACCATCGAGCAGGGGCTCGCCGACCACGGCATGCTCAGCCGGGTCGGCCTCGCCGTCCCCGCCGCCCAGGCGGTGGTGCGCCGTCCCGCCCCCATCCCGCCGGCGTTCGCCGGCGCCGGAGTCTGAGTCGTTTCAGCCATTCCTGGCGTCAACGTCTCGGGGCCACCAGCGGTGGTTGAGCGGCCGCGCCCCGCGGAGCGCCCCCGGTCCCAGGGAGCGGCTGCTGACATGAGCCAGCTCACCCTCGACCGCGCCGACGCCCGCATCCTGGTCGCCGACCCCATCGCCGAGGATGGCGTGGAGCGGCTGCGCAGCGCGGGCACTGTGGACGTGCGCACCGGGCTGAGCGGCGCTGAGCTGGTGGCGATCATCGGCGCCTACGACGCCCTGGTGGTCCGCAGCGAGACCCGGGTCAGCGCCGAGGTGCTCGACGCCGCCAGGCGGCTGCGTGTCGTGGGGCGGGCCGGGGTGGGCGTGGACAACATCGACATCGACGCCGCCACCCGCCATGGCGTGATGGTGCTCAACGCGCCCACGGGCAACACCATCGCCGCCGCCGAGCACGCGGTCGCCCTGATGTGCGCGCTGGTGCGCAACGTCGCCGCCGCCGACGCCTCGCTGAAGGGCGGGCGCTGGGATCGCAACGCGTTCATGGGCAGCGAGCTGCGCGAGAAGACGCTGGGGCTGCTGGGGCTGGGCAAGATCGGCTCCGAGGTCGCCCGGGCCGCGTCGCTCGGGCTGCTGATGCGGGTCATCGCCCACGACCCCATGGTGGCTCCGGAACGGGCCGAGCAGGCGGGGGCGGAGCTGGTCGACTTCGACACCCTCCTCCGCGAGGCCGACGTGCTCAGCGTCCACGTGCCCCTGACCGACACCACCCGCGGCTGCATAGGCGCCGCCGAGCTGGCGGCCATGCGGCCGGGGGCACGGGTCATCAACGTGGCCCGGGGGGGCATCATCGACGAGGCCGCGCTCGCCGCCGCGCTGGCTTCGGGACACCTGGCAGGCGCCGCCGTGGACGTCTTCACCACCGAGCCGGTGCCCGCCGGCAACCCCCTGCTGGCGGCTCCCAACACCCTTCTCACCCCGCACCTGGGCGCCAGCACACTTGAGGCGCAGGTCAACGTCGCCTACGACGTGGCCGACCAGATCGCCGCTGTGCTGGCGGGCGGGGTGGCCCGCTACGCGGTCAACGCGCCCGCCATCCTCCCCGAGGAGCTGGCCGCGCTGCGGCCCTACATGGAGCTGGCCGAGCGCATGGGCGCGCTGGCCCGCCAGCTGGTCGGCGGCCGCCTGCGGCGCGTGAGCTGCACCTACTCGGGTGAGCTGGCGGCCGGCGAGACGATCGTGCTCACGGCCGAGGCACTGCGCGGCATTCTGGCCCCGTACACCGAGACGCGCATCAACCCGATCAACGCCCGCGCCGTGGCCCGGCAACGCGGCATCGCGCTGGAGGAGCGGAGCGCCACGGCCACCCACGATTTCGCCAACACCATGGTGCTGGAGGTGACGGGCGCCGAGCGCATCACCCTCGCCGGGACTCAGTTCGAGGGCCAGGCCCGGATCACGCGCATCGACGAGTACCGGGTCACCATGGCGCCCCACGGCCGCTACCTCGTGGCCACCAACCAGGATCGCCGCGGCGTCATCGCCGCCGTCTCCACGCTTCTGGCCGAGTGTGGCATCAACATCGCAGGCATCGAGCTGAGTCGCGACCAGCCGTACGGCCGCGCCCTGATGCTGCTGGAGACGGACGAGGAGGTCGGTGAGGCGGTGCTCGAACGCCTGCGCGGGCTGGGGGTGCTGGAGACCCTGCGCGCGGTGGCGCTGTAGGCGGGCGCCTGCTGATGGCCGTCACCCGACCCCTGCGCGGCCTCCGCTACGACCCCGCCCGGACCGCCGTCGCGCGCGCCCTGGCGCCGCCGTACGACGTCATCGACGAGGCCCAGCGCGAGCGCCTCTATGGGCTCGGACCGCACAACATCGTGCGCGTCGATTTCGGACGCGACGAGCCCGGTGACATCCCCGGCGAGCGCGATCGCTACACGCGGGCCCGCGACCTGCTGAGCGCCTGGTCTCTCGCGGGGGTCCTGCGCCGTGACCCGCGGCCCGCTGCGTATGTGCACGACCACGGCTTCCAGGACGCGGTCGGCTGGACGCTGAACCGCCGGGGCGTCATTGTGGGCGTGCGGGCGCTGCCCTGGGACCAGGCCGACGTGCTGCCCCACGAGCGCACCCTGCGCGGCCCCAAGGCGGACCGCCTGGCGCTGATGCGCGCGACCCGCACGCAGACCAGCGCGGTGCTGCTGATCTGGGACCGCGCCCCCGGCCTGGCCGAGCTGCTCGCGGCGGCGTGCGCCGCCGACCCTGACCTGAGCGCCGAGACCGACGGCGAGGTCGCCGCCGAGAACCACCGGCTCTGGGTGGTCGACAACCCGACCGTGGTGGCTGAGGTCGTCGAGGCGCTGGCCCCGGCCCGGCTCTACATGGCCGACGGCCACCACCGGTTCGAGACCGCGGCCGCCTACGCCGCCGAGCGCCGCGCCGCCGAGCTGCCCGCCTCCCCGGAGGCCGGCTTCGCCTGGGTCCTGGCCGAGCTCTGCGCCGCGGACGATCCCGCGCTTCTGGTGCTGCCGACCCATCGCCTGGTGCTGCCCCGGCCGGGGGTTCCCAACAGCCTCGCGGAGCTGATGGCCAGGCTCCCCGCGCGGTGGCGGGTCGAGCCCACGCCCGACCTCGCGGCCGCCGTGGCCGCGGCCGCGGCGCAGCGCGATCGGGCGCACGCCCTCGCCGTCGCCGGGTCGGACGGCGCCGCCCTGCTGCTGGCCGGCCGCGAGCCCAGCGCCTCGCCGCGCGCGCGGCTTGATGTCAGCGTGGTCGAGGACGAGATCCTGGGGCGGGCCTGCGGCCTGGACGCCGCGAGCATCGCCGCAGGAGCGTTGGACTTCGCTCGCGAGGTCGAGGACGCGGGCCGAGCGGTCGCCGAGGGGCGGGCGGGGCTCGCCCTCTGCCTGAACGGCTGCACCACCAGGGAGATGATCGAGGTCTCGGACGCGGGCGAGCAGATGCCCCAGAAGTCGACCTATTTCTCCCCCAAGGTGCCGACCGGGCTGGTGCTGTCACCACTCTGATTCCGAGCGGCCAGGCACCCTGACGCGGCGTCTGCCGTACCATCGAGAGAACGCGCCGATCGGCACCGCCGCGTAGCAGCAGGGTTTGACCGTTACTGACCACCGGGTAGGAACCCAGTGGCACACGACGGCCCCGGCAGGCGACCGGGCCGCTGGACGCCCGCCGACCACCAAGGAGACGCCCCGATGCCGACCTACGGATACCGCTGCTCGAGCTGCGGCACCGAGTTCGACGTCTGGCAGCCCATGAGCGGCCCGGCTGGGGCGGAATGCGCCAAGTGCGGCCAGCCCGCGCAGCGTCTCTTCTTCGCCCCGGCCATCGTCTTCAACGGCTCGGGCTTCTACAAGACCGACTCGCGCAGCGCCTCCAAGTCGGGCGGATCCACGGCGAAGAGCCCAGCTTCCGGTGGCCCGGCGAGCGCGGCCGCCCCGGCGGCTCCTGCCGCCTCGAGCTCCGACGCCGGCGCCGCCCCGACGAGCGCTTCACCCCAGACCAAGGCACCCAGCCCCGACTGAGGGCGCCCGCTCCTGGCGCGTGAGACGCGCCCCCGGCGGGTAGCATCGACGACAGGCACATACCCTCAATACCCCGCCCCAGGGAGAACACGATGGCCCACCCCGTCACCGTCAGCGACTCGACCTTCAAGGCCGAGGTCATCGACTCCGATGTGCCCGTGCTTGTCGACTTCTGGGCGGCTTGGTGCTCGCCGTGCAAGATGATCGCCCCCCTGCTCGAGGAGCTGGCCGGCGAATACGGCGACCGGGTCAAGATCGCCAAGCTCGACATCGACGCCAACCCGGTCACCATGGGGCAATTCGGCGTCATGAGCATCCCTACGCTGATCGTCTTCCGGGGCGGAGCCGCCCAGCGTCGCATCGTCGGCTACCAGCCCAAGGCCAGGCTCAAGGGCGAACTCGACGCTGTCCTCGAGGCCGGCGAGACTCCGGACGTGGCCCGCCGCGCGGGCTGATCAGGCTTCGCCAGCCGAGCACCCGGGCCACGGCCACGGGGGCGCATGGGCCCAGGTGGGCTCCGCCGTCTTCAAAACGGTCGGGGGGCGCGCACGCCGTGTCCCCGGAGGGATCGTTCCCCTCGCGCTCCCGCCTTCAACTTTCGCGATTAGCCGACCGCCGCCGTGGAAGGGGCCCTGCGGGGCACAGTACGAGAGGCGTGCTTCGTCATCGAAGAGCAAGGTTCGTGCCCTAGGGTCCCCGACCGCGGAGGCTGGAGATCCACGCGCCTGGCCTCGCGGAGGAGGCCAGAGTGAGCGGCCTTGACGACCGCCGGGTCAATCGGGCTGTCGGGTTGGCCGGGCCTCTGGTCGGCTACACCGCGCTCGCCCTGTTGGTCTTCCTGCCGGCGTGGCGCGACCCACTTCACACCGTCATCGGTTACTCGGGCGACGCGCAGCAGACCATCTGGTTTCTCTCCTGGACTCCATGGGCGATAAGCCATGGCGTCAACCCGTTCCTGACGTCACAGCTCAATTCCCCTGACGGCGTCAATCTGATGTGGGACTCGTGGGCACCGCTGCTCGGATTGATGCTCTGGCCAGTGACGGTGACCGGCGGCCCGATCCTCGCCTACAACGTCCTCATCACCGGAGGGATCGCCCTCTCAGCATGGTGCGCCTACCTGGCCATTCGGCGCTATGTGGCAGGCGGGGCTGCGGTCGTGGGCGGACTCGCGTACGGGTTCGGGCCATTCCTCATGAACCAGGCCCACGGCCATGCCAAAGTGACGTTCGCCGTCCTCCCGCCGCTCCTCTTCATGATCTTCGACGAGATCTGCGTGCGGCAGCGGCGCTCTCCCCGCGTGCTGGGGACCGTTCTGGGAATCGCGCTGGGTGCCCAGGTATTCGTCCTGGAGGAGGGCGTTGTCCTGGGAGGCATCGCAGCTGCGGTCGGAGTGGTCGCACTCGCGCTGCTTCATGGAGGCCGATTCGCCGCACGCCGGCGTTACGTGCTCCGCGCGGGCTCGTGGAGTGTCGCCGTCTTCGTGCTGATGGTCATCGGACCGCTGGCGGTCCAGCTGCTGGGGCCGGGCCGCGTCCACGGGACTGTGCCGGGCGCCGACACCTACGTCACCGATCCGGTCTCGCTGGTGGTCCCCACACAACTGCAGTGGTTTTCGTGGGGTTCGCTGTCCGCCGACGCGCAAACGTTCGGTGGCAACCCGGTGGAAACGGGATCGTATCTGGGGATTCCTCTGCTTGTTCTCCTGGTCGTGACGACAGTGCTGTGGTGGAGGCGACCGATCGTCGCCTGGTCCGCTGTGACCGGGGCCGCCCTGACGGTCGTCTCGCTGGGCCCGCACCTCCACTTCTATGGCAGCCTCACCCGGCTCCCGCTCCCGTACGGCCTGATCCAGGCGCTGTCGCATGTGGGCAGCGCACTTCCGGGCCGGCTCTTCGTCTACGT
>DATDHG010000132.1:0-2303 GCA_036521675.1 Candidatus Dormiibacterota bacterium
TCGTCGGCGAGCTGCAGCACGCCGGCCGCAAGATCGGCAGCCACGACATCGCCATGGTCGGCCTCCTCGTCGGCTTCCTCGCCGGCTACGCGACCGACCTCCTGCTCCATACCGCCGGCGGGTAGAAGCACCCGCACGCCGCGAGGCTGACAATTGGGACGCCGTTCCTATCAGCGGCGCCGCAAGCCTCGCGTCATCCGGGCCCACCACCCCTGCGCCGCGGGCTGAGGAGCGGCCGCGGTCGCGGGGCTGTCGGCGGCCACCGGTGCGACCGCCGGCGCATCCGCGGGCGGACCGAGCAGCGTCTCGCCGGTCTCGGTCAACTCCTCGGCCGCAGCGTCGAGCTGCCTGCGGTCGGCCATGGCCTCGTCAGGGGTGTACTGGCTGCCCATCATTGCGTGTGCCTCCATGTGGGAAACCTCCCACCTTTGTAGCGCCTCAGCCGGCGCGTGACCGCTCGCCCGGCTCGACCAGCCCGACCTCGTAGGCGACGACGACCGCATGCACGCGGTCGCGAAGACCCAGCTTGGCGAGGATGCGGGCAACGTGAGTCTTCACCGTCGCCGAGCTGAGGTCCAGCCGCCCGGCGACCTCTGCGTTGCTCAGCCCGCGCGCGACCAGGCACAGCACGTCGCGCTCGCGCGCGGTGAGCTCGTCGACACCGCCGTTGAGCGCGGGCGGCGGGGCGTGCCTGCGCGCAAACCGCTCGACCAGGCGGCGGGTGATCGTCGGCGCCAGCAGCGCGTCTCCGGCGCAGACCGTCCGCACGGCCGCCACCAGCTTCTCGGCGGTGACGTCCTTGAGCAGAAAACCGCTCGCCCCCGCGGCCAGGGCCGCATAGACGTATTCGTCGAGGTCGAACGTCGTGAGAATCAGAATCCGGCATGCTGTCGTCTCCGCGTCCGGCGCCGCGTCGCTGGTGGCGAGCAGCCGCCGCGTGGCCTCGAGCCCGTCCAGCACCGGCATGCGGACATCCATGAGGGCGACGTCGGGACGCAACCGCCGCACCGCTTCGACGGCCGCCACCCCGTCGGCGGCCTCGCCGATCACCTCGATATCGCCCTGCTCCTCGAGGATCAGCCGGAAGCCCGTGCGCACCAGCGCCTGGTCGTCGGCGATGACGACGCGAACCGTCATGCGGCTCAGGGAGCCGCGAGCGGGAGGCGTGCGCGCACCGCGTAGCCGCCCCCGGGGCGGGGGCCGGCGTCCAGCGATCCGCCGTAGAGGCCGACACGCTCACGCATCCCCACGAGTCCCTGCCGGCTCCCGACGGCTCCCCCGCCCGGTTGTGCTCCAGCGGCCGGCGGCCCGTCATCGAGCACCGCCACGCGAACCTCGTCCTCCGCATAGGCGATGACGACCTCCGTCGGCGCCCCACCCGCGTGCTTGAGCGCGTTGGTCAGCGCCTCCTGCGCGATGCGGTATCCGGCGAGGTCCACTCCCGGTGGCAGCCGTCGGGGTTCGCCCTCGACACGCAGCGTGACCTTCAGGCCGGCACTCCTGATGCGGTCGACCAGCGCCGGCAGGCCGTCGAGCCCCGGCTGGGGGGCGAGCGGCGAGTCGCCCTGGTCGGTGAGCAGCCCGAGCAGGTGCCGCAGCTCGCCCAGCGCCTCGCGCCCGCTCTCCTCCACGGCGAGCAGGGCCTCAGTCGCGCGATCCGGCTTGCTGCGCACCACCTGGCGCGCCGCACCGGCCTGGACGACCATCACGCTCACGCTGTGGGCCACGACATCGTGCAGCTCGCGGGCGATTCGCGCACGCTCCTCGCGCAAGGCGCGTTCCGCGTCGTCGCGCTCGCGCTCCAGCTGGAAGGCCCGCCTCTCGACGGCGTCGAGGCGTCCCTGGCGGAGTCGCATACCGTTGCCCGCCAGCCAGGGGACGACCAGCAGGGCGAAGGGGCCCATCACGTCGGGAATGGGGGGCAGGGGCCCCGGGAAGACCACGACGACGATCGCCCCCACCACGAGCACGGCTCCCAGTGACACCCACCAGCGCCGGTCGTAGGCCGCCACGGAGTACGCGGCGATCAGGGCGGCCGCGATGGATGGATACGGGATTTCGTTGGCGACGCCGATGATCACCGCGGTCTCGACACAGAAGACCAGGAGCGGATACCGCCGCCGCCAGAGCAGCGGAGCCGCGACGGCGACTGCGAGCAGGGTCGGCCCGAGACCGGAGCTCTCGTAGGACGATGCCGGGCCGAGGCGGCCGATCCCCTCCGGCGCGGAAACGTCGAGGATCGCGCCCAAGAGGACGATTGCGACCACCGGGACCACATCGACCAACCAGGATGGCCTCCAGGC
>DATDHG010000133.1:0-20431 GCA_036521675.1 Candidatus Dormiibacterota bacterium
CCGTACGACAAGCTCGCCATCTGCACAGGCGCCCGGCCCCGCGAGGTTCGCTTGCCGGGCGCGGAGCTCGACGGCGTCCACTACCTCCGCTCACATCACGACGCCGTGCGGGTCCGCTCTGCGATCGCGACCGGCCGGCGCGCCGTGATCATCGGCGGAGGCTATCTCGGCCTGGAGGTCGCGTGCGTGCTGGTGCAGGCGGGCTTGGAGGTGACCGTGCTCGAGGCGCAGGCGCGTGTCCTGCAGCGCGTGGCTGGAGCACCGGTCTCGCGGTTCTACACGCGTGTCCATCGCGAGGCCGGCGTGATCGTGCGCACCGGCGCGGCGGTGCTGGCACTCGAGGGTACCGGCCACGTCTCCGCCGTGCGGCTCGCCGACGCGGGCACTGTCGCAGCCGATCTCGTCATCGTCGCCGTCGGCGCCGTTCCCAACGTGGAGCTCGCCGTCCGGGCGGGCCTCGCCGTCGACAACGGGATCGTGGTTGACGGCAACGGGACAACCGACGACCCGGACATCGCCGCGGCGGGCGACTGCGCCAATCACCCTGACCCGGTCGCCGGCAGCCGCGTCAGGCACGAGTCGGTACCGAACGCGATGGACCGCGCGCGCGTGGTCGCCGCGGTCGCCTGCGGCAAGCCGCCCCCTCCGTACGCCGAGCCGTGGTTCTGGTCGGACCAGTACGACGTCAAGCTCCAGATCGCGGGGCTGAGCTGCGCGTACGACGAGCTCGTGATCCGGGGCGATCCGGAATCGGGGCGCAGCTTCGTCGCCTGGTACCTCGCCAACGGCCGTCTCATCGCAGCCGATTGCGTCAACCGGCCGCGCGACTTCCTCGTCGCGCAGCGCCTTCTCGCGGCCCGCGCACCCGTCGACCCTGGCGCGCTTCGGGACGAGTCTGTGAACCTCGCCGACTTTGTGAAGACCGTCGCCTCAGGGCCGTGAGCCCGCCGGCCGCCGTGGCCGTTTGCAGCGATCAGGCGGTCCCGCCCTTTGAGGTCAGGCGACGCTCACGGCATACACGGTGCCCAGGCCGCCGACGTACACCCTCCCGCCTGCGGCGGCGGGCGCGGCGAAGTGGGGGATTCCGCCCAGCCCCAGCTGCACCTTCACGGCTCCTGAGGCGGGGTCGAGACCGAGGAGCGAGCCGCTCCAGACATCCTGGCTCCCGTTGCCCCCCGCGGCCGTCACCGTCCAGGCCAGCCCATAGGCGAGCACCGCCGAATTCGCCCCCGGCGCCGCCCGCCACGCCACGGTGAAGGACGGCGCCGCAGGGTCGACCCGCAGCGCGACCAGCCCGTCCTTGCAGGGAACCAGCACCATGTCGCCCGCGACCGCTGCCCCTCCGAAGGCGGCGTGGGCGGCACCCCGCTGACACAAGGTGGCCTTGAAGACCTGTCCGCCGATCCCGCCGAGATGTGCCTCCCGCAGCAGGTACCCGACCCCGTCCTTGCCGGCGGCGAAAACCAGTCCCCCGGGGAGGAGCGCCGGCGCCATCGAGCCGAGGTCGAGGTCCTGGTTGTTGAGCTCCGCCCAGTTCTCAGGAGCCCAGCGGTCGACTGCGGTCGACAGCCTGGGGTCGAGGTGCACCACGGCGTTGGCGCCGTCGTACGTGCCGCTGGTGGCGCCCGCGCCGGCGAGCGTGTTCCCGGTCGTAATCCAGACGTCTCCGGTCGGGGAGATCACCGGCCCGGGCGGGGCCCAGACCGCTCCGCCGACGTTGGACGGAACCTCCCAGGCGTTGAGCGGGCCGGCGCCGCCCGCGGGCGCCGACATCACCCAGCCGTTGTACCGTCCGCAGTCGCCTGTGAAGCCGCCGAAGGAGAAATAGACACGCCCGTTGGCGAGGTTGAGCGAGCCGCGCTGCTGGTGGATGCGTGGCGTCGCCCCCGGCGGATCGACGACGCGGTGCCATAGGACCCCTCCGTCCGCGAGCCGCAGCGCGAAGAGCTCGTGGCGCACGGGACCACTCAGCATCCCCACCGCGTAGACGATGCCGGCGGCGGAGTCGACGACGGGCGTCGAGGTGATGCCGTTGGGGTCGATGTTGCCGCAAACCAGCTGGGAGAGCGCCACCGGGTCGCCGAGGTGGGCGTGCCAGCGGACGCCGCCGCCGGCCGCGTCCAGGGCGTAGACGGTGTCCTGTTCCGTGGCCACGATGACCGACCCGCCCGCCACCAGCGGTTCGGCGTAGACGTCGCCGTCCACCTGAGCGGTCCAGGCGCGATGCGGGTTGGCCGCCGCCGGCGTCGCCGGGCCGACACCGGTTCGCATCGGGTCCCCCATGTAGGTCGTCCATTCGCTGTCGGACCGCACAAAGGGCGTCGAGCTCGGGATCGCGGCCGCCGTAGGGGTAGGGAGCAAGGCCGACGCCGCCGGCGCGGGCGACGTCGCCGCCGGCGCGGAACCGTTCCCGCACCCGGCGACAACCGCCGCGGCGAGCAGCGGCAGGATCGACGCTCGACACGGCCGCGCCTCGAGGCCCTGCCAGCCTCCCCGGTGGCCGGCGCCAGGGCCACACGCCAACCCGTTCCTGGCATGGTGCACCACGTCAGTACACTCGAACCCCCCTCCGGCCACATCACCCAGCAGGATGATTCGATCCCAGCGACCTCAGCCCGCCTGATGCACACGGACGTGCACCCCGAGCCAGGCCACCCCTCGGCCGGGTGACCGGATCGTGAGCAAGGGACGTCTCGAGGCTTTCAGCGACGGCGTTTTCGCCATCGCCATCACCCTGCTGGTGCTCACCATCTCCCAGCCGGCGAACTACCACGACCTGGCTCGCCAGCTGGCCGATCGGTGGCCGTCGCTGGCGGCGTACGCCGTGAGCTTCGCGGTCATCGGCATCATGTGGTTGAACCACCACTCGATCTTCGGCCACTTCGCACGCGTCGATCGTGGCCTGGTCTATCTCAATCTCCTGCTCCTCCTCACTGTGGCGTTTCTTCCGTACCCGACCGGAATATTCGGCGAGGCCCTACGCGAGGGAGACGGCGCGCGGGTCGCGGCGGTCGTCTACAGCGTCACGATGGCAGCCAATGCGTATGCCTGGGCAGCTCTATGGCTATACGCCTCGCTCCGACGAAGGCTGCTCGTCGAGTCGTTCCCCGAGGCCCAGCGCGCGACGGCCACCCTGCTGTTCACGCTCGGCGTTGCCGCCTACACGGTGTCGATCGGCGTGGCGTTCATCAGCGCGTACGCGTGCCTCGCGTTCCACGCATTGTTGGCTCTCTACTACGGGCTCGACCCGCTGTCACGGCAGGCCTCCAGGGCGGGGTCCACCACCCCACCGCCGGCCCGATAGCCTGGACGGAGGGCATGGTTTTCCTCGGCGCTCGCAGTGGTACCACCTATCTGCCAGTTGAGGACAGACACCATGGACCCCAAGACCACCCCCCTGACGCGCTACGCCGACACCCTTCCCTCCGAGTGGAAGTGGGAGGCGACATTCGTTCCCCCGACGCCCTTCGAGGCGGAATGGCGTCAGTGGCTCGCGCAGGCGCAGCGCGCCGAGGAGATGGCGCTCCTGCGCTACTGGACGAGCCGCTCCCAGCGCGCCGCCTGACGGCGGGCCGCCCGGCGCCGGCCGAAGGCCCCGCGTCCCCCATCGGGTGCTGGTACGCTCGCGGACCGTGGCGCCTGCCAGGGCCGGGGAGATTCGGGTCGCGGTGGTGGGCTACGGCTTGGCAGGCTCGGTGTTCCATGCGCCCCTGATCGCGGCAACCCCGGGGATGCGCGTCGCCACTGTCGTGACGGCGAATCCGGAGCGACACGCGCGCGCCCGGCATGAGCACCCCCAGGCCCGTGTCGTCACCAGCGTCGCCGACCTCTGGGAGGCGGCCGGCGAGCACGACCTGGTCGTCGTCGCCACGCCGAACCGGGCCCACGTGCCGGTCGCCCTGGCCGCGCTCGAGGCCGGGCTCGCGGTCGTGGTGGACAAGCCGGTGGCGCCCACGTCGGGGCAGGCGCGTCAGCTCGTCAGAACGGCCGCAGAGCGCGGGGCGTTGCTCACCGTCTTCCACAACCGGCGCTGGGACGGCGACATGCTGACAGTTCAGCGACTCCTCGCCGAGGAGGCGCTGGGGCAGGTGACGCGCCTGGAGTCGCGCTTCGAAAGGTGGCAGCCGCATCCCGCCCCGGGCGCCTGGCGCCTGCGCGGCGACCCTGCGGAGGCCGGTGGCCTGCTCTTCGACCTCGGCAGCCACCTCGTCGACCAGGCCTGCGTGCTCTTCGGGCGTCCCGTGCGGGTCTACGCGGAGGTGCAGCGCCGGCGGGCCGGCGTGGAGGCGGACGACGACGTCTTCATCGCTCTCGAGCATGACGGCGGGGTGCGCGTCCACCTCTGGGCCAGCGCGGTCGCCGCGGAGCCGGGGGCACGCTTTCGAGTGCTCGGGACGCGCGGGTCCTACATGAAGGAGGGCCTCGACGGCCAGGAGGACGCCCTGCGCGCCGGGGTGCGCCCGGGCGCACCCGGCTGGGGGCGCGAGGCTCCCGACCGCTGGGGGCGGCTCGTCGTTTACGGCGTCGAGCGTCGCGTCGAGACTGCAACGGGCGCCTATCCGCACTTCTATGCAGCAGTCGCCGAGGCTCTGCTGACCGGCTCCCCACCGCCCGTCGACCCTGACGACGCCGTCGCAGTCATCGAAGTGCTCGAGGCCGCGCGCGAGAGCGCGCACACCGTGTCGGTCGTCGACCTTGCGTGGGCGGCGCAGCCCGCGAACCCACAGGCGGCGCCGGCGCCATTCTCGCCGCAGGCTTCCTCCTAACCCTGCCGTGCGCGGTACAGATCGCGCAGCAGGCGGGTTGACCCTGCAGGGCGGGTTGATCACGATGGGCAGCTGATTCGGGCGCGAGATATTGGCGACGATGCAGCACGGCAGCGTCTCGCACCCCGGCCGTGAAGCGCGCACTTCAGCCCACACGCACCCCGAGCATGGAGATGGAGCCGCCGTCGAAGCCCTCCACCGGAAACGCCAGCGCGTCATCGGGCTCCGCCTGCGCCAGCACATACAACAGCGGCAGGAAGTGGTCGGGCGTCGGTGCCACAAGGGCCGCCTCCGGACTGCCCTCGTATCCAGCGACCGACGCAAACTGACGGGTCTCGATCAGCTGTCGTAGCCTGGACTCGAAGTCGATCGCCCAGTCGTACGGCGCCACAGCGTGGGCTCCCCACGCGTAGGCGTGAAGGTTGTGGACGACGTTCCCCGATCCCAGGATGAGCACGCCCTCGTCGCGCAGGGCGCGGAGGCGGCCGCCCAGGTCGAAGTGCTGCCCGGCCGTGAGCGTCTCGTCGATGCTGAGCTGAACAACGGGAACATCCGCGTCCGGGTACAGGTGCACGAGGAGCGACCAGGTCCCGTGGTCAAGCCCCCAGGTTTCATCGGCGATGACCTGTGTGGGGGCCAGCATTCCCCGAGCTCGCTGGGCCAGCTCCGGATCGCCGGGTGCCGGGTATGCGACCTCGTACAGGGCGCGAGGAAATCCGCCGAAATCGTGGATCGTGCGGGGGTGTTGGCCCACGGTCACCCGGCTGCCCGGGACATACCAGTGCGCCGACACGGAGAGGATCGCCGCCGGTCGCGGCAGGTGCGCCGCCAACTCCACCCAGGCCGCCGTGTAGGCGTTGCTGTCGATGGCATTCATGGGATTGCCGTGTCCCAGAAAGAGGGCAGGCATCCGGCCGTTCGCGATGCTCATCCCCGGTTCTCAGCCTGCATCACGCGAGCTCCCGGAGCGGCTCCGTCGCAGAACAGAAGGGGGCGGCTCTCGGTGGAGCCGTCCTCCCTCAGAATGGCGCCTCAGCGCTTCGCGTAGTCGGCGAAGCCCTGCCAGTCGATCACCACACACGGCACATCGCCGACCACCCAGGCATCGTGCCCAGGGGGGCAGATCATGACGTCGCCGGGGCCGAACTCCTCGGTGGCTCCGTCGTCCATCACGATCTTCATCCGCCCCGCGACCATGTATCCGACATGGGCTGCCTGGCAGCTGTCGGTCTTGGCAATGGGCTTGATGTGCTTCGACCACTGCCATCCCGGCTCGAAGGTGGCCCTACCGATCGGCCCACCTTCAATGTTCACGAGCTCGAGCTTGCCTTTGCCTTCCTCAAAGGGTCGGACTTCCTCGGGTGTATCCAGGCTCAGGCGCTGGAGTCGCGCGCTGGCAAGTGCCATGAGTAACCCCTTGTGCTATGGCCCCGGAGCGGGGCAGGGCGGCCAGTATGCTCCAACGCGAGCCCGTCGGGTGATGCTCCGAGAGCTGGTCCTCCATGGCGGCTCCTTCAGGCGGTCGCTTCGTACAGCGCATGGATGCCGCCGACGGGCACGGCGCGGAAGTTGCGGAAACCCGCCTCGCTGCACAGCCTCCGCATGACGCCCTCGGGCGTCCCGAGCGTGCCGAGGGCCGCACCCTCAGTGGCGAGCGACGTGCTCATGCAATACAGCAGGCTGAACAGGTACCGCACCACGTCGATGGGCCGCCCGTGGGCGTCGAGCTCTTCCGCACTCCGCGGTTCCAGGATGACGTAACGCCCCTCACTGGGCAGCGCCTCGCGGATGGCGTGCAGCAGCGCGCTCGGGTCGGTGGCGTCGTGGACGACGTCGAAGGTGAACACGAGGTCGTGGCGCTCGGCCAGGCCTTTGGCTGCGTCGCACGCCACGAACCTGGTGCGATCTCCGACCCCCGCGTCCGCCGCCGCGGCAGTCGCGCGGCCGACGTTCGGTGGGAAGACGTCGTATCCGACGAAACGGCTGCGCGGAAACGCCTTCGCGAGGACCACGATGGCCAGGCCGCCTCCGCAACCGACGTCCGCGACCGACACGCCGGCCTCGAGACGTTCACGCACAGCGGGCATCGCGGGTATCCACTCGGACACCAGGCGGTTCCTGTAGACGCCGGCCATGTCCCGTTCGCCGTGGCGGAACACGTCCTCGCCGTATGCCTCCATAGGGATCCCGGCGCCGGTCCGAAACGCGCCCTCGAGCCGCGGGATGACTCCGAGCATGCCGACCATCATGGCCAGTGTCCCACCGACGAAGCGCGGCCCCGCCTCCTCGGCGACCACGGGGATGTGCTCGGGGGGCAGCGAGAAGCGATCCGAACCGGCGTCGTGATGGAGGTATCCGGCGGCGGTCATCCCACACGACCACTCCCGTGCATAGCGCGGGTGAATCCCGGCGAGGCCGCCAAGCTCGTCGGCGGTCATGGGTCCGGCCTCGGCGAGGGCCCGGACGAGCCCCTGGCGGTCACCTACCGCGGCCATCACCGCTGCCGCCAGGCCGGCCATGTCGGCAAGAACGAGGTCGAGAAACGCCTCCGTCCGCACGTTCGGCGCCATTGCGTTGCCCTCTGGAAGGTACTCGGCCAGGCAGCGTACTGCGGTCGCCAAGGTCAAGCCGGGAGACAGAGCCGGCGGCCCGAGGGACGGCCGTGGATGGTATCGGGCCTCCCCGCGCTCTCGGCGCCGCGCGTGGGATGAGCGGCGTGACATGGAATGTGAGGCGTCCGCCCGGTATCGTCGGGACCGATGCAGAGCGAGGAGGGGCAAGGAGGCGAGGCGATGGGTGACTTCCTCACGGACGTCGAGACGCTGCGCAAGCGGGCCCGCGAGCACATCGAACAGGGGCCGATCACGTCCAGCTACGGCGCCGACCGCGAGCGGGTGATCGGCGTGCTCAACGAGGCGCTGGCCACCGAACTGGTGTGCGTGCTGCGCTACAAGCGCCACTACTTCACGGCCACGGGCATCGAGGCAGCTCCGGTCGCCGCGGAATTCCTCCAGCACGCCACCGAGGAGCTTGGCCACGCCGACCAGATCGCCATGCGCATCACCCAGCTTCAGGGCGAGCCCAACTTCGACCCCGCCACCCTGTCGAGCCGCAGCCATTCGGAGTACGACGCCAGCACCGGCCTCGAGGACATGATCAGAGAGGACCTGGTCGCGGAGCGCGTCGCCATCGCCTCCTACGGCGAGGTCATCCGCTGGCTCGGCGACAACGACGTCACGACACGCAGGATGCTGGAGGGCATCCTCGCGGTCGAGGAGGAGCACGCCAACGATCTCCTCAGCATGCTCGAGGAGGTGCGCCGCTGACGCGACGGCCCTCCGCTTTCAGGAGTGTCGCGCAGACCCGGAGAGCGCGGCGGCGGCACCGAGGGTCATGTACACGCCGCCGGTGACGTAGCGCTGCCGCCGCGAGTGGAGGACGTGGCGCCGCAGCCAGCCGCCGGCCGCCGACCCGGCCAGGGCGTAGGCGCCGTCGCTCATGGCTCCCAGACAGATGAAGAGGCCGCCGAGGGCGAGCACCTGCAGCCCGGCATGACCGCGCCCGGGGTCGACGAATTGGGGCAGGAAGGCCAGGAAGAAGAGGGCTGTCTTGGGGTTGAGGATGTTGACCAGGGCTCCTTGCGCCACCCCGCGCCGCAGCGGCGCGCGCCGGGGGACGGCATCCTCGGCCTCGTGCTGGCTGGTGAGGATGCGCCGCAGCCCGAGCATGACGAGGTAGGCCGCACCGACGAGCTTGACCGTGGTGAAGGCCGTCGCCGACGACGCGAGCAGGGCGGAGACGCCGATCGCCGCGGCGGTGATGTGGATGGTGGTGCCGAGGTGCACCCCGAGCACGGAGGCCAGGCCGGCCGTCCGGCCGCCGTCGATGCTGCGCGTGACGATGTAGAGAACCGACGGCCCCGGGATCACGAGGAGCACGAGCGCCGCGAGGGCGAAGACGGCGAATGTCGACAGGCTGGGCATCGCGTCCTGAAGGAGAACACGTCGCCGAAGCCGTGCGCTGTCGCCGGGCGTCGGACATCACGCCTGGCGGGCGAGGTTGCCCGCTCCATCCCCCACTCCACGGGGGGTGGTGGCCCGCGTGTCCCATTGCCGACAATGCGGCCATGCGCTTCGGCCTCGATGTCGCTCAGCAGCGGCTGACCTGGGAGGAGCTGCTCGGCCGGGTGCAATTCGCCGAGAGCGCCGGTTTCGACGGCGTCTGGGGATTCGACCACTTCAAGCCCATGTACGGCGACACGCCGGGACCGTGCTTCGAGGGGATGACCGTTCTCGCCGCGCTGGCGGCGGCGACGCAACGAATCCGCCTCGGGCTGCTGGTGACCGGCGTCACCTACCGGCATCCATCCGTGCTGGCCGCCGAGGCGGTCACCATCGACCACGTGTCCTCCGGGCGGCTGGAGCTGGCGCTGGGCGCCGCCTGGTTCGACGAGGAGCACCGCGAGCTGGGCATCGACTTCCCGCCGCTGGGACAGCGCTTCGATCGCCTCGCCGACACCCTCGAGGTCGTCCACCGGTTGATGTCAGGCCAGACCGTCTCCTATGAGGGCAGAACGCTGCGGCTCGACGGCGCCCGGCTGCTGCCGCTGCCCGTCCAGCGCCCGCATCCGCCGATCTGGATCGGCGGGTCCGGGGAGCGCCGCACCATCCCGCTGGCCGCGCGCTACGCGGACATGTGGCACTGCTTCGGCTCGGTCGAGGGGTTGCGCGCCAAGTCGGCCCTGCTCGACGGCCTCGCCGAGGCGGCGGGCCGTGACCCGCGGAGCATCGGGCGAGCGGCTTCGCTCTCACTGAGCGGCGACCTCGATGAGGCCCGGCGCAGCGCCGAGCGCTGGCAGCAGGCCGGGTTCTCGTACCTGGTGTGCGGCTGGCCGGGCGAGGGTCGCGGGCGCGTGGAGGAGTTTGTCACCGGCGTGCTCCCCGCCTTCGCCGGGTAGGGTCGCAGCGCGTGGAGATCCTCGAGGCCGCGGGCCGTTATGCCGCAGGGGCCGCGGGGGCGCCGGGCTGGGTCGAGCATCTGCGCGTCGCCGACCTCAGCCTCGGGACCTATTCCCTCCCGGCGGGGGGCGTCGATAACCAGGAGCCGCACACCGAGGACGAGATCTACGTCGTGATGAGCGGTCGCGGTCGTTTCGCCACCCCGACGCGTGCGGTCGAGGTGGCGCCGGGAGCGGTTCTGTTCGTGCCCGCCGGCGAGATCCACCGCTTCAGCGACATCATCGAGGACCTCGCCGCCCTGGTCGTCTTTGCGCCTGCCGAGGGATCCCGCACTCGCTCGTCGTAGCCGACCTGCAGGTGGAGCACCCGCTTCCCGCTCAGGCGCCCTCGCTCGTGAGCCTCGCCTTCGCGGCCGCGAACTCCGCGTCGCTGAGCTTGCCCGACGAGTGCAGCGCAGCCAGGCTGCGCAGCTGCTCGGTCGCAGACGCCATCTCCCACTGGGTGGGCTCGAAGGTCATCGGCGCCGCCCGCCTGGGGCGCATGACGACGTAGGCGAGGACTCCGATCACCGGCACGACCAGGATCACCAGCAGCCAAAGTGCTTTGCGCCCGCCGCCGAGGTCGCCGCGCCAGACCAGGTCCACGAGCGCCAGCACCCACAACGTGACGATGGGGATCACGATGAGGAGCACCCAGAGCGCGTTCCAGAAGGGGCTGTCGAAAACGAGGACTTCAGCGGTGATCACCGGCTACCTCCAGTCGAATCGAGATGCGTTTGACAATGAGCATCGTCCGCCGCCGGCCGTCACGTCGCCGGTGTGATCATGGGCGCGGCGTCGGCAACGCCCGTGCGGCCGAGCCGGCGCGCGATCATCGTGTCCGCGTCGAGCTGGGCGATCACTCTGGTCAGCGTGGCCGCTCCCGCGTCGACCTGCGCGGCGGTGCGGTGCCCGGTCGCGCCCAGGCCCGAGACGATGGCGGCCGCCACCCAGTAGGACAGCGCCCATATCGTCAGCGTCGGGTTGTACCCGGGAGCGGTGGGGAAGAGCCCGCCTCCAGCGCAGTACAGGTTGTCGAACGCCCACATCCGCCCGTACGGCGTGCACACTCCGTGCTCGCTGTCCAGGGCCATACGGTGCGTCCCCATGATGTGCTTGTCGTTGGGGACCTGGTCGGGCACATTGACACCGATCTCCAGGGCGTGGAGCTCGGGGTAGGCGGAACCCGTCCCGCCGACCGCGCCGAGAAGCTCCTGCAGGCGCGGGGTGTAGCGGTTCGCCGCCTCGACCTCGTGGCGATGCGGCGAGTAGGTGATGCGCGGCACCGGCTCCCCGAGGACGTCGACGATCTCCGGGTCCAGGTCGACGGCGTTGGTCAGCTGGGGCATGTCCTCTCCCTGCATCGTCAGGGTGTTGAGGTGGCGCCGGAAAGGTGAGACTGCGAGGATCCGCTTGAGTGCAGCCCCGTGCGCGACCTGGGTCATCGCCATCGCCTCGAAGATCGGGTTCGCATTGCCGCCCAGCTCGAGGATGCCGCCGCGCGGGATCGACGCGTCGAAATCGCGCGGCGAGGGCCCGCTGCCGGCGAGGTCGTCGATCGTGTGGGTGCTGGTGCGGCCCCGATGGGGGTGGAGATCCTGGTCGAAGACGCCGTACACCACGGTCTGCCGGTGGAACATCAGGTTGCGCCCGAGCAGCCCGCCGGGATCGCCCGCCGCGGGCCGCCGCGCCGCGGGATCGCGTTCGTCGGGCGGCGCGCCGATGCCACTGCGCAGGGCCAGGCGCACCGCCTCGATGGGCGTGCAGGCAAGCACCACCAGGTCTGCGGTCTCGGTCTGCCTGCTGCCCTCAGCGTCGATGTAGGTCACCGCCTCGACATGACCGAGGCCGCCCGCCCTCGAGCCGCCGGCGACCTCGAGCCGGACGACGGTGGACTCGCTGCGCAGCTCGACGCGCCCGGTGCGCAGCGCGTCGTGCAACAGCCAGATCCCGCCACCCTTGGCAGCAATCGGACAGCCGAAGTCCAGGCAGAAGGCGCAGTCGTTGCACGCCGGCCGGCCGCGGTAGGGTCGCGAGTTGACCGCGGTCGGCACGGGTGCGGGATGCAGGCCGAGCCGGCGGGCGGCGTCCGCGAGGACCAGGTTCGAATACATGGCGACCCCGGGCGGCATGGCGAAGGGCGTGCTGCGCGGCGACTCGAGTGGGTTGGGGTTGACGATCGCCCCGGAGCCGTCGCGATACGCCGGCCCCTGGACGCCCACGAGCTCCTCCATCACGGCGTAGAAGGGCTCGAGATGCGCGTACCGCATCGGCCAGTCGGTGTACGTCGTGCCCGCGATGGCCGGACTGTCGGGTCCGCCGCCGAGCAGCGAGTTGGTGAGGAAGTCGACCTCGCGCAGGCGTCGCGCCTTGGCGTCATAGTGAGCCGTGGCTCCACCGACGAGCGTCGGCAGGTTGTTGACCTCGCCGACGAAGGTCCGCATGCCCGATTTGGCCGTGGGGCGGAAGCTGCGCGGCTCCAGCAGCGGGTCCTGCGCGAATGGGCTGGGGCGGATCTCGTAGGCCAGCTCGTCTCCGGCGAACATGTTGCCCACACTCGCGATGTCGCCGCCCAGACCGGGGTGGAGCAGCGGCCCCTTCTCCAGGACGAGCACGTCGTACAGCCCGCTGCGCGCGAGTACGCGCGCCACCGTTGCGCCGGCGGCGCCGCTGCCTACCACCACCGCGCGCGGCCGCCCCGTCCCACGGCGTGCCGCCGCCACCGCGGTGACCGCCGCCGCCGCGACCGTCGCTCCGGCCGCCACCGCCCCCCGCCGTCCCATCAGCGCAGCCCGAGCAGGACGGCGATGGCGGCGCCCTCGCCGGGGTCGGCGGCCGGGTCCGGCGTGGAGACGAGGCGCACTTCCCGGTATCCGCCCCGCGGCTCGTAGACCCCCGGCCGCCCGAAGCCCGCGTTGCGTCCCTGGGCCGGGCCGAGGTCCGCGTCCGCGAGCGCGGGGTCGTACACGGTGTTGCCGAGCGGCTGGGTGTCTCCTTCCCAACGCGCGAACCGCCACATCGCCGCATCGCGGTTGCCGCCGTATTCGGGCAGAGCGAAGCAACCCTGCAGGGTGTGGGCTTCCAGCACTGGATAGAGCTGCGCGGCGGGCTGTGCGATGGTGGGCGCATGCCCGCCGCCGCCCAGGGACGTGCCTCCCGAGGCGCGCGCCAGGATGGCGTCCTGGACGGAGGTGGGGACGTCGGCGAACATCCCCCCGGCGGCGACCCGGGCGACGTCGTCGAAGGCCGCCAGCCCCGCGCGATAGAGGCTGCGCAGCGGCGGGTCGAGCGGGATGAGGCCCCGTTTGATGGCAGCGCGGTAGGGATCGGGCAGCTCCGGGTTCTCGGTGATCACCGCCGGCCCCTCGAGGCGCGCGCGCCAGGCCAGCGCGCGCCTGCCGGTCAGGGGCAGGAAGCGGCGCCGGCCGGCGGCGTCGCGCATGTCGGATGGGGGATATCGCGACGACGCGCCGCCGGCGATCGGATCGGGGTAGGGATTGCGTCCGCTGAAGGGGCCGCGGATCCAGATCGCCGGTTGGTCTGCGGCCGAGGCGGGGAGATCGAATGCGCCCAGGAAGAGATCGATGAAGTCCACCGCCCGCGCCTCGCGAGCGCCGGGCCGCCCGTCGTCGGAGGGCAGGATCCGGGCACTCAGCGCGTCGCAGGTGGCGTACTCGGCAGCGGTGAAGAAGCGGGCCCCGCTGGCAGCGAGCACGCTCGCGGCGCGGGCCACCAGGTCGACGGGGAGGGCGGTGGCGGCGCCGCCGGCGACGGCGCCGGCGAGGAAGCCGCGGCGGGAGACCTCGAGGCGGGCCATCTCCCCTCATCCGGTGACCCGCCGCACCGGTGGCCGGCCGGTGTCCCGGTCGGCGGATCATAGGCAGCCGGCGGTGACCCTGGCGGCTGGGGATGCGTATGCTGCACGGGAGGCAGTTCATCCCCCGAGGCCCGCTGCGCCGGCCGCCTGTGCGGCAGACGTCATGGCTTCTGCGGATGCGAGCGCCATCGTCGTCCAAGTCCCTTCCAGCGCGCCGATGAGGCTCTTTCGACATGCTCTGCGGCTCCGCACTGCGGGGTTGAGGCGATGAGCGCAGCACCGCGTCGCATTGCGGTCATCGCCCCGCCGTGGTACCCCGTGCCGCCCCGGGGCTACGGGGGCATCGAGCTGGTCGTGGGGCTTCTGGTGACCGAGCTTCGTGCCCAAGGCCACGACGTCGTGCTCTTCGCTGCCGAAGGCTCCGACCTGGCCACGCACGTGTGCGGCCCAGCTCATTGGGGCGTGGACCTGGGGAGACCCGCGGAGCGCCAGCGGGAGGTCGCCTACTCGGCGCAGGTGCTCCAGCGGCTTGAGGAGATCGGTCCCCTTGACGTGATCCACGACCATTGCGGCGGCGCGATGCTCATGGGCGCGGCGCTCCTCGACCTCTCCCCCCTGGTGCACACCGTGCACGGTGCGATCCGCGAACCGGAGCAGACCTTCTACACCTCGTTGCCGCCATCGGTGGGCCTGCTGGCCATCAGCCAGGCGCAGCGCGCCAGCGCTCCCTGGTTGCCCTGGCGCGGCACGGTTCACAACGCCGTCGACCTCAGCCAGCTCCGAGTCGGTGAGCCCGGCGAGCGCGAGCCCTATCTTCTCTGCCTGGCCCGCGTGTGTCCCGAGAAGGGCCAGGATCTCGCTATCGAGGTCGCCCGTAGAACCGGGATTCGGCTTGTGCTCGCGGGCAAGATCGAGTCCACGCCGTCCAGCGTCGAGTACTTCCACCGCCGCGTCGCCCCCCACATCGACGGCCGCAGCGTGGTCCACATCGACAACGTGGCCGGCGCGGAGAAGGCGGATCTGCTGGCGCGCGCGACGGCGCTGCTCGCCCCGCTGCGCTGGGAGGAGCCGTTCGGACTGGCCCTGGTCGAGGCCATGGCGAGCGGCACCCCGGCAATCGCGTTCGCGCGTGGGGCGGCGCCCGAGCTGATCGTGCCAGAGGTGACCGGATTCACCGTCGGCGACGTCGCGGAGATGGTCGACGCCGTCGGTCGCGTGGAGGGCATCGACCGCCTGCGGTGCGCCGCCGTCACACGCGAACGCTTCGGTCCGCTCACCATGACGCGGGCCTACCTCACCGCCTACGAGGCGGCCATCGCCGCCCACCCGCGGGCCGGCGAGCTGGTGCTACTCAGCGGGAAGAAGGAGCCGTGGGGGGCGACCGCGTACAACGGCCAGAGCGCCGGGGCTGCTCTCGACGTCGATGCCGCTGGAGCCGTCGGGGAGCCGTGACGCAGCGAAGGTGAATCGCTGGGCGCCGATGCGCACGTTCTCCAGGCGCAGCTCCGGGCACCACGGCGGGAGCACCGGGTCGACGTAGAGCCGTCCCTGGGGGACGTCGGGCTCCAGGCCGAGGAGGACTCGGACCGCCTGGAAGATGACGCCGGCCGACCATGCCTGGGGCACGTTGGCGGCTTCGTAGGGCACGGGCGCGTCGAGCTCACCGCGCTGCAGCCCGGCGAAGAGCTCGGGCATCTGGGTGCGATCGAAGGACGCCACCGCGGCGAGCAGGCCGTCCATGAGCCGCCAGGCGTCCTCGAACCGGCCATAGCGGCACAGACCGGCGGCGCCGATCATGCTGTCGTGGGGCCACACCGACCCGCGCTGGTACGAGTAGGGGTCGTAGGCGGGATGGCTGCTGGAGAGGGTGCGCAGCCCCCAGCCGGCGAACAGGTCAGGCTTCATCAGCCGATCGGCGACCAGGTTGCCGCGCCGCTGGTCGAGGATGCCCAGCCACAGGCAGTGGCCTGGGAGCGAGGTCGCGGTGCGCACCCGGCGCTTGTCGCCGTCCAGCGCGAAGGCGAGCATCTTCTCGTCGTCGAGCCAGTAGGCGTCGAGGAAGCGGCGGCGCAATCGCTGGGCCTGCCGGCGCAGAGTGCTCGCGAGCTCGACGTCGCCCCACGCCTCGAACAGCTCGGCGACGGCGAGCTTGGCCGCGTAGACGTGGGCGTCGAGGTCGCAGGTGCCGATCGGGTGGGCCGGGAACCCTCCGGTCTCGTCGAGGACGCCGTCCTCGGCGTCGCGCCAGCACTGGTTGCGATAGCCGTGCGCTGAGCGCGGCGCGAACTCCTGGAGGCCGTCGCCGTCGCGGTCCCCGTGGTGGTCGATCCAATCAAGGCAGCGCAGCGCCGTGCCCCGGAAGCCGTAGAGCAGCTCGGAGTTGCCCAGCCACCGATAGGCCTCGGCGAGCAGCTGCAAGTAGAGCGGGGTGGCGTCCGCGGTTCCGTAGTACGGCGAGTGGGGGACGACGCCGAATCGCGCCCACTCTCCGACGCGCATCTCGTGGCAGATCTTCCCCGGCTCGGCGTCCCGCTGCGGGTCGTCCTCGCGTGCCTGCCACTGGGCGAGCTTCTGCAGGGTACCGATGGCGAACAGCGGATGGATGGGCAGCGCCTGCAGAGAGGCGAGGATGGAGTCGCGGCCGAAGACCGCTACGAACCAGGGCACGCCCGCCGCCGGCAGCCACACGTCGGGCGAGAAGTCGAGGTCGTACAGGCGCAGAGCGGCGAAATCCTCCACCGCCTGATTGAACGCGGCGCCAAGCCGCGCGTCGGCGGGACGCGCGCGCGCAACCGTCCCTCGCCAGCGCTGCTGCAGGCGGTCGGCGCGGTCGATCAGCTCCCCGTCGATGGGGCAGGGTTGCAGCGTCGGGCGCATCCGCGATGCGGTGATGAGGTCGTACTGGATGCAGATCCGCCATTCCCCACCAGGGTTGAGGTCGATGGGAAAGCGCAGCTGGCCGTTGGCATAGCTCGCGCGCCGGCTCCTGGGCATGAAGCGCACCAGACAGCGCCGGTCGAAGCCGTCACGGCGGTAGCGGGTGTCCAGGCGGCTTGCTGCGGTAGACCAGACCGTGGTCACCGAGGAGCGCCGCTGCCAGCGCCGGGTGCGCACCTCGAACACGTCGGCGAAGTCCGACTCCAGCGTCAGCGTGAGGAGGACCGCCACCGGCTCCTCTCCGTAGCAGCGCACCACCAGGTCCTCGTGGAGGCGGTGCGCCCCGATGGCGTGATCGATGGTCAGAGTCAAGCTCGCCCGTAGCGGGTGGCCGTCGAGAGCGACGAGCTCGGTCGGCACCAGCGTCCAGCGCGCCCGGCGGAAGGAGAGTCGGGTCGTCGCCAGGCACGTCAGCGGCTTGCCGTTGAGGCCCAGCTCGTGCCGGGCGAGGAATCGGGTGTCGTCGCTGTACAGCCCGTGGCCTTCGGCGGCGCGCATGTCGCCGTCCGCGCTGGCCACGAGGAACGTCGAGCCGTGGTTGATGGTGACCAGCCCCCGCCCGCGCGAGCTCGACACCGAGCCGATCGGAGTGGGCTGCTGCGCCGCGGGGATGCCGCGCACCCGGACAGGCGCGGTGCGCCCGACGGGCTCGCTGTCGGACGCCAGCGCAGTCCGGCCGAGGCGCCGCGCGCTCACGCCGCGGGGTGGTCTCCGCCGGCGCGGTCGCGGGCGAGGCGGGCGGGTTCCACCGCCGTCAGCCGGCCGCGGTTGTGCAGCGCGCGCTCCAGCGCCACCGCGTGCGCCCGCAGCTCGACGGTGTCGTCCAGCGGGGCCAGCTCCACGCTGCCGCGCACGCGCCGTTCCATCGCCAGGCGGATGAGCTGGTCGCTCAGCCAGGGGTTCTTGGGCAGGATCGGGCCGTGCAGGTAGGTGCCGAACACGTGGTCCCGCTGGGCGCCCTCGGTCCCGTCATGGCCGTTGTTGCCGGCCCCGGCGAGCATGTGCCCGAAGGGCCGTGCGCCGGGGCCCACCTCGGTCAGGCCGGAATGGTTCTCGAAGCCCACGACGGTGCCCCGGTGGCCGTCGATGGTCACCGAGGCGGCGGCGTGCTGCATGAAGCGCTGCCCCGCGCCGCGGGTCTCGATGTCGAGGAGCCCTGCCCCCGCCAGGGCCGCCCCTGACACGGGGATGTAGCGATGGCCGAGCAGCTGCAGACCCGCGCAGACGCCCAGGAAGACCACTCCGTCGTCGGCCGCCTCGCGCAGCCCCGGGACCTTGTCCGCCAGGTCATCCACCACCACCGCCATGTTCACGTCGGTGCCGCCATGGAAGAAGACCATGTCGAACTCCTTGAAGTCCGGGTTCTCGCCAAGCTCGACCGCAACCTGCAGGGCGGAGGACCCGCGCCAGCGGCAACGCTGCTCGACGGCCATGAGATTGCCGCCGTCACCCGCGACGTTGAGGACGGACGCGTACAGGTTGCAGAGGCGCAGCGGGGGCAGGTCACCGCGGGTTGGGGAGCCGGCTGGGGTGGTCATGCCTGCCAGTACCTCCCCACCCAACCCCGCCGGCGCATCGCCTCGCGCATCTCGATGGTGGGGGTATAGCCGGCGGTGATCGCCAGCGTGCCGCCAGGCGGCACGGCGGCCAGCGCCGAGTCGAGCGCGGCCCGGCGATCCTCGATGACGGTGATGCGCGAGGGGGGCACCCCCGCGTACTTGAGGCGGTTCGCGACCTCGTCGGCGCGCCGCCCAGCGGCGGTGGCGTGTTCGATGCCCCCGGCGGCGCTCTCCAGGTCGACGTCCCACAGCCAGCCGAAGTCCTCGCCGTCGATGAGCGTGTTGCTGAAGGCGACCAGCAGGTGGCGCGGCTCGCCGGCGCCGGCCAGGGTGCGCAGGGTGGTGTTGAAGGAGGTCGGATTCTTCGAGAAGGCCAGGATGATCCGCTTCCCACCGGCGGCAATGCTCTCCAGGCGTCCGAAGGCGGGTCGAACCCCGGCGACCGAGGCGGCCGCGTGCGGCACCGCGATGCCCAGGGCGTGGCAGATGGCCACGGCCGCGGCCGCGTTGTACGCAACGTGCACGCCCGCCTGGGGGATGCGCAGGGTAAGGGCGCCCGCGGGGGTGCGCAGCGTCATGCGGGTCTCGCTGACGCCATCCACCTGGAGGGCGGTCACGGCCACGTCGAGCGCGGGCCGCGCGAAACCGCAGTTGGTGCAGCGGTAGTCGCCCATGTGGCTGAGGTAGATGCGGGCGTACTCGAGGTTGGCGCTGCAGCGCGGGCAGCGGATGGTGTCGGCGGCCCGGGTGATCCGGTCGCGCGACTCGGGGAGCTCGAGGCCGAAGGTGACGCGCGGTCCGCGCCGCTCGGTGGCCATGATGGCGACCAGGGGGTCGTCGCCGTTGAGCACCAGCGTGGCGTCGTCCGGGAGCGCCGAGGCCACGCGGTCGATCGCGCCCGCGACGGCGTTCATCTCTCCGTAGCGGTCCAGCTGGTCGCGGAAGATGTCGGTGACCAGCAGGATGCGGGGGCGGAGCTCGCTGGCCACCACGGTCAGTGCGCCCTCGTCGACCTCGGCGATGAGGACGCCCTGGTCGATCCGGCCGCGCAGGTCGGCGGAGCCCACCGCCAGGGTGGTCACCCCCTGGATCAGGTTGGCGCCGGCGCTGTTCTGCTCCACGGTGACCCCCTCGCCCCGCAGGAGTGCGGTGCAGAGCCGCGCCGAGGTGGTCTTGCCGTTGCTGCCGGTGATGGCCACAACCGGGACACCGCAGCGTCCGACGAGGCGGTCGAGGACGGCGGGGTCGACGCGGCGGGCCACCATTCCCGGCAGCGAGGTGCCCCCGCCTCGTCCGAGCAGGCGCGAGGCGGCGGCGGCGCTCTTGCCCGCGAGCAGGGCGGCGACGAGGCGAGCGCTCAGCTCGGGCGTGCGCCGCTCGAGGGAGGGCGCCGCCGGGGACTTCCTCAAGGTATCGCTGGGCACCAGCGCAAGGATACGTGCCCCCGGGGACGCCGAGGCCGCCAGCGCCCCCGAGCCACCGGCGGCCCGGTCACTCGGGGGTGACGTACGCGGCGGTGATCCCGCCGTCTACCACCAGGGCGGCGCCGGTCATGAACGAGGAGTCGTCGCACGCGAGGAACAGCGCCGCGCGTGCTAGCTCCTCGGGGCGCCCCAGGCGCCCCATGGGGATGTGCACGAAGCGCCGTTGGCGCTGCTGCCGGTCGGCGAGGAGCTCGGCGAGAAGCGGGGTGTCGATGGGCCCGGGGCAGAGCGCGTTGACGCGGATGCCGCGCCGCGCGTACTCGACGGCCACCTCGCGGGTGAGCGCCAGCACGCCGCCCTTGCTCGCCGTGTACGCCACCTGCGGAGTGGCCGAGCCGAGCAGGGCGACCATCGAGGCCACGTTGACGATGGCGCCACCGCCCGACCTCAGCATGGCCGGCACGGCCGCGCGGCAGCCCAGCCAGACGCCGGTGAGGTTCACCTCGAGCACCCGATGCCAGGTCGTCTCCGGGGTGTCGAGGAGCCCGGCGTCGTCGCCGGGGAGGATGCCGGCGTTGTTGTGGAGGACGTGGAGGCCGCCGAAGGTCTCGACTGCGAAGTCCACCATCGCCTGCACCTCGGCGGGCCGGGTGACGTCGACGACCCGGGCCGCGACCGCTCCGCCGGCAGCCCGCACCTCGCTGGTGGTCCGCAACGCGGCCGGCTCGTCGCTGTCGGCGACGACCACGCGGGCACCCTCGGCGGCGAAGAGCAGCGCCGCCTCGCGACCCATGCTGCCCCCACCGCCGGTGACGATCGCCACCCTGCCGTCGAGCCGACCCATCAGGCCTCCGTGTCGCGGTCCGCGGCCGCGTCGTGCGCAGCCGCCCTCGACGGCGCAGGCGGCGCCCAGCTCCACGGCCGGGCGCGTG
>DATDHG010000134.1:0-12119 GCA_036521675.1 Candidatus Dormiibacterota bacterium
ACCAACCCATGGTCGACACCATCACCACCCCATCGGTCCGCGAGCTCGAGAGCAGCACGGACTACGGCAAATTCGAGATCGAGCCACTCGAGCCCGGATTCGGCACCACGCTCGGCAACTCGCTGCGCAGGGTGCTGCTCAGCAGCCTGCCCGGCGCCGCGGTCACCTCGGTCTCCATCGAGGGTGTCTCGCACGAGTTCACCGCCATCCCCCATGTCAAGGAGGACGTCACCGAGATCCTCCTCAACATCAAGGGCCTCAACGTGCTCTGCCACGTCGACGAGCCGGTCCGTCTGCACCTCGACGTGCGCGGCCCCCGGGTGGTCACCGCGGCCGACATCGAGACTCCGAGCGACGTGGAGATCCGCAACCCCGACCTGCACATCTGCACCCTCGATGGCCAGCAGGCGCAGCTGCGCATGGACCTGACCGTCGAGCGCGGCAAGGGCTACGCCACCGCCGAGCGCAACAAGCGCGAGGGCCAGCCCATCGGCGTCATCCCCATCGACGCCATCTTCACCCCGGTGCGCAAGGCCAACTTCTCCGTCGAGAAGACGCGCGTGGGGCAGGAGACGGAGTGGGACCGGCTGCTCGTCGAGGTCTGGACCGACGGCACCATGGCCCCGGTGGAGGCCGTCTCCCAGGCGGCGGCGCTCTTCACCTCGCACCTCGAGCTCTTCGTGCGGTTCGGCGACAACCTGGCCGCCCCCCAGCTCAAGGCCCCGCGGGGCAACGACCTGCAGAGCCGGCTCGCCGACACCCCCATCGAGGAGTTGGAGCTCAGCGTGCGCGCCCTCAACTGTCTCAAGGCCAACGACATCACCCGCGTCGGCCAGCTGGTGGGCATGCGGCTCGAGGAGCTGCTCTCGCTGCGCAACTTCGGCCAGAAGTCGCTCGACGAGATCAAGGAGAAGCTGGTCGAGCGCAGCCTGGTCAGCGACGAGGAGCTGGAGACGCTCTTCCAGCCGAGTCGATAGGACAACTGCAATGCGCCACCGCAAGGCCGGCCACAAGTTCGGTCGGAGCGCCGCCCATCGCCAGGCGATGACGCGCAACCAGGTCACCGACCTGCTACGCCATGGGCGCATTCAGACCACCGAGACCAAGGCCAAGGAGCTGCGTCGCTGGGTGGAGCGCGTGATCACCGCCGCCAAGCCCGCTGATGTCCACGCTCACCGCCAGGCGGCGTTGGTGGTCGGTGACCGCGAGGTGGCGCAGAAGCTCTTCACCACGTACCTGCCCCGCTATGCGGACGTCAACGGCGGCTACACGCAGATCTACAAGCTGGGCCCGCGTCATGGTGACGGCGCTCCGATGGCGCTGATCGTGATGACCGACCCCGGCGAGAAGTAGGCGTGAGCCCGACCCTGCGCACCCCCGACTCGGCCACCGCGCCGCCCGTCGAGGAGCAGGTTTCCGCACGGGTCGGGTCCACCTACATGCTCACCCTCGAATACGACGGCGCCGGCTTCTCCGGCTGGCAGCGCCAGCCCGGGCGGCGGACCGTCGAGGGCACGCTCCAGCTGGCGATCAACCAGGCCACCGGGGAGACGCCGAGCCTCACCGCCAGCGGGCGCACCGACGCGGGCGCCCACGCCCATGGCCAGGTCGCCGGCTGCACCCTGCGCTCCGCCTGGGACTGCGAGCGGCTGCGCACCGCCCTCAACGCGCGCCTGCCGGAGGACGTCTGCGTGGTCGCGCTGAAGACCGCGCCGCCCGGTTTCCACGCCCGTTTCGACGCCATCGCGCGCACCTACCGGTACGTGGTGGCGCCGCGCCCGCGCCGTGCCGTCGGCCGCCAGTACGCTTGGTTCGTCGAGGGCGACATGGATCTGGAGGCCATGCGCCGGGGCGCGCGCCACCTCGTCGGCACCCACGACTTCGCCGCCTTCGGGCGCTCGCCCCGTCCCGGCGGCGCCACCGTGCGCACCGTGCACGACGTGGACGTGCGGCTGCTCCCGATGGCCGGTGTCAGGGCCCTGGTGGCGGCGGCGACGCCGGCACCCGCGCGTGGGGTCGTGGTCATCGACGTCACCGCAGACGCCTTCCTCCACGGCATGATGCGCGCGCTCGCGGGGGCGCTCGTGGATGTGGGCCGGGGCCGACTTGAGCCGGCCGAGCTCGGCGCCATGCTGGGCGAGGGGCGCCGCCGCCCCCACGCCCCGCGCCATGCCCCCGCGCACGGCCTGCATCAGTGGCGCGTGATCTACCCGAGCGCAGGCGCCGCGCTACCGGCCGGCGAGTTCCTGCCATGATCAGCCAGAAGACCTATCAACCCAGCGCCCACGAGGTGCCCTCTCGGTGGTACGTCGTCGACGCCCGCGGCCAGACCCTGGGCCGGCTCGCGGTCAACATCGCGCGCCTGCTGCGCGGCAAGCATCGGCCGCAGTTCACGCCCCATCTCAACACCGGCGATCATGTCGTCGTCGTCAACGCCCGCGACGTGGTGGTCACCGGGCGCAAGCGCGAACTGCTCCAGTACGACCGCTACTCCGGGTACCCGGGGGGGCGCCGGGTGCGCACGTTCGACGAGGCGATCGCGCGCAATCCCACCTTCCCCATCACCGCGGCGGTGCGGGGGATGTTGCAGCACAACAGCCTCGGCGCCGACCAGCTCAAGCGACTGCGCGTGTACGCAGGCGCCGAGCACCGCCACGAGGCCCAGCGTCCGGTGCCCATCACCTTCGGGGAACTGGGCGAGATCAAGGAGATCAACGTTGCCGACGGCTCCCGCGTCTAGCGCTCAGTACCATTACGCCACCGGCCGGCGCAAGTCAGCCGTCGCCCGGGTGCGCCTCTACCCGGGGGACGGGGTCCTGCTCATCAACGGGCGTCCGCCGAGCGAGTACTTCGGGCGCCGCGACCTCGAGACGATCGTCACCCAGCCCTTCCGCGTCACCGACACGATGGGCCGCTTCGTGGGCAGCGTCAAGGTCGACGGGGGCGGGGTCGCAGGCCAGGCCGGAGCGGTGTGTCACGGCATCGCCCGGGCCCTGTGCGAGGCCGACTCCGAGCTCCGTGAACCCCTCAAGCGGGCCGGGCTTCTGACGCGCGACCCGCGTGAGAAGGAACGCAAGAAGTACGGCCTCAAGCGGGCCAGGAAGGCTCCGCAGTACACGAAACGCTAGGGCCGGCCGCGGTGCCACTTCCGTCCACGCTTGAGCCTGCCCAGGCCACGGCCAACCCGCCCCTGCGCGTGCGTGTGCTCGGGCTCCCCGTGGACCTGGTGGACATGGACGAGGCGGTGCGGCGCGTCGTGAACGCGGTGGAACGCCGCCGGGCCGACGCACACGCCGGCGCCCTGCGCGTGGCCACGCTCAACCCGGAGATGGTGATGCGCGCCCGGCGCACCCCCGAACTGCGCCCCGCCCTGACCCGCGTGCAGCTGTCGCTCCCCGATGGCATCGGCCTGGTCCGCGAGCTGCGCCGGCGGGGCTGGTACGCCACACGCGTCGCCGGCATCGACCTGGTCGACCGCTACGCGTCACGGGCCGCCGCCCTGGGGCATCGCCTCGCCCTGGTGGGCGCCGCCCCCGGCGTGGCGGCGGCGGCGGGCGCCGAGCTCGAGCGGCGCCACCCCGGGCTGCGGGTGGTGGCCACCGACTCTGGCGATCCCGGAGCCGAGCTCGCCGCCCGGCTGCGCGCAGTGGGGGTCGACATCGTCCTGGCCGCCTATTCGATGGAGGGGCAGGCCATCTTCCTCGACCGCCACCTCGATGACTGCGGGGCGGGAGCGGGGATCGGGGTCGGCGGGACTCTCGACGTCATCGCCGGTCGCCTGCCCCGCGCTCCCGAGCCGCTGCGCCAGATGGGGCTGGAGTGGCTCTGGCGCCTGGTGCGGCAGCCGTGGCGGGTCCGGCGGCAGCTCGACCTGCCGCGCTTCTGGTGGTCGGCGCGTCGCGAGGAGATCGCCGGCACTCACTAGCGCCGGGTCGCGCCACTAGGATGCCCCGATGCTCAGCGTGGTCATCCCCGCGTACAACGAGGCGGACCGCATCCTGCCCACGCTGCGTCGCATGCGCGAGTACCTCGACGCGCGGGCCGAGCGCTACGAGGTCATCGTCGTCGACGACGGCAGCAGCGACGCCACCTCCGCGGTGGTCGAAGCGCTGCGGCCCGGCTGGTCGCAGCTGCGCGTCGAGCGGCTGGCGGCCAACACCGGCAAGGGCGGGGCGGTCCGGGCCGGCATGCTCGCGGCGGGTGGCGAGCTGCGCCTGTTCAGCGACGCCGACCTGAGCACCCCCATCGAGGAGCTGGAGCGCCTCGCCGAGTGCATCGGCGAGGACTGCCACGTCGCCATCGCCTCCCGCGGTCTGGATCGCAGCCTGATCGAGCACCACCAGGTGTGGCGCCGGGAGATAATGGGCAAGACCTACAACCGCATCCTGCGGGTCGTGGCGCTGCCGGGAATGCACGACACCCAGTGCGGCTTCAAGCTCTTCACCGCCGAGGCGGCGGTGGCCTGCTTCACTCCGCTGCGCACCTTCCGCTTCGGTTTCGACGCGGAGGTGCTGCTGCGCGCCCGCCGCCGCGGCTGGCGGATCGCCGAGGTGCCGGTTCGCTGGCGCCACGTGGAGGCGTCGCGGGTCCACCCCGTCCGCGACAGCAGCCGCATGCTCTGGGACCTCCTGCGGCTGCGGCTGCGAATGCGCCGGATCTGACCTGGGAGCCCGTCTCCATGACGGGCTCCCAGCCCTCTCAGCAGCTCGGCGCGGAGCGCGGATCGGGGGGCGTCGCCCCGCGGGGCGGCAGCGCTCCCTGCTCGAGCACCACGCTGTCGCTGGCGCCGTCATAGCAGAGCGGCGTCCAGCCCACCTCGAGCATCGCCACCGTTTCCCGCTCCTCGACGGGGAGCACCGCATCGTGCATGCCGTTGCGGGCGAGCATGTCCTGCCAGCCGGTCTGGAGATCGTGGACCACCAGGTAGTCACGCAGGCGCTGGTCGCCGAACACCGCCGACTCGCCGTAGATCCAGACCACGCGCTGTCCGGGGAAGCGCTGGGCCAGGTAGCCGCCCCATTCATAGAGGCTGTAGAGCCGCGCGCCGGGTCGGTGCTGGCCGGCCCAGGCTGCCGCCGCGGCGGGCCAGCCCTCGCGCTCGTGGCGGGCGGTGGTGGCGGACGCCGTGGCGGGGAGGACGACGGTGACGACGGTCGCCCCGGCCACGAGCGCGGCCACCGCCCACCCGAAGCCGGCTGGAGCCCGGCCGGGGCGGCTGGGCACGCGCGCCGGCCTCAGTTCACGCTGGCGTCGCCAGGCAGCCGTCGCGTAGCGGGCCAGCTGAGGAGTGAGCACGATGGCCAGCAGGGCGACGTTGCGCTGCGCCTGCAGCCAGGCGGCGGCAGCCCCGATCAGCAGTACGGCGTCCAGCGGATCGGGCCGGCACCGGCCCAGCGCCCAGAGGACCACCACGCCGATGACCAGGGCCGCCATGACGCGCGGCCAGAAGCTGTGGAAGTTGGGTGACTGCCACTCCACGATGCTCTGGGTGAGCGTGGGATTGCTGAAGGTGTCGGCCACATACCCCCACAGCCGGGGGCCCGCAGGATTGACCAGGGTCGCCAGCCCCGCCAGGCCGGTGGCGGCGAGCAGGGGCCGGACGCGGGCTCGTTCCTCGCCCCCGACGCGACGGTGCACGGCGACGGTGGCCGCCGCCGCCAGCAACAGAGCCAGCCCGGCCACGAACCCGGCATGGAGGTTCGCCCAGACCAGGAACAGGGGCGGCAAGGCCCAGACGGCGCGCTGCGACCCGTCCCGCCAGCGGGTCACGACCAGGAGGACCACGGCGGTCCCCAGCACCGTCACGACCTGGCCGCGCACGCCCAGCACCTCGCCGGCGGCCAGGCAGCACAGCAGGAGGGAGGCGGCCCGGGCCGGCGCGGGGATGTCCTCGCCGCGGCGGGTCGCCAGGGCGGCCACCAGGAAGGCCGCCGCCCCGACGACGCCCATGGCCGCCATCGCCAGCCCCGGGCCGCCGGCCGCGACGAGCCGAGCGAGCCCGACCTCGTAGAGCCACTGCTGGCCGATCCACCCGTTGGGCGCGCCCGCGAAGCTGAACGGTTCGGTCGCCGGGATGCCCCGCTCCAGGATGATCCGGCCCACCCCGAGGTGCCACCACACGTCGGGATCGGCGAACTGTCGTGTGGTGACCGCGAGCGAGAGAGCCGCCGCCCCCACCAGCCAGGGAAGTCCAGCCACTCCCCGGCGCCGCTCAGGCGCAGAGGGCGCGGGCGCGGCCGGCGCCGCGACGGTGGGCAGCGGTGGGGCGGTGACGACGTTCATGGGAGGGTCCGGGCGGCGACGGTGGCGGCGGGACCGACCGCCGTGGTCACAGAAGAGCCGCAGACGCCGTCGCTCCCGCGCGCCGCACCCGCCTGGGGAAGCCGGGCGCGCAGGGCATCGCCCCGCTGGGTCGCCGGGACGAAGGCGGCGTTGTGATCGTCGTGATAGACCTCCACCCAGCGCGGGCTCTGGGAGAGCAGGGTAGCCAGGGGTGTGGCGACGTCGAAGACGACGATGTCGGTGCCGGCCTGGGTCATGACGCCGTTCCACGCGGACGAGATGCCCTCGACGCTCCCGTAGCGGAGGAGCAGGGCGTCCCCCATGAGCGCGGCGTCGCCGAATATGAAGATGCGGTCACCCGCCGGGGTGATGCGGAGCGCGAGGTAGCCGCCCTCGCCGTATTGGTTGAAGACGCGCAGCCCGGCCGGCGCCGCGTTCAGCCAGCGCGCCGCGCAGACCGGGAAGTCAGTCGCGTAGAAGCTGGAGTCCTCCCTGGTCTGGGCCGCGGCGGCGACCTTGGCGGCCACGAACGGCAGGGGCAGCACCAGGGCGATGGCCACCACCCCCACGCGGAAGAACGTGGGCGGCTCGGGCCGGCGTGCAGGGCCGGCGGAGGCGGAACGGGGTTGCCGCGGTCGGAGCCGCGCCACGGCGTCGAGCTGCTCGATCCAGAGAGGGGTGGTGGCGGCGATGAACAGAGCGATGTGGCGCACCGACTGCAACGCCATGGCGATCGTCAGCAGCGCCAGGGCCGCGTCGCGCGGCCGCACCTGGCGGGTCACGGCGACCATCACTGCCAGGCTGAGCACCATCAGCGCGAAGGCTCCCACGACCACGTCGTGGAAGTCGGGGGAGTGCCACTCCTGGATGAGCTCCTGCTGGGCCGGCGAGAACTGGGTCTGGAAGGCGTAGAGATAGATCTGCGGGCCGTTGGGGTTGAGCACGATCATCGCCAGGCAGGCCGCCAGCACCAGCCCCAGCGTGCGCACCCGCTCCCGGGGGGCCCGGCCGGACCAGTTGAAGCGGCGGGCCACCACCTCGGTCATCAGGACCACGCCCATGAATCCGGCGCCGATGGTGAAACCGCTGTGAAGGTTGCCCCAGATCGCGAAGATGGGCACGAGCGCCCAGAGCGCGCGGCCGCCGAGCCGCAGGTGGCGCTCGACGAGGTACAGCGTCAGGCAGGTCAGCGCGAAGGTCTCCATCTGGGCGCGCGGCCCCCAGATCGGATAGCCGGCGATGACCGCGAGCAGGATCCCCACCCCGATGGGCACCGGTCCCACCCGCCGCCCGCCAGGGGGGTCATCGTGCCCGAGGGCGGGCAGCGGGAGGCGGGCGCGCAGGGCGATGCACGCGATGCCGGCCATGGTCACGGCGCTGAGGGTGATCACGATCAGGCCCAGGCCACCGGCTCGGTGCAGCCCCGCGAAGAGCACCTCGGTGAGCCACTCGTGCATCACCCAGTGGTGGTCGGAGACGGTGTAGGTGAAGGGGTCGGTACCCAGGAGGCCATGCTGATCGAGGATCAGCTGGCCGGCGCGGAGGTGCCACCAGAAGTCGGGGTCGCGGACCGCCGACGTCACCGGGATGACGCTCATCAGCAGGACGGCGGCGAGGAACAGACCCCCGGGAGTGGTGAGTGCCCGTGCCCGCCCGCGCCGCACGCTCCCGGAGCCGTCAGCCGCCACGGTCGAGGCGCGACCGGTGGACGTTGGCAGAGTCGTGTCGAAATGCGCCGGCGAGGCCGCGGGGACCGCGCCTGACCATGCGCTAGAGTCTACGGTCCCCAGTAGAAGCGTCCCTGTGGACGTCATCCTGTCGTCACCACACTTGACCACCACCTCCACGCCGCACCCCACCGCGGCGCCGGAGACGAACGGCCCGGTCGCCGGTGCGTCGCCACTCGGCACCGCTCGCTATGCGGTCAGCCAGTCGCTCTGTGAGGTCGACGCGACGGTCGCCCACCTGGCCGGCCGCATCGAGCAGTCGGAGCTCGAGCTCGGCCACATCCGCGAGCGGGTCGAGCACGCGACTGCGCTCTGCAACGGCGTCCTGGCCCACCTCCACCGGATGGGGCCCGCCGACGTCGAGGAGGCCGTCGCTCGCCTGGCCGATGCTCGGGCCGCCCTTGGCGCCGTCGAGGAGCGGCTGCGGGAGCTGCACGCGCAGCGCCAGGCCGCCATCGGGCGAGCCGCCACCGTGCGCCAGGTGCTGGCCAGCCTCGACGAGCTCGCCGCCACCGACCGCGCCGACGCCGCCGCGGGGGCGGCGCGCTTTCGGAGCGCCAGCCGTCAGGTCTTCCAGATCATCGAGGAGGAGCGCATGCGCATCGCCCGCGACATGCACGACGGGCCGGCGCAGGCGCTCTCCAACCTGGTGCTCCAGGCCGAGGTGCTGGAACGCTTGGTGGAACGCGATCCGGCCACCCTGCTCGGCGAGCTGGAGGACTTCAAGCAGGGGGTGCGCGCCGCCCTCGAGGACACCCGGCGCCTGATCTTCGACCTGCGCCCGATGACGCTCGACGACCTGGGCCTGGTCCCCACGCTGCGGCGCCTGGTGCGCGAGTTCGGCGAGCGCACCGCCGTCGCGCCTCGGTTCCACCTGGTGGGCGAGGAGCGCCGGGTGCCCGGCGGCTGCGAGGCGGTCGTCTTCCGGATCGTCCAGGAGGCGCTCGCCAACGTGCGCAAGCACGCCCACGCCGGATCGGTCGAGGTCGTGCTCACCTACAGCGCCACGCGGGTGACCGCGGTGATCAGGGACGACGGCGAGGGCTTCGACGTTCCTGCCACCGAGGCCCGCCAGGGCCGCACCCGCCATCTCGGCCTCATCTCCATGCGCGAGCGGGCCGACCTGGAGAAGGGCGTTTTCGAGGTGCGCTCTCAACTGGGCCGCGGTACTGAGGTGCGCGTCTCCTTCGCCGTCTAGCCAGCGCGGCGCCGGTCCGGCTCAGCAGCCGGGGCCCGCCCGTGCCGCACGTGGTCGCGCCGTCCGCGCCGGCCGGGTGCGATGGGGGCCGTCACAGCCTGTTACCGACGGGATTCGTCGTGGCGACAGGATGCGTTGAGGTCAGCCCGCAGACTAACGCCCGACCCAACCGGGTCTGCCCGGCCGACCAGCGTGATGCGAACCGGGACATCAGTGCAAAGGAGGTGAACCGAAATGCTGAGCACCCTTCAGATCCGTCTTCAGGAGCTCGTCGCCCGCGCGAAGGAGCGGCTCCAGAACCGTGAGGAAGGCCAGGGCCTGGTTGAGTACGCCCTGATCCTCGTCCTCATCGCCGTGGTTGTCATCGTCATCCTTGGCGTCGTGGGCCATCAGGTCAACAACGTCTTCTCGAACATCAGCAACGGCCTGGCCACGTAGGTCCGCGCTCACACACACGCGCATTTCTCGAGGGGGGGCCGCGACCTGCGGCCTCCCCTTGCGCAACCCCTTGACGTCTCACAGGGAGACGATCACCAGATCTGGCAGGAGCCGGCCACAACAGGCTCGACGGCAGACCGTGGCACCCGTGGGGTGCCGGGCCCGGTCGCAGATGGCGGGTCGATCGAACAGCAAGCCCGGCGACACGGGGGGATTCCCCTCCGCGATCCGGAGTCGGAGGAACGAATAAGGTGGCCACCGAGGTCAAGCAGCGCAACAATCGTGTGCTGGTCATCCTGGGGGTCGTCCTGGCGGTGGCCGCAGGCGCTCTCACGCTCTTCGTGGCGCAGCGCAACAGCAGCAACGGGGGCAACTCGAGCGCTCCCACCATCAACGCGGTCTACGCTCAGGTGGCGATCCCCAAGGGGACCAAGATCACCCAGGACATGCTCCAGGTCAAGCAGGTATCCGCCGATGTCGTCTCAGTCGCGACCCCGTCGGATCCCACTGCAGTGGTCAACAAGTACGCCGCCGTCGACATCGCCGTCGGCTCCCAGCTGAGCACCAGCTTCCTGGTCGTGGACCAGGCGTCGGCCAACCAGGCCTCGCTGGCGATCCAGCCGCTGACCATCAAGGACGGCTGGGTGGCCATGGCCATCCCCACCGCCTGGCCGGGCGGTGACGCCTCGCGCAACGCCGACCTGTTCAGCGTCGGCGGCCTGATCCAGGCGGACGACCACATCGACATGCTCGTCGATCCCAAGGGCGACGGAACGGTGCGCTTCGGCTTCCAGGACCTCCACGTCCTGCGCGCCGGCACCGTCTCCGCCACCGGCCAGACCACCGTCCCGTCCGTGTACATCATCGAGGTGCCGCGCGCTCAGGCCGAGCAGATCGCCTTCGCGTTCAGCCTCAAGTCGAGCACCGGTGTGGTCAAGTACGTGCTGCGTCCGCGCGACCAGTACAACAAGGGCTACCTGGGCATCGACGCCAGTGGCGGCACGCCCAACGTGCCCCAGCCGGCCGACCAGCCGGTGACCCCGCAGACGTTCAACAGCCTCTTCCCCACCCACTGAGACGGATCGAGCAAGAATGGGCGCCGCCGCCGCAGTAGCCGCGGCGGCGCTCTCTCGCCCAGGATGACCCGCATGATCCGAGTTCTCATCGTCGACGACATCCCCAGCACGCTGGAGAATCTTCAGAAGCTCCTCAGCTTCGAGGACGACATGGAGGTCTGCGGCACCGCCGCTGACGGCCGCCGTGGCGTGGAGGAGGCCCGCCGCCTCAACCCCGACATCGTGCTCATGGACGTGAACATGCCGCAGATGGACGGGATCCAGGCCACCGAGGTGCTGGCTCAGGAGGTCCCGACCGGGCCGGTGATCATCATGTCGGTCCAGGGCGAGCGCGACTACATCCGCCGGGCCATGCAGGCGGGCGCGCGCGAGTTCCTCATCAAGCCCTTCAGCGGCGACGAGCTGATCGCCAGCATCCGCCGCGTCCACCAGGTGGAGCAGAAGAAGGGGACATACGCGGCCAGAACTGCGCAGGCGTTGGGCGCCGAGGGGGCGCTGGCCCCGCGCACCCACCGCGGCGAGGTGTTTCTGGTGACCAGCGGCAAGGGAGGGGTGGGCAAGTCGATCGTGGCCAGCAACCTGGCGGTGGCGCTGGCCATGGAGACCGGGGCGCGCGTCGGCCTGGTCGACCTCGACCTGCAGTTCGGCGACATCGGCGTGCTCCTCAACCTCGACCACAGCCGCTCGATCACCGACCTGGCCGAGTCCGTCGGTCAGCTCGACCCCGAGTTCGTCAACGAGGTGCTGGCCCACGGGCCCGAGGGCCTGCGGGTGCTCCTCGCCCCGATCAGCCCCGAGCTCGCCGACCTGGTGACCGCCGAGCACCTCCCGGTGATCATGGAAGACCTGCGCCACAACTTCGACTTCCTGGTGGTTGACACGCCATCCCATCTCACCGAGGTCAACCTCGAGGCCATCGAATCGGCCACGCGTGTGATCGTGCTGACCGCGCTCAACATCCCGGCCATCAAGGACACCAAGCTCACGCTCAAGGTGCTGGAGTCGCTCAACGTCGAGAGTGACCGCATCCTCCTGGTGCTCAACCGCAGCGACGCGCACAGCGACTTCAACAAGGACGCCGTGGAGCAGAACCTGCGCTTCCCCATCTCGCTGCAGATCCCGGCCGACCCCAAGGTGGTCAGCGCCTCGGTGAACAAGGGCGCGCCCTTCGTCACGCTGAGCCCCGAGGCCGAGATCTCGCGCGCCATTCGCGAGCTGGTGAGCCGGCTGGTGCCGCTCGAGCAGGCCGCCGGGAGCGCGGCCGCGGCAGCGGCAGGGGGCGACCGTCGCAAGCAGCGCAGCCTCTTCGGATTCGCCAAGGGATAGGGGCTCGACGTGTCGCTGCTCGACAGAGTGAACCGCAACGCCGCCGGCCAGCTGGGGCTGCCCCCCGCCGCC
>DATDHG010000135.1:0-6001 GCA_036521675.1 Candidatus Dormiibacterota bacterium
CGCAGATCGGCTGCCCGGTGCTACTGCTGAGCGGGGAGCGCGACCCCTTCGCCACCCTCGAGCTGCTGCGCAAGGCGGCTCGGCGCCTACCCCAGGCCGAGCTCGTCACCTACCCCGGCGTCGGACATGGCCTCCATGGCAAGCCGGGTTTCGACGATGCCCTGGATCGGGCGGCGACCTTCGTCCGCAGCGTGACCGCCCCGGTGCGCTGAGGACCCCGGCCCATGACGCAACGCGCGATTGCGTCACGGTCTGCTACCGTGGTTTCGAGCTCAGCTTCCTGCTGAGCCTGCCTTCTTGGCGATCCCTCTCCCCGTCCCTGGCTGGACGGTGTCCTCAAGAACCCGCACTCCGTCCAACCACTGAGGGGGACCGAGAGCCGTACGGCTCCAAAGGGATCCCACCCGTGACCACCTTCGCCGATCTCGGCGTGCGCCCGCGCACGCTCGAGACCCTCACCAGGCACGGCATCGCCGCGCCGCTGGCCGTGCAGGAGCAGGCCATCCCGCACCTGCTGGCCTGCCGTGATGTCGTCATCGCGGCGCCGACCGGATCGGGCAAGACGCTCGCGTTCCTGGTTCCGTTGGTCGAGCGCCTCGCCGGCCACCGCCCGGGTGGCGCCCGCGCGCTCATCGTCGTGCCCACGCGTGAGCTGGCCAACCAGATCGTCAGCGTGCTGGCGAGCGTGGATCGCGCTCTGCGCGTGGCGGTGCTCTTCGGGGGGGTCGGGTATGGCCCTCAGCACACAGCGCTGCGCAACTCGCCGGACGTCGTGGTCGGCTGTCCGGGACGCATCCTCGACCTCGCCGATCGGGGCGTGGCCCGCTTCGACCGGGTCGAGTACCTCGTCCTCGACGAGGCCGACGAGATGCTCGACCAGGGCTTCGCCAGGGACGTCGAGCGCATCATCGCCATGACGCCGCAGGCGCCGGGCGCGCGCCAGACCGTGCTCGCCTCGGCCACGATGCCCGACTGGGTGCAGCGCATGATCGACCGCCATCTCGTCGATCCTGCGCAGATCCGGGTGCGCAGCGATGAGGAGCCGCTGCTCGAGCAGGGGGTGGTGCGGGTGCGCCGCGAGGCGCGGGTGACCACGCTCAGCGCGGTGCTGCGCCGCCACGCGGGCTCGGCGATCGTCTTCCACCGCACCAAGCACGGCGCCAAGAAGCTGGCGCGCGATCTCACCCGCCTCGGCCACGCCACGGGCGAGCTCCAGGGCAATCTCTCGCAGAACGCCCGCGACCGCGCCATCGGCGACTTTCGGAGGCGCCGCACCGACGTGCTCGTGGCCACCAACGTGGCCGCGCGCGGCCTCGACATCGCGCACGTCGAGCTGGTCGTCAACTACGAGCTTCCCGAGTCGCCGCAGTGGCTCACGCACCGGGTCGGGCGCACGGCGCGCAACGGGGCCGCGGGCCGCGCGCTGACCTTTCTCTCCGAGGACGACATGGAGCAGTGGCGCAAGCTGCGCCGCCTGGGCGCGCCCGCGCTGCGGGTGATCGACGACGCCCACCTCCTCGCTACCGGCGAAGTGCGCTTCCTCGAGGTGGCGCCTCCTGGCGACCCGGCGGCCCGGCAGACCACCACCCGACCCGCCGAGCGCGGCCCAGCGACAACCCGGGCTGCGCATCGCAGCGGACCGTCCGCGTGGCGGCGCCAGGACCACCCCGCCGGCGGGCCGGTGGGGCGGCCGCGGCCCCAGCGCCACCGGCGCGGCCGTCCCCAGGCCCCGGCGGCCTGATCTCGGCGCTGGCGCTCTAGACTGGCCGCCCCATGGGCGGCGCCGCCGGTCCGCTGGAGTCCACCGCCATCACCGCCCTGGTCGCGGCTTTCGGACCGGGACCGGCGATCACGACCGGCGTCGCGCCGGGGCGTTGCACGCTGGTCGGTGAGCACGTCGACTACGCCGACGGCTGGGTCCTGGCGGTGGCCGTCGACCGCCTGGTGGCGGTGGCGGCGCGTCGCAGCGCCGACGGCTGCTGGCGCCTGGTCAGCGGCGCCCGCCGGGTGGAGCGGCGCGATCCTCAGCCGTGCGGGGACGCGGCCGACCGCGCTCTGGCGGTGGCGGTGGCCCTGGAACGCGCGGGCGTCGCCGTGCCGGCAGTGGAGCTGGGGCTCGCGGCCAGCCTCCCCGAGGGTGCCGGCCTCAGCTCCTCCGCCGCGCTGAGTTGCGCCACGGCAGTCGCCCTGCTCCGCCTCTCGGAGAAACGACTGACCGCCACCCAGCTGGCCGCCGTCGCGCTGGTCGCCGAGCGGGACATCGCCGGCATCCCGTGCGGCCCGCTCGACCAGCGCGTGGTGGTCGGGGCGCCTGCCGGCGGCGCCCTGCTCCTCGACTGCGCGCCGGGCGGCGGCGAGCAGCCGCTCTCCTGGCGGCTCGACGGCGTCAGCCTGGTGGTCTGCGACACCGGCGAGGCTCATGACATCGGGGGCGGCGGCTATCGCTCCCGCCGCGCCGAGGCGGACGCCGCGCTGCGCGCGCTGGGCGCCCGTTCCTACCGCGAGCTGGACGCCGCCGCGGTGGCCTCCGCCCACCTGCCCGAGCCGCTCGACGCGCGCGCCCGGCACATCGTGACCGAGACGCAGCGCACCCTGGCCGCAGCCGCGGCTCTGCGCGCCGGTGACGCCGCCCAGCTGGGCCGGATCATGACCGCGAGCGGAGCCTCGCTGCGGACCGACTACGCGGTCACCACCGCGGCGCTCGACGCCTGCGTCGACGCGGCGCTCGCCGTGCCGGGCTGCCTGGGGGCACGCATGGTGGGCGGAGGGTTCGGTGGCAGCGCAATCGCCCTGGTGCGGCTCGACGCTCGCGAGGCGTGCCGCGTCGCCATGCAGGCGGCCGTCGCGAGGCTTGGTGGAGGCTCTGGGCGTGGCGCCTGGGTGCTCAGTCCCGCTGCCGGAGCGGCGCTGCGCGCCCCCGACGTCGTGGGGTAGGTCCAGGCCGCGTGCGGTTGCGCCAGGGCCGGTCGGCAACGGAATGGTTGCAATCGAGGGCGCTTCCGACAACGGGGCGTACGCTCCGTCCGCCGGCGGGCCCCCAGGCACCGTCAGGCGCCTCCGCCGGCTGGAGTGACGCGCATGTGCGGACACCCGGGTTGCCCGGCCCAGCCGCTGACCCCCTGCGCCTATGCCGAGCGCATGCGGCGTCCCTGCGGGACGCAGTGGTGCGCGGACCACGGGCACGGCGTCGAGGGGCGCTGGTTCTGCCCTCGGCATGGGGCGATCGTCGCGGCGCTGCTCGCCACCGGCGATCTCAGCGCCGAGCCGATGAGCGACATCAGCTCGCCGGCCGCCACCCTCCTGCTGAGCATCAGCGCCGGCGTCGACGAGGGGGTCGACGGGGTGCTCCACCAGGCGAGCTGGCGCTGGCCGGGAAGCTCAGTGCTGCGCGAGGCGCTCTTCCTGCGCCACCTTCGGGAGCGTCGCGAGCGCGTCTGGGAGTCGAGCTGGAAGCTCATCGACGCCACCGGCGCCCTGGCCGGCGTGGCGCTGGTGCTCCCCGAGCGGGATCCGGGCACCCTCTTCGTGCGCGTCGATCACCGTGATATGGCGACCCTCGACCTGAAGCATGCGCTTGCCGCCCTCCATGCCCTCCCGGCGGGACAGCCCGCCGCGCTCCCGTCCGCGGAGCTCGTCGAAACGATCGTCGCCTGCACGTCCCGGGCCCTCGATATCGATGCCGACCGCCCCGCGGGGCGCGGGTTGCGCGAGCTGCTCGGGCTACCGGTGGAGCGGCGCGCGCCCGCAGCGGGCGGCGCCTCGGCAGGCACGGCCTGGCAGAGGCGCGGCGCCCGGTAGCTGCTGGAGAGGTCCGGGGTCGGGCTACGTCAGGGTGGGCTCGGCGGGGATGGTCCCCATGCGTCCGGCCCGGTAGTCCTCGAGCGCCTGGGCCAGCTCCTCGGTGGTGTTCATCACAAAGGGGCCGTAGTGCGCAACCGGCTCGCCGATGGGCAGGCCTCCGAGGATGAGCACGTCGAACCCGCTCACACGGGATTCCTGCGTGGCAGCGGCGGTCACAGTGATGGCATCACCCCCGCCGAGCACGGCCAGCTGGCCCATGGCCAGGGGTTGGCCCCCAGCGCCCACGGCCCCCTGTCCGCTGAGTCCGTAGACCAGGGCGTTGAAATCAGGCGGCCAGGGGAGCCGCAGCTGGGCGCCTGGAGTGAGCGTGGCGTGCACGAGGGTGATGGGGGTGTGGGTCACCCCGGGGCCCGCGTGGCCGGCAAGCTCCCCAGCGATGACTCGCACCAGGGCGGCGCCATCCGCCGACGCCAGCAGCGCGACCTCGCCGCCGCGGATGTCCTGGTAGCGCGGCGCCACCCATTTCTTGGCGGCGGGGAGGTTGACCCAGAGCTGGATGCCGTGGAAGAGACCGCCGCTCAAGACCAGGTGCTCGGGGGGCCGCTCGATGTGGAGGATGCCGCCGCCCGCCGTCATCCATTGTGTATCACCGTTGCTGATGACGCCGCCGCCGCCGGTCGAGTCGCGGTGCTGCATGATCCCGTCGATCATGTAGGTCACCGTCTCGAAGCCGCGATGGGGGTGCCACGAGGTGCCCCGCGGCTCCCCGGGCGCGTACTCCACCTCGCCCATCTGATCCATGTGGACGAAGGGGTCGAGGCGGCGCATCGGCACCCCGGCGAAGGCACGTCGCACCGGGAAGCCTTCGCCCTCCAGGCCACTGGGGGCGCTCGTCACCGACGTTGGGGGGCGGTCGACCGTCAGTGCGGGGTCCGGCGTGGGGATGCGCGGTAGCACCAGCGGGTTGGCGGCGGTGACTGCGGGCATGTCGGGAGTCCTCCCGTTTATGTGCGGACGCGCAGGATGGCGCCGACTGCCGCAGCGTCATCCATCTGAAAGGAAATGTTGACGACCATCGTGCCCATCTCTGCTCGGAATCACTCACGCGCCACGGAGCTCACGATGCCGCATTCGTCTGCACGCCGTCACGATCCGCCGGCGGGCGCCCTGGCGGCGCTCGCGCCGGCGCAGGCAAGCCCGCAGTGAGGCGGCTCCTCCGGCGGCGGATCGTGGTGCCCGGGGTGGTCGTCGCCCTGGTGCTGGGGGGCGGCCTGTTCATGCGCGTGCGCGGCAGCGATCCGTCGACCGCCTACCGCACGGCGGCGGCCAGCCTCGGAACCGTCACCCAGACCATGTCGCTGTCGGGCAACCTCGCCCCGGTCGGCGAGACGGACCTCGACTTCGGCAGCTCCGGCCGGGTGACGGCCGTCAACGTGCAGGTGGGCCAGCCGATCACCGCAGGGGAGGTGCTGGCGACCATCGACTCCACCAGCCTCCAGGGGTCGCTGACCCAGGCGCAGGCGACCTTGGCGTCGGCCCAGGCCAGGCTCGAGCTCGACCAGGCCGGCCCCACGGCCGCCAGCCTGGCGCAGTCGCAGGCCTCGGTGAGCTCGGCGCAGGTGTCGCTCCAGAACGCCCAGACCGGCGCGACCGACACCCGGGCGGTGAACCAGCAATCGGTGGTCCAGGCGCAGAGTTCGGTGACCGCCGCCCAGGCGTCGGAGAACGCCGACAGCAGCAACATCGCCATCGACTGCCCCGCGAACGCGACGCAGTGCAGTCTCGATCGGCAGGCGCTGGCCAAGGACCAGGCCGCGTACCAGTCGGCGGTGAGCTCGCTCGGCGCCACGCAGACAAAAGCCCAGCAGAGCAACGACCAGGCTGCCGGGCAGGTCAGCACGGCGCGGGTCCAGCTCCAGAACGCGCAGGCGGCGCTCGCCGTCCTCGAGCAGGGGTCGACCCCCGAGCAGATCCAGATGGATCAGAGCCAGGTGCAGATCGACCAGGTCAACGTGGCCAACGCCCAGCGAGCCGTCGACCAGGCGGCGCTCACCGCTCCCGCGGCCGGCATTGCCGGGCAGGTCAACATCACCGTTGGGCAGGCCGTGTCCGGTTCGGGCTCCTCAGGGTCGAGCGCAAGCGCCTCGACAAGCGCCTCCGCGACCACCACGCATGCCGTCGTGATCCTCACGCCGGGCGC
>DATDHG010000136.1:0-9803 GCA_036521675.1 Candidatus Dormiibacterota bacterium
CGTCGGCGGCCGACTGAGCGACGAGCCCGAGGAGAAGCCCCAGGGCGCCCGTCGCGGCGATCCATCCGATGGCGACGGGTCGGACCAGGCGGACGGCGAGCCCGGTCGGGCCGGTCAGGAACCGGGTACGTGCCGGGGCGCTGTCGTGTGCGGGGAGGATGCTGGCGCCGAGATCGCGATCCCCGGCCAGGCGCAGTGTCACGGCGCTGAGCACAGTCACCAGCGCCACGATCGGCACGAGAAGGATCGGCTGGGACCCCGTCATCGGGTGCAGCCCCTCGACCCAGCCGAGCGGGCTGGCCCATCGCAGCCACTGGAGCTGGGATCCGGAATCGGCCACCATCCGGATCACGACCGACGCTCCGAACGCGCCTCCCGCGATGGTGGCGGCCTGGCGACGGGTGGCCGCCAGCTGGCCGGCAAGCGCGCCGATGGAGAGGAACATCGCGGCGCTGGACACCAGGGCTATCGAGAGGAACAGCGCCTCGCCGAGAGCGAACGGGGGGTCGACGCGCCGCCCCGCTGCGACGGTGATGACCGCGGTCGTGGCCCAGAGGGCGGCCCATCCGGCCGCGAGTCCCGCCAGTCCCTGGGCGGCGGCCCGCCGCCTGGTCGTCTGCCCGGCGAGCAGAAGCTCCCACCGGCCCGCGTCCTCCTCGCCTCGTAGCAGCCGGGTGCTGGCGAGGATCCCCCAGATCGCGCCGACCATGCTGAGGACCCCCAGGCTGCGCCAGGCCGTGAAACCCGCGACCGTGTCGATCTGGCGCGCCTGCCCGAGAAGCGCGGCCAGCCCGGCGTTGGAACCGAGCGACTGGGCGAGCTGGTGCCGCGAAGCCGCCGTCGGGTAGGCGCTCGCGTATCCCAGGGCGGAGGTGCCCACGTAAACCCCGAAGACGGCGCCCCACCCGACCCCCGACCGGACCGCCCGGCGTCCCACCAGCCGGCCCACGACGGTGGTCGGGGAGGCGCCTGCCGCGTGGCGCGACAGCCTCAGCAGGTCAGCGGACATGCTCGAGCTCGAGCGCCGAGGTGGACGGCCCGTAGTGGGCGAGGAACAGCTCCTCCAGCGATGGCTCGCGACTGAGCAGGTGATGGACCCCGGCGGCGGCCAGGACCTTCAGCAGCGGCTCCACCGGCCCCTGCACCTGGCATCGCACCCGATTGCCCTCGACCTCGACGGCCGTGACCCCGGGCACCCGGGTCAGGTCGGGGGGTGAGCTGTCGAAGGTGGCCTCCACGGAGAGCGCGGACAGGTGCCGCATCTCCGCCAGAGTCCCGATCTCGGCCAGCCGGCCTGACCGCAGGATTGCCACGCGATCACACAGCGCCTCGACCTCACTCAGGATGTGCGACGAAAGGAAGACTGTCTGACCGTGGAGACGGGCCTCGTGGACGCACTGGCGAAAGGCCTGCTCCATCAGCGGATCCAGCCCGCTGGTCGGCTCGTCGAGGAGGAGCAGGTCGGCGCGGGTCATTAGGGCGGCGATCAGGATCAGCTTCTGGCGGTTGCCCTTGGAATAGGCGCGCACCTTCTTCGACGGGTCGAACTGGAACCGCTCGACGAGATCGTCCCGGTAGGCGGGATCCACCGAGCCCTGGACCCGGCCGAGCAGGTGGAGGGTCTCGGCGCCAGTCAACGACGGCCAGAGGGTCGCCTCGCCGGGCACGTAGGCCAGCCGGCGATGCGCCGCCACGGCGTCGCGCTGGCTGTCCAGCCCGAAGATCGTGGCGCGGCCGGCGCTGGGCCTAATGAGGCCGAGCAGGAGCCGGATGGTCGTCGTCTTCCCTGCGCCGTTGGGGCCGAGATAACCGAGGACCTCGCCTTCGGCGATCTCGAGCTGCAGGTCCGTGAGGGCGTCCACGGTGCCGAAGCGCTTGCTCAGACCATCCGCTCTGATCGCCGGTGCTCCCACGCTGATGCGCTCCCGTGTTGTTTCAGACGACTCTTAAACGATGCGGCCGTCGTGGCGAAGGCCCAAGCTCAGGCCGCGTCGCTCGCAAACGTGGAAGAATCGACCTGCTCCTCGCCGCGCTCGGGGAGACGACCTGTCGGCCCTGGTTGGCTCGCTGTGGCCAAGGAGCTCCTGATGGCGGCGGCAACGACGACCCCCCCTGATCGCTGCCCCTACCCGCGACCCTTCCCGCCCGATTTCGACGCCTGCCCCGCGTACCGGCGGACCGACTTCAGCGCGCTCGACACCGGGTACGACCCGCTGCAGAGCGTCGCCACCTGCGTCCACCTGGAGGTCAGGGCCGGACCCGCCGGCGGCTCCTTCTATGGCTGCTGCCGGCTGGGCGACGAGGCCGGCCGCCGGCGCTGGGCCCAGCGGATGGGCCCCGGCCCGGTCTCGATGCGCACCGCGTCGGGCTGATACCGCTCGAGGGGCAGGGGGCGGCCTCAGCCTGTCGGCCGCTCCAGCGCTGGGTCGGGACCCTCCTCGGCCTCCGCGATCGCACCCGCCAGCGCCGCCGGTAGCGTGATCGTGAAGATGCTGCCCAGGCGCGGCAGCGAGCGCACCTGCAGAGTGCCGCCGTGGCGGGCGATCAGCTCCCGCGACAGCCACAGCCCCAGGCCGGTCCCTCCGATGCGGCCGTTCTCCGGGGTCACGATGCGCCCGAAGCGCGTGAACAGGCGGGCCTGATCCTCAGGGGCGATCCCGATGCCCTGGTCGGCGACGTCGATGTGGACCCAGCCGTCGTCACTCGTGCACGCGATCCTGACCTCCCCGCCGTCCGGGGAGTACTTGATGGCGTTGTCCACCAGGTTGGTGAGCACGGTGGCGATGCGGCCCCGGTCGCCCAGGAAGCGCAGCCCGTGACGGCCACGGAGCTCCAGGCTGTGCCCGGGGGCGAGCGGAGTCATGGTCGCCACCACCTCCTCGGCGACGTCGCGGGCGTCGAGCACCTCCAGCGACAGCTGGAGCCGGTCGTCCTCGATGCGGGCGGTCTCCAGCATCTGCTCAATGAGCCGGGCGAGCTCGTCGACCTTGGTCTGCAGCCCGCCGATCACCGCGCTGGCGTTGATCTGGTCGATATCGCCGAGCGAGCCGTCGGCCATCATCGAGATGTACCCGCGCAGCACCCCGAGCGGGCCGCGCAGCTCGTGGGAGGCCAGTCGCAGGAAGTCGCTCTTGACCCGCTCCAGAGCCGCCAGGCGGTCCGCGGTCTGGCGGCTCTCGTCGTAGCGCAGGGCGTTGGCGATGGCCAGGCCGGCGAGCTGGGCGACGGCATCGAGACGGCGGAGGTCGTCGCGGCGGAAGCCCGGAGCCCCCGTCACGCCCACGCCGAGAAGGCCGAAGCGCTCGCCGGAGACGTGGACGGGCACCAGCGCCACAGTCCCGGTCGCGCCTTGCCTGGCCGTCCACCGGCTTGCCTCGGGCATGGCCAGCTCCTCGACCGGCGCGGTGACCGCCCTCCCCTCCACCGCGACTGCGCGCAGCAGCGGGTGGGCGGTGAGGTCGCAGCGCGGTGGGGGTGGGGGAGCGTCGGCGTCGTCGCTGACATGGGCGAGGCTGACCGCCTCGTCTCCCTCGATGCGCATGATCGACGAGGTCCAGCCGGGTCCTGGGCGATCGAGCACCCGGGCCGCCCCGAGCACGACCTCCTCGGCCACCTCGGTGAGCTGAAGCCTGCCGGCAAGTCCACGAGCGAAGGTGTAGAGCGCGTCCAGCTCGGAGCCGCGGCGCGCGGCGCTGGCGGCCCACGACAGCGTCACCGCAGTCACGCCCGCCAGCACGGTGATGAGGGCCTGTGTGAGGGCGGTGGCCGGTGGCAGGCCGGTCGCCCACATGCTGAGCAGCCGCGACAGCAGGGCGGCGATCACGATCACCACAGTCCAGCGCACCCGCAGCAGCCACCCGGCGGCGAGCATGATCAGCGCGTCGAGGGTGCCGACGACGGCGTCCGCCTGCAGCGCCTGCTCGACGGCCACGATGATCGACAGCAGAAGGAGCATGATCAGGGCCAGCGGGGTCTCTGCCGGCGTCCCCACCATGGCGAAGCCCCGGGTCAGGCGGGCCCAGCTCGACTGGCGACGCAGCACCGGAGGGCGGACTGGGTCAGACGGACCCGGTCCCCCCCGGGGCGTCAGCGCACGCGCGCCCGTCTCAGCCACGCTCGGCATGATAGCATCGCTTACATACAATATCCAAGACGCTATAGTAGTGAGGGCCTTTACCGGCCTGGTGGCATACTGGCGTCCCCCCACCACGGAGCCGTCGGGCTCCGCCTCTGCATCGCGGTTCCGCATCAGCGCTGCCACCGCCGTGGTCGCGAGAGGAGATCCATGAGCGCCAGCCTCGGCCCTGACGAGCCGGCACCTGTCGACGTCGACCTCGAGGAGGTTTCCATCGACGTGCTGCTCATCGAGGACGATCCTGCCGTTCTGGAGATGTACCAGCTCAAGCTCTCCCTCGACGGCTACCACGTCAGCGTCGCCACCGACGGTGAGGCGGGGGTAGCGCGGGCGATCGAGCTCCGCCCGGACATCATCTTTCTCGACATCCGCCTGCCCAAGAAGGATGGCTTCGCTGTGCTCCAGGAGCTGCGCGAGCGCGAGGAGACCAAGGAGATTCCGGTCATCATCCTCAGCAACTACGGCGAGCAGGACCTGGTGGAGCGGGGCCTCAAGCTGGGCGCGCTCGAGTACGTGATCAAGGCGGACACCACCCCCAGCTCGCTGTCCGGGGGGATCGGGCGCTGGCTCGGGCAGCAGTCGTCGATGCTCTCCGCGGGCTGACGGCGGCCGGTCGAGAGGCGCCGGCGCCGCGCTCCTGGTCGAGTTCACGCCCGAATTGGCCGAAACGCTGACCACCCGGCGTGGCCGGTTGAGCCGCGACGGTCAGCACGGCATGCACGGCGCGGAAGCCTGAGGTTGGAGCGGGTCGTCGTCTTCGTGACCGACTTCGGGCTCGCGGACAGCTACGCCGCCGCCCTGGTCGCTGCCGTGTGGCGGGTGGACCGCGACATCCGCTGCGTGGCGGGCACCCACGGTGTCCCGCCTGGCGACGCGCTGGCGGGCGCGTATCACGTGAAGGCCCTGGCGCAAGCCTTCGGATCCGGCGCGGTGGTGTGCGCGGTGGTCGACCCCGAGGTGGGGACGGCCCGGCGGGCTCTCGCCGCCATCGCCGTGGGCGTGGGCTTCGTGGGCCCGGACACCGGATTGCTGTCCTACCTCTGGGGCGAGGCGGACGGGCCTGCCCGGCAGGCGGTGGCACTTCCCGTCCCTTCGGAGGCGAGCGCCACCTTCCACGGCCGGGACCTGTTTGCTCCGGTGGCGGCCCGGTTGGCGGGAGGGGCGCCGCTGGGGGCGCTGGGGGAGCGCCTGGATGCCCCGGTCCTTCTGCCCGAGGCTTTCGCGATCGAGGGCGAGGGCGGCCTTGTGGGTCGGATCGCTGCGGTCGACCACTTCGGCAACGCCATCACCACCGTCCGCGCCGCCGACCTCGCCGGGCGTGCGCTTGCCGGCGCGGACTGGGAGGGGGGCGCCGCCCCGCGGGTGGTGCGCACGTATGCGGAGATCGACGATGGCTTGGCCGTGCTCCTGGGGAGCAGCGGACACGTCGAGATCGCTGCCCGGGGAGGCGGGGTCAAGGGCGGGGCCGGGGCCCTCTCCCCCGGCACCACCGTGCGCGTCCTGGCGATGCGTTGATCGATCACGCGCAGGGCGCCGGCGCTGCGGACGGCCCGCCGGTTTCGTCATTGACGCCGGCGGTGCGGCCGTCTACATTGAGTGGCATCACACTGGGTTGCTCGGAGGTACCCCTTATATGCGGACCATCTGGCAACGGCTGAGGAGAAGCCGAGCCGGTCTGTAGTGCCCGGGCCCGCTCCCAGCCTCAGCTGAGGCGGGAACGCGACGCGAGGCGTCGCCGTGGTCCCGGGCGAAACGGGTGTCTGAAGTATCGGTCTGTGAGACCGAGGCGACCCACGCGGTCGCACCAGAGGGGCCGGCCAAGGTGCCGGCCCTTCGTCTTGTCAGAGGCTGGCGGTGCGCAGTCCAAACGCGACGACCCGGGGACAGCCACATGCGCGAAGCGACCACGGAGCCGTCCGCCCCGGGTCGTCCCGGCGGGTCACTGGTGCTCCGCCCCAGCCCTCGGGCGCCCCGGGCGCGCCGGCAGATCATCGAGGGGGCGGGGTTGGGCGCGGTCCTCATCGCCGCCTTGGTCATCCTCGACGGCGTGGCGCGCTCCCCGTTCGGCTGGGCACTCATGGCCCTCTGCGCGGTGTGGTACGGCGTCCTCCCCTGGCTCTACTTCCACAACGCCAGCCTCTATGTCCGCGACGGGAGAGTCGGCAAGACTGATCTTCTGGGTCGCCGCACCGAGGTCGACGTCGTGCGCGTGACGGCGGTCCACGTGGTCCCCGCCGGTGGACGATCGCGCCGGATCGTCGTCGAGGACGCCGCCGGCGCCGCTCTGCTGACGGTGTACGCGACCGCCTGGCGCACCTCCCAGATCGACGCGCTCCGGCAGGCTCTGGGGCTGGAGGCCGGCTCGCCTCGCTGACGGCAGGGCGCGCCCGCTGCCGGCCTCAGGCGGCGCGCTCGCGACGCCCCGCGTGGGCGGCCAGGGCGCTCCGCGCCAGCAGGCGCATGTAGGCGACGCGGCGCGTCATCTCGGCCAGCCGGCGCTCCACGTCGGCGTACCGCTCGTCGATCGCGGTGAGGCAGCCGGCGGCGCTGTCGCCCACGGCCACCCGCGCGAGGTAGCCCTCGTGCGCGGCTTGCAGTTGCTCGTCGTTGGACTCGTTGGCCTGGAGCACGCTGCGATGCATGCGCCCCAGCTCGCGATGCAGCTCGGTGAAGCCGGCCGCCTCACGGCGGTGGCCCTCGCAGAGCGCATAGATGCCCAGCGGGCGTCGGCTCTGGCGCCGCCCCGCCGCCAGGTCGGCGAGCCACGCGGCGATGCGTTCGGCCGCGCGCGGCGCCGGGGGCAGACCGGCCTCCCAGATCAGCATGGTTTCCACGCGCACCCCGAGCGCCCCGGCCGCCTCGGTGACGGAGATGCCGTGATCGGCCCGCGCCTGGGCCAGTCGGGTGCCCATTTCGGTGAGGGGGAGAGGGCTGGCGGACATGGTTGCTCCTGCACGAGATTCCCGGGCTGCGCGGCGACAGGCCGCGCCGGAGTGGAGTGTCGGGGTCAGGCGCGGGCGCTTTGCGGACCATGCGCGACGGTCGCCCTGGCGGGCGCTGCGCGGCCGGTACGCTGACTGCATGAACGCCAGGCGCACCGGCCCTGGCCACGGCAACGACACGGGAGGTGGTCACGATGGCAGAACAAGTGCGGCGGCGGCGCCGGCGCGAGCGTCCGCGGAGCACGTCCCGGGTGGTCACGCCGGCGGTGGTGGTCGCCGCCGTTCGCGCGCTCGACAGACCCACCGCCGCCGACGTGGCGGGCGCGATCGCGGTCGCCGGCGGCCTGCGCGTCTCCGGACGCGCGGTGCGCTTCATGGCCGAGGCGGCCGGCATCCTCTACGAACCGGACGCGTCGGGAGTGCGCCGCTACTGGGTTCCCGATACCCCGGCGCCGAGCCGGCAGCCGTGATCCGGGCACCGCGTGGTGACCGGATCACGAACCGGCGGGATCGCGTCTACGCAGGCGTGATGTTCTGGTTCAGCCGGAAGAGGTTCTCGGGGTCGTACTTGCGCTTGAGGGCCCCGAGGCGCGCGTACTTGGCCTCCCCGTAGGCCAGGGCCACCCTGTCAGGCGGCTCGTCGTCGCCGCTGAAGTTCGGGTTGAAGCTGCCTCGGCTGTGGCGCTTCATCTCCTCCCAGAAGCGCCGCGACCAGGCCATCACCTCGGCCTTCTCGCCGTCGTCCTCCCAGATCGCGATGTAGCCGTCCATGTAGTTCGTGGAGCGATTGGCGAACGCGGTCGCGTCCTCCGGCAGCCGCCCGACCTGGCCACCCAGCTGGAACATCAGGACCTGCGAATGCCCGGGCTTCATGCGAGCGCAGTTCTCGACGATGGTCTCGATGCACGCGTCGCTGTACTCGGTGCGGTCGTGCGACTTGAGGTAGGCCCTGGTCCCCGGAGGCAGAGCGGGGTCGAACAGCTGCTGGACTGCGACGTAGGGCATCGGCGCGACGACCTCGAAGAGCGGAGGTCCGAATTCGCGCACCGGCTTGATCGCCTGCTCGGCGGCCTCGTGGGAGCCCTGGCAGACGAGGACGATTGCGTACCCCGGCCTGCCGACAACGTCGGGCGGCACGAATGGGAAGGGAGGGGCACAGAGATACCCGAGGATGGTGGTGATGTCGTCTGGCAACGTGTTCGCCCACTGGCGGTAGAGCCGGATCAGCTCGCGGCCCCGGGCCGCGTCGTAGAAGACCAGCCCGGCGAGCAGCGGCCCGGCCAGCTCATGGAGCCGGTACTCGAACCTGGTCACGACGCCGAAGTTGCTGCCACCTCCCCGGATCCCCCAGAACAGGTCGTCGTTCTCGGTAGGGCTGGCCCGCACCACGCGCCCGTCCGCGAGCACGACCTCGGCGGCGAGCAGGTTGTCGGACGTGAGCCCCAGCCGGCGCATCAGGTGGCCGATGCCGCTGCCGGTGGTGAGGCCGCCGATCCCGGTGTGGGTGACGTGACCTCCGGTGACCGCCAGGCCGTGGGCCTGCGTGGCCGCGTCGAACTCACCCCACGTGACCCCGCCTTCGGCAGTGGCGGTGCGGCTGGCGGGATCCACCTCGATCGCGCGCATGCCGCCGAGGTCGATGATCACGCCGTCGTCGCAGGTCGAGTTGCCCGAGAAGCTGTGCCCCCCACCGCGGACGGCGAACGCCACGCCGCTCTCGCGGGCGAAACCCAGCGCCGCGACCACGTCAGCGGTGCACGTGCACCGGGCGATCAGTGCCGGACGCTTGTCGATCGCCCCGTTCCACACCTTGCGGGCGGCCTCATAGCCCTCGTTGCCAGGGGTGATGAGGTCACCTTGGAAGCGCCCCCGCAGGGCCTCTATCGCGCTCTGCGTCAGTCCACCGACTACCTGTGCCATTCATGGCCCTCCCCGACCAGTCGAAAGGTGATCAAGCGGCGCACGGTAGTCCTCGCGGGGCAGGGCGTGCAAGGCAGCGGTCTCGCCACCCCACGGAGTGCGAGCCGCGTGTGGTCGCCGGCCCCCGAGCCGGTCAGCGCCCCACGAAGCGGGAGCGGCGCTTGGCGCGGAAGGCGGCGACGCCCTCCTGGAAGTCCTCGGTCCCGAACGCCAGGGCCTGCAGGTCCTCCTCGCGCTGCAGCTGGGCAGCCAGGTCGGAATTCAGGGAAAGGCGGAGTGCCCGCTTGATGAGGCCGATCGAGCGCGGGCCCTCGCTGAGCCGGCGCCCCAGCTCGAGGGCCTCGTCCAGGCAGCGCGCATCGTCGACGACGCGATTGACGATCCCCAGAGCCGCCGCCTCCTCTGCGGAGACATCGTCGCCGAGCATCGCCATCTCCATGGCCCGCCCCAGGCCTACCAGCCGGGGCAGGAAGTAGGTCGCGCCCGCGTCGGGGATCAGCCCGATGCGCACGAAGGCCTGGATCAGCCGGGCCGATCGGGCCGCGACGCGCAGGTCGCAGGCCAGCGCCAGCGAGAGGCCGGCTCCGGCGGCGACGCCGTTGAGCGCCGCGATCACCGGCGTCTCCATCTCGACAATCGTGCGCACGACCGGGCTGTAGAAGCGTGCCAGGCTGGTGCGCACGTCCTTGCCCGGCGTCATCGCGTTCAGGTCGGCGCCCGCAGAGAAACCTCGCCCAGCCCCGGTGATCACCACTGCCCGCACGCCGTCGTCGTCGCGCGCAGCCTCCAGCGCGCTGCGCAACCGG
>DATDHG010000137.1:0-4703 GCA_036521675.1 Candidatus Dormiibacterota bacterium
ATGGACCAGCTCGCGACCGCGGAACATGATGGTGAGCTTCACCTTGTCGCCGTCGGCGAGGAAGTGCCGCACGTAGCCGTACTTGGTGTGGAAGTCGTGCTCCGAGATCTTCGGACGCAGCTCCATCTCCTTGAGCCGGACGACGTTGTGCTCGCGGCGGCTGTCCTTCTCCCGCTTGAGCGCCTCGAACTTGAAGCGCCCGTAGTCCATGAGGCGGCAGACGGGTGGTTGCGCCTGGGGCGCGACCTCGACGAGGTCCAGCTCCCGATCCACGGCGAGCTGTCGCGCTCGCTCGATGGGGACGATGCCGAAGGCCTCCTGGGTGGTGTCGTCGAAAAGCCGGACCGTGGCGATCCGGATCTGGTCGTTGATGCGGAGCTCGCGGAAGGCGATGGGTCTCTGTCCTCCTTGGATTCGGTCCCCGGGCAACAAAAAACTGGACAGCAACCGCTATCCAGTGGCCGGTGCCTGGACCTCCAAGGCGCACCCGGGAGGTGGGGCCCGCACCGTCGCGGCACCCGCTTGCGGCGCCTCTCGGCGTCCGACGCGGTAGCTTACCACGGCCTCGGCGATGGTCGAGCGCCTTCCGCTGAGGTGCTCAAGGCCCGCGGGCGCGGCTCAGATCGGGCGCTTTTCGGCCACCTCGGCGCTGAGGAGCCCCACCAGCTCCTCGATGGCCGTGGGCGTCTCCCCGCCACGCCGGGTGTCGCGCACGGTGACCACATCGTCGCCGCGTTCGACGTCCTTCATCCCCACGACGACCACGTAGGGGATGCGCAGCCGCTCCGCCTCGCGCACCCGGGCCTGCATGCGCGTCCCCGGCTTGTCGTCGACCTCGGCCCGCAGACCGCTCGCCGCCAGGCGCGCCGCCAGCGACCGCACGTGGTTCATGACCTCCTCGCGGTCGTCCTGAACGGGAATGATGTCCACCTGAGTTGGTGCCAACCAGAGGGGAAACTTGCCCTCGTAGTGCTCGATGAGAACTCCGACGAAGCGCTCCATGCTGCCCAGCAGGGCGCGGTGCACCATCACCGGGCGGTGACGTTCACCGTCGGCGCCGACGTACTCGAGAGCGAAGCTCTCCGGGTTGGTGAAATCGATCTGGACTGTGGTGCACTGCCACTCACGGCCCAGCGCGTCGAGCACCTTCATGTCGATCTTGGGCCCATAGAAAGCACCCCCGCCCGCTTCGACGGAATAGGCGAGGCCGCGCGCCCGGAGCTGTTCGGCGAGTCCCACCTCGGCGCGCTCCCACTGCGCCGGATCGCCCTGCGCCTTGTCGGGTCTGGTGCTCAGGTAGACGGTCACGTCCTCGAACCCGAAGGTGCGGAACATCTCCAGCGAGAAGTCGATCGCGGTGCCGATCTCCGCGTCGATCTGGTCGGGCCGGCAGAAGATGTGCGCGTCGTCCTGGGTGAACCCGCGCACGCGCAGCAGGCCGTGGAGCACGCCGCTGCGCTCGTAGCGATAGACCGTGCCCAGCTCGGCGAGACGGAGGGGCAGCTCGCGGTAGGAGCGGGCGCGGCTGCGGTAGATGAGGATGTGGAAGGGGCAGTTCATGGGCTTGAGCTGGTAGGGCCGGTCGTCGACCAGCATGGGCGCGAACATGCTCTCCGCGAAGAAATCCGTGTGACCGCTCGTCTCCCACAGTCCCCGTTGCGCGATGTGCGGGGAGAAGACCTGCTCGTAGCCGCCGCGCTGGTGGGCCTCGCGCCAGTGGTCCTCGATCAGCGTGCGGATGCGCCCGCCCCGCGGGTGCCAGAGGACCAGCCCGCCCCCCAGGTCCTCGCTCACGCTGAAAAGGTCGAGCTCCTTACCGATGCGGCGATGATCGCGACGCTCCGCCTCGGCCAGCCGCGCGAGATGGGCGTCGAGCTGCCCCTGGTCGAACCACGCGGTTCCATAGATGCGTTGCAGCTGCTCGTTGCGCTCGTCGCCACGCCAGTACACGCCCGCGACGCGGAGCAGCTTGATGGCCTGCAGCTGCCCGGTGTCGGCGACGTGGGGTCCGCGGCAGAGGTCGACGAAGTCACCCGTGCTGTAGACGCCGACGGACTCGACGTCCGCGGGGATGCGATCGATGATGTCGACCTTGAAGCTCTGCCCGAGTCGCTCGAAGAGAAGACGCGCCTCGGCCCGTTGCATCGGCCTCCCGCTGAAGGGGATGCGCCGCGCGGCCAGCTCGCCCATGCGCGCCTCGATCGCGCCGAGGTCCTCGTCGGTGAAGTGGCGTCCGTCAGGCAGGCGGAAGTTGTAGAAGAAGCCGTCCTGGATCGCCGGCCCGACATCGTACTGGGCGCCCGGGAACAGCTCGGTGACGGCCGCCGCCAGGAGGTGGGCGGCGCTGTGGCGCACTATGTCGAGGGTGGGCGTTGCGGCGGGCGCGAGCGCGCCTGCTTCAGAAGAGTCGTCGATCTCCTCGCCGGCCATGGCGCACGATTGTAGCCAGGAGCCGTCACGACTCCGATGCCGCCGCGGCGCCGGACGGCGTCAGACGATGAGGCGGGACATGCCCCCGGGAACGTCGTCGCGGCCCTCGCAGAGCAGCCCCAGCATGGCCTCGGGATTGCTGCTGCCGGCGAACGGCATGGTCAGCTGCCGCGACATCGGCAGCACGCTGCGGGCGCGCTCACGAGAACGCGCCCGCAGCATGGTGATGCGTTCAGGATCGGTGGCGCAGCAGGTCACCGAGCAGTACTTGGCAGTGGCCTTGTTGACGCGTTGTCCGCAGCCGAGGCGCCGGCACACACGATGCTTGAGCGTGGCGTCGCCGGGCGGCGCGGAGGGGAGCGGCATGTGAGCGCGAGTGTAGTACCGCGCAATCGAGGCATGTCAACCGCCTGTGCAAGCCGCGCGCGCACTGCGCCGCGGGTGCATACGCGCCGCGACCTTGGGGGATAGTGTGGACAACCCGCCGATTCCAAGTCGCGGTCAGCGCGGCTCGCTGTGGACAACCGGTGTGCAACCGGTGTGCAACCGTCGTGGACTCAAGTGAGTGACGCGTCAGCCGGGGAGCGCGGAGGCCGGCATCGCCACCACGCCGATCATCGGCGCGTTGATCCGCAGCCCGGCGACGCTGCCGATCGGCTCGGCGTCTCCGAACGGATAGGTGGCCCCCTGAGCGCCCGCGAGCCAGTACCCGCCGCCATCGCGCGTCGCCGCGATGCCGACGACCCGCGCTGGGAGAACCCGCCCTCCCGTGGACCCCAGCCCCGGCGCGTCACCGAAGGGGAAGATGCCGCCGTCAGCGGCGACCAGCCAGTAGCCGCGCCCGCTCGCCGACGCCGCCATCCCGACGATGGGGCGGTTGAGCCGGACGTTCCCGGTAGACCCGTAGCCGCCCGCCGCGGGCCCGAAGGGGAAGATGCCGCCGTCGCCGGCGACCAGCCAGTAGCCGCCGCCTCCGGGAACCGCCGCCATGCCGGCGATGGGCTGGCTGAGCCGCAGATTCCCTGCCGAGCCGTAGCCCGGGGCGTCACCGAACGGGAAGATGCCGCCGTCGGCGGCGACCAGCCAGTAGCCGTGCCCGGTCGGCGTGGCCGCCATGCCGACCACCGGCTGCCTGAGGCGCAGGTGCGCCGCCGAGCCGTAGCCGGCGGCGTCCCCAAACGGGAAGACCCCGCCGTCGGCGGCGACCAGCCAGTAGCCGCGTCCGCTCGGCGTCGGAGCCATACCGACGATGGGGCGGTTGAGGCGGAGGTTCCCGGTGGAGCCGAAGCCGCCCGAGGTGCCGAACGGGAAAATGCCGCCGTCGCCACCGAGCAGCCAGTACCCGTCGATCTCCAGGCTGCTGCGCAGCCAGCCGTCCACCGGGAGGCCGTCGCGCGGGTCGATCGTGGTGCCCGTGATCGTCAGCCGCGTCCGCCCCCCGCCGAGGTGGTTGTTCCAGTTCTGCTCAACGACGTCGACGTACCCCAGCCCGGTGTCCGCGACGATGGCGACGTGGCCGAAGCGACTCGCCGCGCCCGGACCCCAGACCACGAGGTCGCCGAATTGCGGAGCCACGCCTCCGCCGTTGGGCAGCTGGCGGAAGGGGATGGGCAGCTGCGGACCGCGGGCCCACATGCCGTCGGCGTTGACCTGCCAGATCGGGGGCGACTGGTAGCGTAGCGTCGCCCAGCGCTGCGCGAACTCGACGCACTCGTAGGCGTCCCCCGAGGCGACGAGCCGATCGTGATTGCCGTCGCCGTTGCTGTAGACGTTGAGGTCGCCTCGTGAGGCCCAGCCACCGGCCCAGTCGCCGCCACTGACGAGCAGGGTTCCCCAAGGCGCTGGCGGGGTCGCCATGTTCGGGTCGAGGTGGGTGTGGGTGACGCCGACCCAACCCGCGGGCGCCGGGGGTGGCGACGCCGCGGCTGGTCGCGCGCCCCAGGGGCCGGTCGCAACAAGCGCGGCGACCGCCACGACGGCACTCCGGAGCGGGCCGGAGCGGCGAGGCCTCGTCGGCATCGCCCCTCGGCGGCTGGTCACGAGGGCAGGATCGCCCCGTCGGCCGGTGTGGCGGTGGTCCGGACGCAGCTCGTCATCACTCCGGGTTGTTTGTACTACGGCTGATGTCCGGCAGGCGGGCGCGGTGGGACTTGCTGACAGATTGGCACGCGGCGAGGTTCCAGGTGAGCTGTCGCAGTGGAGATGGAGGAGCTCGACGCCTTCGGCCACGATACGGACACGGAAGAGGGCGGGCCTAGAATCCGGCGCAGTTC
>DATDHG010000138.1:0-2216 GCA_036521675.1 Candidatus Dormiibacterota bacterium
CTCGTCGCTGGGCAGATCGGCGTGTTCGCCGAGGCCGTCGCCCAGGAAGCGGCCGGCATCCTCGGTGACGCCGAGGAAGCGGGAACCACCACCAAGCAAACCAGCGGCGAGCGCGCCCTGTAGCGCCTCCGGGGCGCCGGCCAGGGTCAGCCGGGCCGCGATCGCGGTCGGGGTGAAGCCATGGTCCGCGAGCGCGACCAGGACGGACTCGAAGACGCGCAGTTCGCCGCGCGTCGGCCGGCGCAGCGCCACCAGCCAGAAGGCCAGCTCGCCGAAGCCGACCGAACCGAGCAGTTCGGTGGCGAGATCGTGGCCGAGCAGGCGGATGGAGGTCGCGTCGGAGGCTCCGATCGACGTCGGGTAACGCACGTCGTCAGCGCTGCTTGGGTCCTTGGTCACGGTTCGTCCTCTGGGGTGCTGGATTCGCCGGGCGCGCCCGACGGGTGCGCGCCGGCCAGGTCGACCTCGCCGTCGGGATGTCCTTCCGGGAGCTGGGGTTTCGCCACCCTGCCGGTGGGCGTGCGCGGCAGGGCGGCGAGTGCTTGCCAGTAGCGTGGCACCTTGAACGCGCTCAGCCGCGCGGCGGCGAACGTCGCTATTTCATGGAAGTCAAGAGCGGTGCCGCCGACAGCCACCACGAAGGCCTTCACGTCCTCCTCCGACAGGTCGGACGGCACGCCGACGACAGCGCTTTCGAGGACTGCGGGATGCTCGTCGAGGACTTCCTCGACGTCGAGCGGGGAGAGGTTCTCGCCACGACGGCGGATCACCTCCTTCTTCCGCGACACGAAGGTGTACGTCCCGTCCGCGTTCCGTGTGACCAGATCGCCCGTGTGCAGCCAACCGTCGACGACGAGTGTCGCGGTCTCGTCGGGCATCCCCCAGTAACCGCGGGTGACCGTGGGATTGCGCAACATCAGCTCCCCGGTTGCGTCCACCGCGACGTCGCGTCCGTCCTCGTCGACGGCGCGAGCGTGGTTCACCGTGCCCAGCTGAGGATGCTGGCGGGGCGTCCCCAGCGTCCCGAACGGCCGCGAACCGTGAGCCCAGATAAGTCCGTAGGGGCTCTCCGACAGTGCATACCCGCAGATGATTCGCAAATCGAAGCGGCGTTCGATCTCCTCCTGCCGTTCCTGAGTGGGAGAGGGGCCGGCGTAGCAGAGTCGCAAGGGGGTGTCGGCGTCGTCGGGGCGCTCCGGTTGGCGCATCAGCATCTCGAGCATGGCGCCGATGGCGTTGAACTCCGTGGCCCCGTGGCGCCGCGCGGCATCGATGAATCCGCTCGCGGAGAAACGTGGCAGCAGCACGAGCCCGCCGCCGCAGGCCAGCGAACCCAGCACCGAGTACGCCGGTGCATTGATATGAAAGAGGGGGAGCGACGTCATCAACACGTCGTCGCGCGTCAAACCCATCCAGTAGGGGAAGCCTTCCGCGGCCATCGCGTAAGCGCGATGGGTCTGCGTGACCAGCTTGGACCGCCCGGTGGTTCCGGAGGTGGGGATGAGGACCGCCACGTCGTCCGCAGCGGGCGTCGCGAGCCGGAGCGGCTCGAGGTTGCCTGCAGGCGGCGGTTGCTCGCCGGCCACCTCGTGGATGTCGAGGAGCCGCCACGCCGGCGCCGGGTCTTCATCAGTGCGCAGCCGCGGCCGCAGCTCCGCGTCGCTGATCACCGCCCGAGGTTCGACCTGCGCGATGAGCCCGGTCAGCTCGGCGTGCGAACCGGCGGGGTTGGTCGGCGCCGCAATCGCCCCCACTGAGGTCACCCCCAGCAGCGCGACCAGGTACTGGGGGGTGTTGCGCGCGGTGAGGACGACGAGGTCGCCATAACGGATGCCCTCCGCCTGCAGCCGCGCCGCCGCCTGCGCCACCCAGGCCGCGGCGGCGCCGAAGCTCAGCCGGCAGCCGTCCGTGCGCAGCCAGAGGCCGTCCGGCTCGCGGTCGGCCGCGGCGAGCAGAACGTCGGGAATGGTGCGGTGCAAGAGCAGGGTCCGGGGTTGCCGAGTGGGTGCGTGCCGACACCGTCCGAGGGGCGTCGGTGGCCGCTGCGTTAGGATGAGGCCGGTTCGATCGCCGGGGCCAGTCGCCAGGATATGTGGTCAGACCGGCGGCCCCGGGCTGCTGGAGGCTCCGGTCGACCTGCGCGCCAGGGTAGCTCAGAGGTCAGAGCAACGGATTCATAACCCGTCGGTCGTGGGTTCAAATCCCACCCCTGGCAC
>DATDHG010000139.1:0-21533 GCA_036521675.1 Candidatus Dormiibacterota bacterium
AGGACCACGCCCAGGGTCAGGACGAAGCGATGCCGCCAGGCGAGCACGCGCAGGGTGGAGAAGGCGCCGGGGCTTTCGCTCATGACGGCGCCGGGAGCATAGACGCCGGCTCGCGAGCTTCCGGGACGCGGAGGCGACAGGCCCGTCGAGAGGATGCGACGTCGGGGTCCGTACGGACGCGGCCCTGACTGCATTGTGGTTGGCCCCGAGCCTGTTCGGCGGCGCGGGCGCGCCGCCTCAGGGCCGCCTCAGCCGCGGCCCCGAGCATGCCCGGCAGCCGCCCGTCGAGCGCGGCTCCATCCCTTCCACGGAGACCGCTCATGGTTCGCACCGCAGCCCGCATCACCGCCGCCCTCGCCGGCGTCGGCGCCGTCGCCGGGGGCGCCCTCCTGGCCATGCACGGCAGCAGCACCCTCGCCGCGGCCCCGGCCGCGACGGCCTCGGCGAGCACGAGCGCCCCCGCCACGACCGCGCCCGCCTCTCCCGTCTGCGACGACGGCCCCTGGCGGCTCGCCGACGGGATCAGCGTCCAGGGCCGCCCCGACCACCTCGACCGCGGCGACCGCGGCGCCATCTATCTCTGGCATGACGGCAGCGGCTGGCACCTGCGCACCACCGACGTGCGCAACGTCAACAACGACTACGCCGGCACCATCGCGCTGTCGCCGGGGGCCCGCTTCACGTACGTGCACCCAGTGATGAACGAGAAGGACGACTCGGTCTATCTCGACGGCGACAACGTCCTCCACTACAGGTTCGACACCTTCAACGGCGTCGACGGCTTCGACTTCCGCGTCTCCGCGTGCGGGGGCGACCGTCAGCACGAGCGCGTCACCTTCCACCTCACCCGCGACGGCAGCGATGACAACGCGAGCCGCATCGCGCTCGGCGACACCAGGGCGCACCCGGACAGCGCCACCTTCAGCGCGATCCGCGCGGTCTGACGCCTCCGCCTGTCAGCCGAGGCCCCGGTCGTCGCGACCGGGGCCTCGCGCACCGGCTTGACCGGGCAGGCCGACCTGAGCCGCCAGCCTCTGGTCGACCATCCGCACGACGTCCTCGATGGTGTCGGCGATCGCCGCCCCCGCCCCGGTGAGCGCCTCGATCTTGCTCTGAGCGCTCCCGGTCGTGCCGCTGATGATGGCCCCGGCGTGCCCCATGCGCTTGCCGGGCGGCGCCGTCCGCCCGGAGATGAAGGCCACCACCGGTTTGTCGAATCCGCTCCTGAGCATCCAGGCGGCGGCCTGCTCCTCGTCGGAGCCGCCGATCTCGCCGACCAGCACGACCGCGCGCGTGGCAGGGTCGGCGGCGAACATCGGCAGCACGTCGACGAAGGCCGTGCCGAGCACCGGGTCGCCCCCGATGCCGACCGCCGTGCTCTGGCCCAGGCCGCCCTGGGAGAGCCCCTGGATGACCTCGTAAGTCAGCGTCCCGCTGCGGGCCACGATGCCGACGCCGCCAGGGGCGCCGACGTGGTTGGGGATGAACCCGATCTTGCACTCGCCCGGAGTGAGCAGCCCCGGGCAGTTGGGGCCGATGAGCCGCGTGGCGGTGGCGTCCACGAAGGCCTTGGCGCGCACCATGTCGAGGACGGGGATCCCCTCGGTGACGCAGACCGCGACAGCGACCCCCGCCGCCGCGGCCTCCATGACCGCGTCGGCGGCGAAGGGGGGCGGCACGATGATGAAGCTGGCCTCGGCGCCGGTGGCCCGCACCCCCTCGGCAACGGTGTCGAACACGGGCACCCCGAGCGCCTGGCTGCCGCCCTTGCCAGGGACCACGCCCCCCACCACCTGCGTGCCATAGGCCTGCATCTGCTCGGTGTGGAAGCTGCCCTCGCGGCCGGTGATGCCCTGCACGATCACCCGGGTGGCGCGGTTGACCAGGATCGACATGCGTGCTCAGCGCGTCAGCTCGACGATCGTGCGCGCAGCGTCGAGCGCGGAGGTGCCCGGGACGATGCCCGCGGCAGCGAGCAGCTGGCGCCCCTCGGCCTCGTTGGTGCCGGTCATGCGCACCACCAGCGGCTTGGTGATGGCCAGCTCATCGCGAGCCTGGATGATGCCGCGGGCCACCTCGTCACCGCGGGTGATCCCCCCGAAGATGTTGATGAACACGCCGCGAACTGCCGGGTCGCTCAGGATCATGTCAAGGCTGTCTCGAACCTTCGCGGCGCCGGCTCCCCCGCCGATGTCGAGGAAATTGTTGGGCTCGCCGCCGACCTGCTTGACCAGGTCGAGGGTGTTCATCGCCAGGCCTGCGCCGTTGGCGATGCAGCCGATGGTGCCGCCGGGGAGGTGGACGTAGGTGAGCCCGCGGCGCCTGGCCTCGGCCTCGTAGGGATCGTCGCCGGTGCTGCCGTCCGCGGCGGTGGAGTCGCGGGCCAGCGCCTCGGCGAGGTCCTGGTGCCGGTACTCGGCGTTCTCGTCGACCTCGAGCTTTCCGTCCGCCGCGACGAGCGCCCCGTCGGGTGTGATGACCAGGGGATTGATCTCGCATGTGAGGGCGTCGAGCCGGGTCGCAAGTGAGTGGAGCTGCTGCGCCAGCCCCACCAGCTGCCCGGCCAGGCGGGCTCGCTGCCCGGCCAGTGCGGGTGCGTGTGAGAGAGCGTCCAGAGCCATGGCGCGCAGCTCGAAGGCCAGCGGACCGCGAAACGGTTCGGGCCAGAGCTTGCTGATCTTCTCAGGGTCGGTGGCCGCCACCTGCTCGATCTCCATGCCGCCCGCGGCACTGAGGATGATCACCAGCCGGCGCCTGTCGCGGTCGAGGGTGATGCCCAGGTAGAGCTCGTGGGCGATCTCCAACCCCGTCTCGCACCAAACGCTGCGCACGGGGTAGCCACGGATCTCCATGGAGAGGATGCGGGCCGCCTCCGCGCGCGCCTGCTCGGGAGTGTCGACGACGGCGATGCCGCCCGCCTTGCCGCGCCCCCCGATGGGGACCTGGGCCTTGACGGCGATGCGGCCGAGCTCGAGCGCGGCCGCCGCCGCCTCCTCGGGCGTGCGCGCCAGCCGGCCGCTGGGGATGGCGATCCCGGCCAGGGCGAACTGCTGCTTCGCCTGGTACTCGAGGAGCTTCACGGTGTGGTCTCTCCGCCGCTGCCGGCTGCGTGGACGGGCCGGGGGAGTCTAGCGAGGGCCGGTGGCAATCCTGCCGCGGTGCCGCCAGGCCTTGAAGCCGGCGCGACGCGAACCTGGGGGGGTTCCGGCTACGCTCGGGCGGCGATGGAGCTGCCCGCGTCCTCGGTTGCGCTGCTCGGCGGCACGGGTCGCTCCGGGCCGGGATTGGCCCTCCGTTTCGCGATGGCCGGGATGCGCGTGCACATCGGCTCGCGGGAGGCGACGCGCGGCGAGGGTGCTGCAGCGCAGGTGAGCGCGCAGCTTGCCGCCGTGATGGACGGCCGCGCCGGCGTCGTCAGCGGGCACGGCAACGCGGAGGCGGCCGGGCTCGCGGAGGTGGCGTTCGTCACCGTGCCCTATGAGGGGCAGCGTGTGATGTTGCCAGAGCTGGCGGAAACCCTCGCCGGCCGGGTGGTGGTGTCCACGGCGGTGCCGATGTCCTTCAACAGGGAGCGGGGACCGGAGGCTATCGCCGTGCCCGAGGGGAGCGCCGCCGAGCAGGTGGCCGCCCTGCTGCCCCGCAGCCGCGTGGTCGCGGGCTTCCACTCGCTGAGCAGCAGTGTGCTGGCGCTGCCGGAGCGCGCGATCGACGCCCACGTCATCGTCACCGGCGACGACGAGGTGGCCAAGGCGACCGCCATGGCCCTGGCCGAGCTGCTCGCCGGCGTGCGCGCCGTGGATGGCGGCCCCCTGCGCTACGCGCGCCAGTCTGAAGCGCTGACAGTCCTGCTGCTGAGCATCAACCGCATCTACAGGCGCCACGCCGGGGTGATCGTCACCGACCTCCCTTAACAGGGTGTTGAGAAGCGTCGACGGCGCTCCATCCACCCGGACTGGCCGATGCCGGCCCGGGAGCACTAGGATCGCGGTCTGCGCCGCCAGCATGGCGGGAATGGGTCTGGAGGCCACAGCACATGGACCGGCGACGATGCGGCGTGGCGGCGGTCGGGGCGCTGGCGCTCGCCGCGGGGATGTCCCCTGCAACCGGGCAGGCGGCCGGGCCCAAGGCCCTGCTGGTGGGCACGTTCAAGGGCACGGCCGGCCAGTACAGCACCATCCAGGCGGCGGTCGACGCGGCCCAGCCGGGCGACTGGGTGCTGATCGCCCCCGGGGTCTATCACGAGAAGGGCAACCCGGCGGCGGGCGTCTACATCACCACCGCCAACCTCCACGTCCGCGGCATGGAGCGCAACACCACCGTCGTCGATGGCACCAACCCCGGCTCGGCAACGCCGTGCAGCTCCAGCCCCTCGCAACAGGACTTCAACGGCGGCAGCGGACGCAACGGCATCGAGGTGTGGAAGGCCGACGGGGTCACCATCGAGAACCTGCTCGTCTGCAACTACCTGGCCAGCGATGCGGGCAAGAACGGCAACGAGATCTGGTGGAACGGCGGAGACGGGAGTGGCGCAGTCGGATTGGGCAGCTTCGACGGCGCCTACCTGACCGCCACCTCGAGCTACTACAAGGACGACACCCACGCGATGGCGCAGTACGGCATCTTCACCAGCAACGAGAACGGCCCCGCGGTCATCGCCCACACGTATGCGAGCAACATGGGCGACGCCGCCTACTACATCGGCGCCTGCCCGGACTGCCAGGTGGACCTCACCGACGCCCACGGGGAGGGCAGCGCGCTGGGCTACTCAGGCACCAATGCCGGCGGCCGCCTGATCATCGAGCACAGTGAATTCAACAACAACCGCACCGGCATCGCCCCCAACTCATTGAACAACGATGACGCTCCCTCTCCGCAGAACGGCGCCTGCCCCGCGGGCGGCCGCGGCCCCACCGGGAGCAGCTCCTGCACGCTCATCCAGAACAACAACGTTCACGACAACAACAACGCGAACGCGCCGGCCTTCGGAATCACGTCGGCGATCGGGACGGGCATCGAGCTCTCCGGCAGTCAGAACGACACCGTGATCAACAACACAGTCAAGAACCAGAAGGGCTGGGGGATCCTCATCAACGACTATCCCGACACCGCGTCGCCCCCGCCCGTGGCGCACTGCGTGGGGGGCACCGTACTCACCACCGCCACTGCCTTCTTCCCTGCCGGGACGTGTTACTTCAACGCTTTCGGGACCGAGGTGGGGCACAACAGCCTGTCCGGCAACGGCGGCTTCGGGAACATCAGTAACGGCGACCTGGCCAACCTCACCGACAACCAGAGCCTGGGCCCGCACCCCGCCAACTGCTGGCACGACAACACCGCCGCCGGCGGGACTGTGACCACCTGGCCCGCTGGACTGCAGACGACCAACAAGACCTGCGGGGCCAGCGACAGCGCCGGCATCGACACCGTCCTCGAGCTCCAGGTCGGCTGCGCGGCGAATGCGCTGCCCTGCGCGCCGGGCAGCTACCCCGCCCGCGGTGCTGTGAACATGCTCCCCATCCCCGTCAAGCTTGCGAGCATGCCCGACCCGTGCGCCGGCGCCCCGGCCAACGCGTGGTGCCCGGCCACGGCTGCGGTCGCTCCCGAGTCGAGCAGCAGCACCAAGTACTGGTTGGGAGCGGCCGCGGTTGCGGTCGTGGCCGCGGGACTTGGCCTCTTCGCCTGGACGAAGCGGCGCCGGCGCCAGGCGGCGGGCTGAGGCCGACGCAGGTGCGGTCGGTGGTGGGCGACGCGGTCCCGCGGAGGTGAGGCGGTGGATTCCCACGCGGAGATGACCAGGAAGGCGCGCCGGCCGCTGATCTGGACCGCGGCGCTGCTGACGTTCGGCGTGACGGTCTTGCTGGTCGTGCTCATCGGACTCTCCACCGGGGTCGGAGCGGCCATCTACCTGCCTCTGGCGCTGGGCTTCGGTATCGTCCTCGCCGGGCTTCCGGTGGCGTACCTGCTGCCGGGAGACGAAGACGAGAGCAGCGACTAAGCTAAGACTCCGCCAGCTCGCGCACCCTCCGCAGCGTCGCCGCCGCGGCGCGGCGCTGCGCCCGTCCGAAGAGGAGCGTGTCGAGCAGTCCGGCTCCGCGACCCTCGCCGAGCCCGGCGTCGACCTCGCTGGTCAGGGTGATGAGCGACCCGGCGGCGTCAGCTTCCACGCGCAGCGACGTGCGCACCGACGGCGTGGCATCGATGGTCTCGGTGACCAGCTCGCGGGGAGCGTCGAGCGCGGTCACCCGGCTGCGCAGCTCACGCTGCTCGCCGCCACGCCCCTGGACCGTGGTCACCACCACCGAGCCCACCCGCGGCGGCGAGGGCCGGCTGACACGCGTGAGGATGCCGCGGCGGAGGTCGGGCGAGTCGAGCAACCGCAAGCAGGCGGCGAACGCCGCGTCGGGGGTGGCGTCGACGTGCTGGGCACGGACGGTGCGGCGCATCGGTCAGACAAGCCGGGCGCGAATCGCCCTACAGGGGGATGTTCCCGTGCTTGCGTCGGGGCCGCTCGACGCGTTTGTTGCGCGTCATGCGCAGCGCCTCGATCAACGACGGCCGCGTCTGCTTGGGCTCGATGATGTCGTCGATGTACCCGCGCTCCGCCGCGTAGTAGGGGTTGGCGAACTGTTCCTTGTAGTCCTCGATCAGTTCGGCGGTGCGCGCCTCCTGGTCGGGCGCGGCGGCGATGTCGCGCTTGAAGATGATCGGCACCGCTCCCTGCGGCCCCATGACAGCGATCTCGGCGGTCGGCCACGCCACGTTGAAGTCGGCCCGGATGTGCTTGCTGCACATGACCACGTAGGCACCGCCGTAGGCCTTGCGGGTGATCACTGTGAGCTTGGGGACGGTGGCCTCGCAGTAGGCGTAGAGCAGCTTGGCACCGCGACGGATGATGCCTGCGTACTCCTGGTTGGTCCCGGGCAGGAAGCCGGGCACGTCCACGAAGGTGACCAGCGGGATGTTGAAGGCGTCACAGAAGCGCACGAAGCGCGCGGCCTTCTCGGCAGCGTCGATGTCGAGCGCTCCGGCCAGCACCCGCGGCTGGTTTCCGACAACCCCGACGGTATGTCCGTCGAGCCGGGCCAGTCCGGTGATGATGTTCTGGGCGTGGTAGGGCATCTGCTCGAGAAACTCGCCGTCGTCGAACACTCGCATCACCACCTGGCGCATGTCGTACGGCTGGTTGGGGTTGTCGGGGATGATGGACTGCAGCTCTGAATCGGCGCGATCAGGGTCGTCCGCGGTGGGATGCTGGGGGGGCTGCTCGCGGTTGCTGCCCGGCAGGTAGCTCAGCAGCCGGCGGATCTGTGCGAAGGCCTCGTCCTCGGTGTCGGACTCGAAGTGGGCCACGCCGCTGCGCTGGTTGTGGACGTCGGCACCGCCGAGCTGCTCGAAGCTCACCTGCTCGCCGGTGACCGCCTTGATGACGTCGGGCCCGGTGATGAACATGTAGCCGATCCGGCGGACCATGAAGATGAAGTCGGTGATCGCCGGCGAGTAGACGGCCCCGCCCGTGCAGGGGCCGGTGATCAGCGAGATCTGCGGGATCACCCCGCTCGCCTGGACGTTGCGGTAAAAGATCTCCGCGTAACCGGCGAGGGAGACCACACCCTCCTGAATGCGCGCGCCGCCCGAGTCGTTGATGCCGATGCACGGCGCTCCGGTGCGCTCGGCAAGGTCCATGATCTTGCAGACCTTCTCCGCGAAAACCTCGCCGAGGGAGCCGCCGAAGACGCTGGCGTCGTGGCTGAACACGAAGACCTGCCGCCCGTCGATCAGGCCGTGACCGGTGATCACGCCGTCGCCCTTGACCCGCTTCTCGTCCATGCCGAAGTTGGCGGTGCGGTGCACTGCGAAGACGTCCATCTCCACGAAGGTGCCCGGGTCGAGCAGGCGCTCGACGCGCTCGCGGGCGGTGAGCTTGCCCTTGCGGTGCTGGGAGCGCGCCGCGTCACCCGCGCGGTGGGTGGCGTCGTGCCGGCGTTTGCGCAGCAGGTTGATCTTGCGCTCGGTCACGCTGCCGGGAATCCCAGAAGCCCCGGTGGCGCCGTTCTGCGGCGCCCTGTGGTCGGCCGCCCGCTGGGCGGGCCGATCCTCGGCTCCAGCCGGAGGGATGCCAGGGATCTTCGACGTGGGCATCTCGATTCGCGAGCCTATCAGGAGGCAGGCTGCAGGCCGGTGCCCGCGGCGTCGCCCAGGAGTGGTGGACCCACCCCGACGTGCGCTGAGCGGCGCACGGCGCGACCGCTCAGGCGGAGCCCCGCACACGCAGCAGCCACGCGCCACCGGCTTCGCCGTCCGGCAGCGCCACCGGTTCCAGGTCGCTGGTGCCGCTCAGACAGCTGCGATCCGCCAATCCGCCCGACCCGCCGCCGAGAAACACCCAGCTCACCTGTAGCGCGCGCAAGCGCGCCGCGCTCCCCGAGCTGCACAGCGACTGCAACGCCACGCGCACGTTCGCGGCCGCCGAGTTGAGATCCCAGTCCTTGTGAAGGAGGGTGTCGCGGTGCGTGAGCACGGGGATCCAGGCGCCCGTATCCGAGGTCCCGTCGGTGAGCACCAGATCGCCGGCGGGAACCACGCCGTCCAGGCTGGCGATGGCCTGCCGATTGGCATCGGTCAGCCAGAGCCCGTTGCGCTGGGTGTCGGTGATCACACGGGGAGCCAGGCTCGCCGCAGGCAGAACCGCGAGCCCGCAGACCGCGGCAGCGACTAGCGCGGTGTTGGCTCGGCGGCGCGTGAGGCTTGTCATGCGGAGCGCAACGACCTCGATGCCGATGGCGGCGAGGGGCGCCAGCACGTACCAGTCGAGGTAGAGCAACCGCTCGGGCGACGACCAGGGAAACACCGAGGTGAGAGCGTGCTGGGGCACCTGCCAACCCCACGCGTCGAGCTGCAGCACCAGCAGGGCCACGCCCAGCGCGGTGAAGATGCGCGTGGCCGGCCGGCGCCACGCCAGGGCGATGGCCACGACCGCGAGGATCGGCAGGGTGAGGTCATGCACGGCGGTGGTCATCGCGCCGCCCGCAGCGCTGAGAAAGCCGTCGAGGTGCCGCTGAGCCAGGAAATCCTCCACCTGGAGCGCCGAGGTCTGCGCGCCGCCCAGCACCGGTCCGCCCAGCGGCTGGGCGCGATAGCGCGTCCAGGGCAGGGCGAGGGCGCCCACGAGCGCGGCGGTCGCCCCCCACCGCCACAGGTCGGAGGCGGTGGGGGGCCGGGCTCCGCGCAGGGCAACAGGGGACATGACGGCGACCAGCAGCGCGAGCGTGGGTAGATCGCTGGGGTGCACGTAGACGAGGCCCGCGGTGAGCACCGCCGCGGCGACACAGGGGCCCACGGCCCGGAGGCGAACCGCGTCGATCACCGCCACCGCCGCCACCGGTGCAAGCGCGTAGCCGCCGGCCAGCAGCGGGCTCTGGCCCAGCGCGAGGACGCGGAAGGGCACGATCCCGATACCGATGGCCGCGAACCCCGCCAGCCAGGCGGTGCGCCACGACAGTCCGGCGCGGCGGGCCAGGAGCATCAGGCTGCCGGGCAGCATCGTGATGACCGGCCAGGTGGCCAGGGTGACGGCTCGAGCAGGATCGAGGCCCGTACCACGCACCAGCAGCGCCGCCGAGACGTGCCAGCCGAAGCGCGTCTCCGGGGTGCGCACGGCCGCCAGGTGGTCCATGAGATACGGCGGCGCCGGCTTTCCGTCGAGGAACCAGCGAATCAGCTGGGCGTGAACGAGCGAATCCTGGGAGGTGGGGGCGACGAGCCCGCCCATGGCGGCGATCACCAGCCCAAGGAGGATCAGGCCCGGTGCGGCGCCGAGCACCAGCCGGCTCCAGGGCATCCGCTCCTCGGCGCCAGGGGCGCCACGCCTCGACCAGGCCAGACCCGCGAGCGCCAGATCGAGGACGACGACGGCACCCGTGGAGACGCCCTGGTCGAAGGTCCCCAGCAGGGCCGCGAGCACCGCCACGACGGCGATCGACGCCGGTCCCGCGGCGAGCAGCCGCTCCGGCCGCGAGGCCGGCCAGCCGAGGGCGCTGAGGAGCAGCCAGCCCGGGAGAGCCAGGACCAGCGCGGCGTTGACGAGGAGGACGGGAACCGTCACCGGCCGGCCTGCCGGAGAGCGTGGCCGCCTGGCCGGGCGGGCGCAGCGGTGGGCATCCCGATGATTCTTGGGGCCGCCCGCGCCTCCCCGGCCCGTCGGGCTCCGGGGCGTTACACACCTCCGACCGGGGCGCGATGGCCGGCCCCGCCGGCGTTGCCCCGCCGGACGTTCCCTCTAGAACGCGGCGCTGGGGCGGTAGACCCCGAAGACCCGGCGCAGCGTGCCCGCCACCTCGCCGACGGTGGCGTAGTGGGCGAGAGCTTCGCGCATGACGGGCAGCACGTTGTCCGGGCCGCGCGCCGCCTCTTCGAGGCCGGCCAGGGCACGGTCGACCCTGCCCTGGTCGCGCCCGGCGCGCAGCGCCCGCAGCCGGCCCACCTGCTCGGCCTCCAGGTCGGCGGCGACGCGCAGGATCTCCACCTCCGCCTGGCTGGTCTCGGTGAAGCGGTTGACGCCGACGACGACGCGCTCGCCGCGCTCCACGAGCTGCTGATGGCGGTAGGCCGACTCCTGGATCTGCCGCTGGTAGAAACCGCCTTCAATGGCCGCAACCGCGCCGCCGAGGGCGTCGATCCGCTCGATGAGGTCACGCGCCTGGGCCGCCAGGCGCTCGGTGAGATCCTCCAGGAGGTAGCTGCCGCCCAGCGGGTCGGCGACGTTGCCGGCGCCGGATTCGTGGGCGATGAGCTGTTGCGTGCGCAGGGCGATCTCGGCGGCCTGCTCGGTGGGCAGGGCCAGCGCCTCGTCGAAAGCGTTGGTGTGCAGCGACTGGGTGCCGCCGCAGACGGCGGCGAGCGCCTGGAGGGCCACGCGCACAACGTTGTTGAACGGCTGCTGCGCGGTTAGCGAGGCGCCGCTGGTCTGGGCGTGAAAGCGCAGCGCCTGGCTGCGCGGATCGCGAGCGCCGAAGCGGTCCCGCATGATCTGCGCCCAGAGCAGCCGGGCGGCTCGGAACTTGGCGACCTCCTCGAAGAAGTCGTTGCTCACGTTGAAGAAGAAGGAGAGTCGCGGGCCGAAGCGGTCGACCTCCAACCCGGCATCGATCGCGGCCTGCACATAGGCGATCCCGTTGGCCAGCGTGAACGCGATCTCCTGAGGCGCCGTCGCCCCGGCCTCGCGGATGTGGTACCCGCTGATGCTGATGGGATTCCAGCGGGGGAGCCGGCGGCTGCAGTAGGCGAAGGTGTCGGTGGTGAGCCGCATCGACGGCCGCGGCGGGAAGATGAAGGTGCCCCGGGCCACGTATTCCTTGAGGATGTCGTTCTGAACTGTTCCGCCCAGACGGTCACCGGGAATTCCCTGGCGCTCGGCCGCCAGCTCATAGAGGAGCAGCAGAATCGAGGCCGGGGCGTTGATGGTCATCGAGGTGGTGACCTGATCCTGGGGGATGCCCTTCACCAGGAGCTCCATGTCCGCCAGCGAGTCGATGGCCACGCCCACCTTGCCGACCTCGCCGCGGGCCATCGGGTCATCGCTGTCGTAGCCCATCTGGGTGGGCAGGTCGAAGGCGGTGCTGAGCCCCGTCTGCCCGGCGCGCAGGAGGTAGTGGAAGCGCGCGTTGGTCTGCGCGGCGCTGCCGAAGCCTGCGTACTGGCGCACGGTCCACAGGCGCGAGCGGTAGCCGTCGGAGCGCACGCCGCGCACGAACGGGTGCTCGCCCGGAGGCGGGGGTTCTGGCGACCCGGCGCGGTAGCAGGGGTCGAGCGCGAGCCCCGAGTCGGTCTCAGCCGCCGCGCCGGGGGGCTGGCTGGGGCCCTCGGAGCGCGGGGTCGGGCCCGGCGGTGGCGCCGGGCGGTCGGTGGCCGTCATGCGCCACCAGTCCGCGTTGCCGGCCCGCGGGCGGTCAGTGCGGCCGGGGCGCTGCGGCGGCCGGGTCGGGCTGGCAGACCTCGGTGAGCACGCCGCCGGCCGCTCGAGGGTGGATGAAGGCCACCAGCCGGCCGCCGGCGCCCTGGCGCGGCGCGGCGTCGAGGAGGGTGACGCCCTGCGCGGCGAGGCGGTCGAGCGTGGTCTGAACGTCGTCGACGCCATAGGCCACGTGGTGGATCCCGCCCCCGCGCCTCTCCAGGAACCGCGCGATCTGGCTGTGGGGTCCGAGCGAGCCGAGCAGCTCGATGCGGGACTCCCCCACCTCGAACATCACCGTCTCGACGCCATCGGACGCGACCGCCTCACGGTGGCTGGGCTCGACTCCGAGGAGCTGCCGGTAGGACGCCACAGCCGCTTCGAGATCGGGGCAGGCGATACCGACATGGTCGATCTTTTCGAGCATGGCCCAGTCGAGTATAGGCAGGCGGGCTATCAGCGTCGGCCGACGCGCGCGTCCGCCCGGGGACGGGCGACGCCGAGGGCGCGAAGGACGCCGAGGAAGACCGCTGCGAAGACGAAGGCCACAATCGTCGAGGCGATGAAGCCGGGCGCGTCATCCGCGTAGTAGTGGCTGATCACCGCCCCGCCCACGAGGCCCCCGGCGATCCCCACAAGGGTGGTCATGAAGCAGCCACCGGCGCGGACGCCGGTCAGCCGCCCGGCAAGGGAACCGGCGATGAAGCCGATCAGGATCCAGATGTACCAGTGGTGGCTCATGCGCAAAGGCTACCGCGACAGGATTGTCTCCAACCCTGACGGGCCGGGGCGACCGGGGCCATGAAGCGGACAGCAGTGGCCGAAACGAACACCTGTTCTCAACAGATGTGATGGGGAGTTCACGGAGTTGCAACCGAGTTCGCCGTTGAGCGGAAACCTGCCCTAGGATCTCCGCGGTGGATATGGCCGGGGCGCCAGCCCCCGTCCGCAGGAGAGATCGGCACTCCTCCTTCCTGGATTCCGTGCCGACTCTGGTTCGGCGCGTCGTGGTCCCGAACGACAGCGACTCGACCCCTGTCCACTACAGCCCGCTGCTCGTCGCCTACGTGGCCGGGTGCGTGGCCCTGGCCCTCTGGCTCGTAATCCGCTATTACGCGGCGCCTCACGACTGGGTGCCACTGGTCGTGTCGGCCGTCGTGATCATGCTGCTGGCCCGGACCTCGGTCGAGCAGGTCTCCGGGCAGGAGATGCTGTTCTCGGCAACCGTCCTGCTGCACATGGGACTGGTCATCACGTTCGGGGCCGCTGGCGCGATCGTCGCGTGCACTGCGGACGCGGTGGGCACGACCATGCGCAGGCGCATCGGCTGGTTCCGGCTCACGTTCAACCTGGCGATGTTCCTGATCTCGTCGATGACCGCCTGGGCCGTGTACACCGGGCTGATCCGATTGCCCGTCGACAACCCCTGGCGGGCGGTCCTTGCGGGGATCGCCGCAGGCATTGCGCTATGGCTGGTGAACAATGTCCTCGTCGCGGGGGTCTTCGCAGCGAGGTCGGCAGCGCTCATGCCGGCATGCCGGTTCCTCCGTGCGATGATCCCCCACCTCCCGTACTACGTCCTGTACGGCATGGCCGCGGCGGCGTTTCCGATCCTCTACGGGAACACGGGGACCGCAGGAATCCTCATGCTCATCGGGCCGCTGCTGGCGGCGCAGCTCTTCCTGATCGCGCTCGAACGCAACGCCCACTCCTACAACACGGAGCGGCAGTCGTACGTCGACCTCGTAGAGAGGCAGAACGTCGACCTGGAGACACGGCGCGTCCAGGTGGTGCGCGCCTACGACGCCACCCTGATCGCCCTCACCAACGCCCTCGATGCGCGCGACAAGGAGACCGAGGGCCACAGCCGCCGGGTGGTCGAGTACTCCCGCGCGATCGGGCGGGAGCTGGGACTGGCGGACGATCGTATGCGCGTGCTCGCGCACGGGGCCCTCCTCCATGACATCGGCAAGATCGGAGTTCCTGACAACATCCTGCTCAAGCCGAGCAAGCTCACCCCCGAGGAATGGCAGCTCATGCGCCAGCACCCCGCCATCGGCGAGGCGATGATCCGCGATGTCGATGTCCTGCGGGAAGCTCGCCGGATCATCCTTCATCATCATGAGCGCTGGAACGGGTCGGGCTACCCGCGGGGTCTGCGGGGCGCTCACATCGACCAGGGGGCCCGCATCTTCGCCGTCGCGGACACGTGCGACGCGATCACGCAGGATCGGCCTTACCGGCGCGGCGTGTCCCTCGATTGGGCGCGAGCGGAGATTGCTCGCTGCCGCGGCACGGACTTCGATCCTGATGCGGTCGACGCGTTCCTGAGCCTGGACGAGGGGGAGCTGCAGCAGATCCTCCAGATGCGCTCGGCTCCGGGACTGGACCTCCTGATCGACAGCGAAGCCCGCGCCCGGTATCTCGCCGGCCTGGGCCTGGGAACCGAGCTAATCCCGGCCTGACCTCCGCCGGGGCTGCAGCCCGCCGGTTGACCGGCGGCCAGATCCGAGCCCAGCGGTTCGCGGGCCAGGGTCTCGTAGCGCCCCTCATCGAGGGCTGACCGCGCCTTCAGGTCGGAAGGTCGGGTCGCGGAACGGACCCGCAACTCTGCCCCCGAACTTGACACGGCGCCCGCGCGCCGTCAAGATACGGCGCAACCGCCGCGGAACACGTTCGTTACCAGCTGGCTAGGCGGTCGCCACTACTCCGCTCCGACTCCCCGGAACCGGGAAATGGCCGGAACTGGCACCCCGGCCAGAGCACGCGCACCAAGGCCACAAGGAGGTGTCTCGTGTCCCAGTGGACCGATCTCGTCAGGTGGGGCTAGCTCTCAGCCTTTCGTGACGCTGGTCAGGCTACGCGAGAGGCGCGACGGCTGGCTCGCGTTCCTGTCACGAAACCGTGGCGCTTGGCGCGTCACGAGGCCCTGAGCAGGCCTCCGCGCCCGCCCGTGCTTTGAGTTGAGTTGGGGGGGACCCAACACCTCGCAGCACATGCCTCCCGCTAGAGTTCAGCGGTTGCGTTACCCAGTCTTCGTCGCCGCCGCGCTGGTGTCGTTCGCCGGCGACTGGCTCACCACCGTCGCCGTCGGCGTGCTCGTTTTCGAGATCACCGGGTCGGTCGCCGCGCCTGCCATCTTCGTGCTGGTGCGCACCGCGCCACGCCTCTTCGGACCCGTCATCGGAGGTGTCCTCGCCGACCGCTTTCCGCCGATCCGCGCGCTCACCGTCACCTATCTGACCCAGGCGATGGTCGCCGTCGGTCTTCTGGTGGCCGCATCCCACCGCTCGGTTCTCGCCATCTACGTCATGGTTGTCATCTCGCAGCTCATCGGCTCCTCCACCCGGCCCATGCAGCAGGCGACACTGCCCGAACTGGTCACGGATGACCAGATCCATCGCGCCAGCGCCATGTTCGGGACGGGGCTCGGCGCGGTCGTCCTCGTCGCCCCGGCGCTCGGCACCGCATTGCTCCGGGCCAACGGTCCCGAGCTCCTCATCGCCCTCGACGCCGCGACCTTTGTGATCGCAGCCGGGCTTCTGCTCACCCTGGGCCCAAGCCGGGCCATCAGGGCAGCCGTGGTCGGACCCAGCTGGCGGAGCGCGGCTGCCGGCCTGGCCCCGATGCTCGACGAGCCGGTCCTGCGAACGGCGACCGGCACGTTCCTGGCGATGGCCGTGCTGGCGGGTGCCGTGCAGGGCTCGATCGTGGTGATCGCCGCCGATCGGTTCGGCAACGCGGACCTCAGCGGGATCCTTTATGCAGGGCTTGGGGTTGGCGGCGTCCTTGGGGGATCGTTGGTCTCCTGGCGGACCCCGCGCAGCATCGGTCGCGACCTCATCTTCGCCGGGGGCATGCTGGCGATGCTGCCGCTGGCGGGGCTGGCTGCCACGCATTCGCTCTGGGTAGCCGTGCTGCTCATGGCGGCCAGCGCCTTCGGCTCGATCGCGCTGGATGCGTGGGGGCCTGCCGAGGTGGTGCACCGCGTCGATCGAGCGCTCCTTGGCCGCGCCAATGCGGTGCTGGTCCTGTGTGACTTCCTGGGCATCCTCGTGGGTGCCGGGGTTGCAGTGGTCGGCGTGCCCACCGTCGGGTGGCCCGCGACAGTGGTGGGCACGGCCGCGGTCGCAATCACGTTCGCTTTCGTTGTCGCGGTCACGAGCAATCGCCGAGCCACGTCCCCGGCCCCCGTCAACTGACCGCTCGCCACATCTCTGCCAACACCGGCTGACGAGCCGGTCGCACCCGCTGCCGGGCCGGGCGGCCGATGCTAGCGTCCCGCCCGATGCGCATCCCCCGGCCGGCCCTCCTCCTGGGTGCGACCGCCGTCCTTCTCCTCGCGCTCTACGCGAGGGACTTCGCCGCCGTGCCTCAGCGCGAGATCGGGCGGAGTGACTTCACCAGCAGCTACGTCGGGGCCTCGCTGCTTCGTGAGGGCGAGGGCCACCGGCTGTACGACGAGACACTCCAGGGTCCACTCCACGCCTCGCTCATCGCTCCCGATCTGGAGGGCAACCTCCCCTTCGTGAGCCCGGCGACCCAGGCGGTGCTCGCGCTCCCGCTCACCGCCCTCGATCTCGCCACGGCCTACCGGAGCCTCGTGCTCCTCCAGATCCTCCTGCTCGCCGTCGCCGTGGCCATAGTCGTGCGGGAGGCGCCCTGGCCCACCACCACTCCCAGGGCTGTGCGCCTCGCCACCGGACTGGCCGCCTTGGCCGGAACGGGCACGCTCAGTCTCGTGCTCCTGGGGCAGTGGGACGCGATCCCCGCCCTCGGCCTGGCCGTCGGATACGCGGCCTGGCGACGCGGGCATCGCACCGCTGCTGGGCTGGCGCTGGCGCTGGGGTTCTGCCTGGTCAAGCCCCACCTGGCCCTGGGGCTGGCGGCGTTCCTTCTGGCTCGCCGCGATCGGCGGCTGCTGGCCGGGGCCGGCCTGGCCGTCGCGGGGGTCGTCGCGGTCGGCCTGGCTGTGGCCGGCATCCAGGGGAGCGGGGACTTCCTGCACGCCTCCCTCGCCTCGACGCACCGCTGGAACCTGGCCGGCTTCCTCGGCTTCACCGGCTTGGCCGGCGCCTGGCTCGACACCGGCCCCGCCAACGCGCTCGCAGCCGTCGGCTCGATCGCGGCCATCGTCGCATGCGCCGTCATGGGCAACGCCTGGCGGCGTGACGACAGCCTCTTCGAGCCAGCGCTGGCCGGGGCGGCCGTGCTCTCCCTGCTCGCCTCGCCGCACCTGCTTGGTCACGACCTGGCCATCCTCGCCCCGGTCGCCGTGATCGTCACGGCCTGGGCCACGGCCCGGGATGGCCTCGCCACCTGGCCAGGTCAGGCGGCCCTGAGGGTGCTGGGGCTCTGGTTGCTCATCACCCTGGCGGCCCGGCTCGACCTCGGCAGCGAGAGCCCCGCGCCGCCGGGACGCCTGGTCCCCTGGGCCCTTCTCCTCGCGGCCGCGGCAGCGATGGCGACCTGCCTCAACCTTCCGGCCGGGCGGACCGCCCCGGCGGCTCGCGCCCCCGCCGCGACGGTCGCGGCCCCGTGATCGCCCTGTCGCCGCCCTCCGCCGCGGGCGAGGTGGCGGTGGCGCCGCCGCGACCCACCCGCCGTGCCCGGCGCACCACGCTGGCGGTACTGATCCTGGCCGCCGGCGCTCTGGCGGCCTATCTCGCCGTGTGGGCCCAGCTCTCCCGCGCGGACCAGACGGGCAGCGACTACTCCACCTTCCACGTCGCCGCGCTCACCTGGCGCGATGGCCATGCCGCCCAGCTCTACGACCAGCCCGCGGAGATCCGCCTGCACGAGACCTTGGTCCCGCCCGGATACCACGTGGACCTCCCCTTCATCTCCCCGCCGACCACTGCACTGCTCACCGCCCCCCTCACCCTCCTCGATCTGGGCACCGCGTTCCGCCTCGCCGCGGTGGCGCAGCTCGCCCTGACCGCGGCCGCGGTCCTCGTCGCGATGCGGGCCGCCCCCCGGCGCCCCGCCCAGTCAACCCTTGAGACGCTCGCCACCGGGGCCGTCGCGCTGGCCGGGGTCGGCACCCTGGTCACCCTCCTCATGGGCCAGTGGGACGGCCTCTGCGCCCTGGGCCTGGCGCTCGCCTACGCCGCGTGGCGGCGCGACCGACCCGGCCTGGCCGGCCTCGCTCTGGCGCTCAGCATGGCGCCGACCAAGCCGCACGTCGCCCTCGGCCTGGCCGCCTTCCTCCTCGCGACCCGCCGGCCCCGGGCGCTGGCCGGCGCCGCGGCGGGGGTGGCGGTCACCTTCGGCGCCGGCCTGCTGGTGGCCGGTCTCCACGGGTGGGGCGATTGGCTGGGGTCGCTGAGCCTCTCCAGCGGCCACTCGCCACTCCAGAGCCTGCTCGGCTTCACCGGCCTCTTCGGCTCCTGGCTGGGCGACACCACGGCGGCGCGCACCCTGGCGACGATCGCCACCGGGGCGGCGGTCGCCGGCTGCGCTCTCCTCGGCGATCGCTACCGCCGCGATCGTGGCGCCCTCGAGCCGGCCCTCGCCGGAGCCGCCGCGCTCAGCCTGGTGGCCGCCCCTCACCTCCTCATGCACGACCTGGTCCTGCTCGCCCCGGCCGCGGCGTGGACCCTGCAATGGGCCGCCACGCGGTCGTCGCGAGCCCACCTCCGCGGACTCCTTGCCTGGGTCCTCCTCAACCTGGCCGCGCTGCTCGACCTCGGCAACTCCGCCAGCGCGCCGCCCGGCCGGCTGGTTCCGCTCGCCCTCGCCGCGCTGGGGGTCGTCGCCCTGAGCGCTACAGCGCCACCGCGGGCGGCGGCCTACTCCGGGAGCGGCAGTGGCGTGGGGGGCTTGGTCGACCAGTCGTAGAACCCCGTGCCGCTCTTGCGCCCCAGGCGCCCGGCCGCGACCAGGCGCTCGAGGATGGCCACCGTGTTGCCATCTCCGGGCTGGGCTTCCTGCTCGAAGCGGTCGCGGCGCACGTTGAGCACGGTGTCGAGGCCCGAGAAGTCGCTGAGCATGAACGGCCCCATGGGCCAGTTCAGGCCGTTGCGGACCGCCATGTCGATGTCCTCGACCGTGGCCACGCCCTCGGCGAGCAGCGTGAACGCCTCCCGGGAGGCCGCCCCGAGCACGCGGTTGACCACGAAGCCGTCCACCTCACGTTCGATGAGCACCGGTTGGCGGCCCATGCGCCGCGCCCATGCCACGCCACGCGCGGCGGTGTCCGCCGAGGTGTGCGGGCCGCGCACCACCTCGCAGACGTCCATGATCAGCACGGGGTGGAAGAAGTGCATGTTGAGGACGCGATCGGGGCGCCCGGTCGCGCCTGCGAGGCGCGAGCTGACGAAGTTGCTGGAGTTGGTGGCGATGCCCGCGTCCGCGGGCAGGTGGCGGTCGAGCGCCGCGAACACCTCACGCTTGAGCTCCAGGCGCTCTGGGACCGCCTCGATGGCCCAGGCGCTGCGCTGGGCGGCGCTGGTCAGGTCCCGGCTCGGCGCCACGCGCCGCAGCGCCGCCGCGCACGCATCCACGTCCAGCTTGCCTTTGGCCACCCGGTTCTCCAGCAGCCGGCGGTTCTCGGCCAGGGCCCGGTCCAGCTGGCCGGCGTCGGTGTCGACCAGCTCGACGTCGACGCCGCACAACCCCGCCTGCTGGGCGATCTGCGCCCCCATGGTGCCCGCTCCCAGGACGAGGAGCCGGCCCTCGGCCCCACCCGCCATCACACCACCGAGAACAGCCGGGTGACCCGGTTGAGGGTGTTGATGTGGTGCATGCCGCCGATGCGCAGCCTGCGCGTGACCATCGCCTTGACCACGGCCCGGCCAGGGCCGTCGACGTAGAGAGGGAGGCCGAGCGGACCGATGCGCACCAGGCCAAGCCCGTTGAAGGTGTCCGCGTCGGTGGTGATGCGCAGCTTGGGGCTGGCCTTGGCGCCGTCGGACACCGTGCAGTGATCGCCGCGGAAGGCGAGGGTGACGCTCAGGTCGAGGTCGGTGATCTCGATCACCACGTCGCCGTCGACGTTGCGGAAGTCGTCGAATTTCTCAGGATGCTGCTCGACGTTCTGCGCCAGCGTGGTCGCCACCATGGTCGCGAAGTAGCTGGCGTCGTCGCCGCCCGCGACGGTGACGTCAGGCATCTCGGGGCTGCGTCACCAAGTTATTCGTCGGGCCAGTTGACGGGGACGCGGGTGGTGCACTCCGTCATCTCCTGGGAGGCCTTGGTGTAGCGCACCAGGGTGGGGAAGTCGCCGCGCAGCTTGAGCTGGCCGAGCATGATGCCCTTGGTGGCGTCGAGCTCCTTCTTGGCTACCTGCTTCCAGCGTGAGTAGGGTCCGGTGATGACGAAGTCGGCCTTTTCGGCCTCGTCGCGCGTGACCATTTTGATATCCCTGGCCTCGCCGTGCCAGAGGTCCATGAAGATACCCTTGTCGTCCGGCATGTTCTTGTCAGGTTCGGCAAGAACGACCAGTCCGACAGTCCCCTCCCAGCCGGTCGCGGCCTGCTTGTAGACCTGGGAGCGGTTGATCTCGTCCTTGTAGGCTGCGGCCCACTCGGGGCTGTAGGCGTCGTACGCCACCGGAAGTCCTCCTCGACCACGTGACGGCGCCGCTCGGCTCGGGGGGCGGGCGTCGCGATTATGGGGACGCTCCGGCGGTGCGGTCAACCTGACGCCGCCCCGCCGCCCCGGGTGGTTTACCCGAAAGAGACGGGAGCCGCCGCTACAATGCGGCAGCTTTTCGGCGGCCTGCGACGCCGGCACCACGGAGCCCACCCTCGTCATGTTCCTCATGCGGCCCTTCGTCCGCCGCTACGACCGGGTTCGCGGCAACGGCTGGCTGGACTGCCCCAACTGCCACGAGCACACCTCGCAGGACGTGGTCGACGAGATGACCTTCGCCTGCATCGCCTTCTACCGGCTCACCCCCATCTTCCGCCGGCGTCGCCTGGTCTGCCGCCGCTGCCAGTACCGGCGCCCGGCCACCAAGGACGAGCTGCAGGGGCTGGAGACTTCGGGGAAGCGCATCCGCCGGGCGTGGCTGTTCCCCGTCGGCGCCACCCCCATCGTCCTGATGGCGGCCCTCACCCTCTACGTGGCCAACCACTCCACCGAGGTCGTCTCGGCAGTGACCTTCGGGGTGGTCGACCTGGAGCCCATCACCGTCGGGCAGCTGAAGATTCCGGTGGACTACAACCGCACCAAGGACACCGAGGTCGACCCGCCCACCTTCACCGCCACCAACCTCAGTGGGACTTACCTCATCCGGCTGCGGCGCATCCCACTCAACATGACGCCGGCGCAGATCCTCGCCGCCAACCTGACCGCGGATGAGTCGGTGTTCGAAGACACTGGGTTCCCCCAGACGGTCAACGACCTCCCCTCGCCGCCCAAGTACGCCAGCCTCGCCGCCACCAACGGCCTGGTGACCACGTTCCCCTTCAAGCACGGCACCGACAACGCCCAGATGACCATCTACGCCTTCAACCACTTCGGGGTCAGCTACACGCTGTCGTTCGAGGTGATCGGCGACGCGACCATCAAGGAGTCGGCCGGGCTCACGCAGACGATCGCTACCAGCCTCTCGATGATCAACAACCACGAGACGGCGGCG
>DATDHG010000140.1:0-6321 GCA_036521675.1 Candidatus Dormiibacterota bacterium
ATGGTCAGCGTCGCTCCGGCTGCCAGGTTGCCGAGCCCGGTCCAGCGCACATGCGTGTAGATGCCGGCGGGAAGCGGGCCGGCGCCGTCCGGATCGATGTTCAGGGTCTCCACCACCGAGGGCGTGGGGCACTGCGCGGGCGGCAGCGAGGTGTGACCGTTGATCGGCCCGGAGCCCGGGTACTCGACAGCGCCACCGCTGGTGTTGTCGACCGTGCCGCAGCCGAGGAACTCCATGGCGGCAGGGATGTAGTCGTCCACCACGAAGCCGTTGGTGGCCTTCACGGAGTCGTTGGTCACCACCAGCGTGTAGACCGTCTGATGGTCATGGAGCCCGCGCATCAGCTTGCCCTCGGGACTGGGCTCAGCCTTGCTGATGCTGAACGCCGCCACCGTGGTTGTCGCACTTGCTGTCGCCGAGCCCGTGAAGCTTGCCGGCACCGGCTGCCCGGTGGCGTCGAAGCTCGGGACGATCCGCGGGTTGGTGCTGACGTACGCACTGGCGGTGTCGGTGAACGACGCTCCCGGAAGGAGCGCGTTGGCCGCCGGCTCGACGGCGGAGCGGATCGAAAAGCCGAGCGTGACCGTCGACGCCTGCGAGATGTCGGCGACGTTGGTCCAGACGAGCGTTGTCTGCCCGGCGGCGGGCTGGTTGGGGATGGCGGTGGGATCGCCGCTGCCCGCCGGGACGGTGCTTCCGGCGACGTAGCTGACGCCCGCCGGGAGCACGTCGCGGAAGCCGAGGTTGTAGCCGAAGGGCCCCGCGGGGTTGCCCACCGTCAGCGTCACCGGTGTGTTGCTGCCGTACAGGACGCTCGGCGGCGTGCTCTTGCCAAGGGTGATGTTCGGCGTCCCCGCCGCCTGGACCGGCGCCGGCGCCCACCCCGCCCACGAGAGCTGGCCGACGACGAGTGCGACCGCCAGCAGCCCCTCGACGAGTGCACGGCGACGGGCGCCCGCAGGCGCTGCGGTGAAGGTCACCCTATCTTCCCCGGTCGCGCTCACGCCGCTGGGTCGGGTGAACGCGCGCCGCTCGGCATCGAGGCAAGCGATCCGAGCCCCGCGGAGGATAGCGATTCGGTGGCGCGATCGGCGCGACCCAGCCTGATTCGACCTCGCGCGGACCCGAAACCGCTGCTGTGCCCTCGACCTCTACCGGGCGGCGAGCTGAGCGCCGGCGGCGACCAGGCTCTCCGGGGTGAGCATCCGCTCGCCGAGGAGCAGCCCGCCCGCGTCCCGGACCGCGTCCCGCAGCGGGATCGCCCAGCGGTGCTCGATGGCGATGACCAGCGCAGAGGTGCCCTCGGGGAGCTCCTCGACGGCGGCCAGGGCGGCGTCATCGTCGAGGCCGAGCGCGCGCTCCTCGGCCCGCTCCTCGGCGATCTCGGCACCCAGCTCGGCCCCGGCGACAGCGCCCTCCTCCCCGGCAGCGCCCAGGCCCACGAGCGCGCCGATGACGGCGGCGAGCTCCTCACGCTGCTCGTCGCTCAGGTCGGACACCCGCATGACGACCGAGTCGCCCTCTGCGCCTTCGTTCATGACGAACATGGCGTCCACGACCCGGATCGCCCCCACCTCCCGCAGGCGGTCGAGCTCATCGACGATCCGGCCCTCGAAGCGGTCGTTGCTGGGAAAGCCGATGGCGAAGATCTGGATTGGCCCGAAGCTCATGTCTCCCTCCTTTCCTGGCAGCCCCGCTCTGAAGGTCGACATCCCGCGGGGCGGTGGATTTGGCAGCGGGGCGCTCGCCCCGCGGCGTCGATGGTAGTGGTCGCAGGGGTGCGGGTGCCCGCGTCCGGCGGCGGAGGGGGCCAGTTCCGCTAAGCGGGGTACACGTCGACCTCCGTGGCCTTGATGGCTGCGAACACGTCGCCGCCCTCAGCAAGCTTGAGCTCGGCCGCGGCCGCCGGCGTGATCTCCGCGACGAGCGGAATGCGACCCTGCAGGCGTACCCGCCAGCGGTCGCCTTCGTGGTCGATGCCCGCGACCACGGCACGGACGACATTGCGTGGGCTGCCCGACGGCTGCTGACGATGCAGGGCGATCGCGCGCGGATGGATGGTCGCCAGGGCCGGGCCACTGACCTCCCCGAGGACGGTCAGCTCGCCGCCGCCGGTCAGCCGCAGGCAGCCGTGCGCGGCGTCTCCGCGCAGCAGGTTGAGGCCGGCCATCCGCGCTGCCCAGTCCGACCGCGGGCGTTCGGTGACCTCCCGAAAGCTGCCCTGCTGCACGATGTGCCCGGCCTCGAGGATGACGACCCGCTCGGCCAGAGCAGCCGCCTCGACCGGGTCATGCGTGACCAGCAGCCGGATTCGCTGCTGGCCGGCGAGCTGGGTCCGCAGGGTGCGGCGCAGCTCCACCCGTGCCGACGCGTCGACGGCGGCGAGGGGCTCATCGAGGAGCAGCAGCCGGGGCTCGGTGATCAGCGCCCGCGCCAGCGCCACGCGCTGCGCCTGGCCACCGCTCAGGGTGCGCGGGCGGCTGGCGGCGAACGCCGACATCTCCAGTCGTTCCAGCCACTCGTAAGCCTGGGTGCGTGCCTGCGCCGCGCTCACTCCACGCGAGCGCAGCCCGAAGGCGACGTTGTCGAGCGCGGACAGCTGGGGGAAGAGGAGGAGGGACTGGAAGACCATGCCGACGCGGCGGTGCTCGGGCGCGATCCATGTGCCCGTCGCGGTGTTCTCCAGGACCTCCCCATCGAGCTCGATGCGCCCCGCCTCGACGGCGAGCAGCCCGGCGAGGGCGCGCAGCAAGGTCGTCTTCCCGGAGCCGTTAGGGCCGAGGATGGCAACAATGCCGCTGCTGTCCGCCTCCAGATGAGCGACCAGCTCGAGGTCGCCGCGGTGGAGGCGGACATCGGCGCGCAGGGTCACGTGGAGGTGCCGAGCCAGCGGTCACGCAGGCCGACCAGGATCGCGACGGAGATCGCCAGCAGGATGAGGGAGAGCGTGATCGCCCGCTCGACCTCGCCCGAGCCCTCGAACGCCGCGTAGGCGGCGAGGGGCAACGTCTGCGTGGTTCCCGGGAAGCTGCCCGCGAAGGTGATCGTCGCTCCGAACTCGCCCAGCGCTCGGGCCCACGCCAGTGCGGCTCCCGCGAGCAGCGATGGCTTGATCAGCGGGAGGGTGACCCGCCAGAAACGGCGCCACGGCCGGGCGCCGAGGGTCGCCGCCACCTCCTCGTAGCCGGGATCGGCCTGGCGCAGACCCGCCTCCACGGTGATCACCAGGAACGGGAAGGCCACGAAGGCCTCGGCCATCACGGCCCCGGCGGTGCTGAAGGGCAGGGTGACGCCGAAGCCGTCGTAGAGGACGCGCCCGATGGGCGTGCTGCGCCCGAACGCCGTCTGCAGCGCGATGCCGCCGACCACTGGCGGGAGCACGAGCGGCAGCACCACCAGCGCCCGGATCAGCCCTTTTCCCGGCAGGTTGCTCCGGGCGAGCACGTAGGCCAGCGGCACGCCGATGATGATGGCGACGACCACCGCCAGCAGTGAGCACTCCAGGGAGAGGCGCAGCGCCGTGCGGACCTCGTCCGACCCCAGCTCGGCGGCCAGGTCGCGCCACGCGACGTGGGTCAACAGCCCGATCAGGGGCAGGGCGATGAAGAGCACCGCCACCGCCGCCGGGACGAGCAGCCCCAGGGGCGGGCGTCCGAAGACGCCCTTTTTCACGGCGCCTTGAAGCCCCGTTTGAGGAGGGCCCGCTGGACGTCGCCGGACACCGCCGACTGGACGAAGGCGGCTGCGGCCGCCTGGTTCTGGGACGCTTTGACGACCGCGATGGGGTAAACGGCGATGACGTTCTGATTCTCGGGGATCACCACGCCGTCCACCTTGTCCGACGCCGACGAGATGTCGGTGGTGTAGACGATGGCCGCGTCGGCGTCGCCGGATTCCACCTTCTGCAGCGTCGACTTGACGTCGAGCTCGTTCGACTTGGGAGTCACCGAGACGCCGGCCTTGGCCAGCGCCTCGCGGGAGAACTTGCCGACCGGGACGCTCGGATCGGCGAGCACCACGCTGATCGCCGGGTTGGCGAGGTCGGCGAGGCCCGTGATGTGCTTGGGGTTGCCCTTGGCGACGGCGATCTCCAGCGTGTTGCGCGCGAAGACCTGCGGGGTTCCAACCAGTCCGGCGGAGGTCAGCTTCTGCATGGTGCTCAGGTCGGCCGTGGCGATGACATCGGCAGGCGCACCGTTCTGGATGTTGGTGACCAGCTGCTGGGAACCCGCGAAGGAATACGTCACGGTGAACCCGGGGTTGTTTTGCTCGAGCGTCTTCTGCGCATCTTTGAACGCCTCGGTGAGCGATGCGGCGGCGAAGACCGTGATGGAACCGGTGAGCTTGGATGCGCTGCCCGTCGATGCCGGCGAGCTGCTGGTGCTGCTTCCGCACGCACCGACCCCCAGAGCCAGCATTGCGAGCACGGCCAGCCCTGCGCGGTGACCGGTCTTCAGCACGTGAGGACTCCTCATGACCTGGTGGGCAGCTCCACGACGACGTTGGTGGCCTTGACCGAGGCGACGGCCATGACGCCCGGCTCGAGCCCGAGCTCGTCGGCGGCCTCGCGGCTCATCAGCGACACGAGCCGAAAGCGTCCGCACTGCAGCTCGACCTGGGCCATCACCCCGTCGCGCCGGACACGCGTGACCAGGCCACGCAGGCGGTTGCGCGCCGACGCGGAGGCGATGCTGCCGACATGCGGGTCACTCGTGTGCTGGGCGGCGAAGGCCGCCAGCGCGGCCCCATCGACACTGAGGCGCCCGCTCCTGGTCTGGCCGGGGAGCCTGCCGCCGTCGACCCAGCGCCTGACGGTGTCGTCGCTGACCCCGAGCAGGTCGGCGACCTCGGCGACACGGTAGGCGGGCACGGTCGCGAAGTATGCCGCAACTGCGTGGAGTAGTGTCCAGACAAGATCCGCTTACGCGGCAGATTCAGCAATCAGGACCGGCATCTGCAGGTCAGGGTGATCGGGGGCGGAACGCCGGGATCCCGCAGACCCACACAGGAGCCAGGTCCGCCACGTCCGCAAGGCCGCGGACGCCGCGGTCACCTCGCCCGCTGACGACGGACCACTCCGAGGCCCACAATCCGCACTCACGCCGGAGGCGAGGGTCAATCGAGCACGAGGAGCACGGACATGCCGGAACCGGAGAACCTGCAGGTGTTGATGGCGCTGTACCCGACCGAGGACGGCGCCCAGGGCACTCTGGACACGATCAAGAAGCTGCAGAGGCAAGACATCCTCGACCTCATCGACGCCGCCACCCTGGTCAAGACCGCCGATGGCAAAGTCAAGGTCGACCAGGTCCACCTGCCGCACGCCAAGTCGGGCGGCATCAAGGGGGCTGTCATCGGCGGGGTGATCGGGATCATCTTCCCGCCCAGCATCCTGGCCGGGGCGCTCGTGGGCGCCGGGCTGGGAGCCGGGACCGGGGCGATCAGGCACAAGGTCAAGCTCCCCGACGAGCTCATGGCGGCCGGTAACGAACTGGAGCCCGGCACCTCCGCGCTCATCGCGGTCATGCAGGACAAGGTCGTGGACACGTTCGTGAAGGGGCTGGAGGGCTACACGAAGCTCGCCCAGAGCACCCTTGACGCCGACGCCGCCGCCGCTTTGAGCGCGGAGGTGGAGGCGGGCTGATCCAGCGCTAGGCAGCTGTCAGGCGAGGACCTTCGCCTTAGCCTGCTCGAACTCCTCAGGGGACAGCACGCCCGCCTCACGGAGCTGAGCGAGCTTGGTCAGCTGGGCGACGGTGTCGTCGCCGCCGGCCGCGGGCCCGGCCGCAGGCGCCGGCGACGCAGCAGCTGGGGCTGGTGCCGCCGCCCCCGCCGGTTGCTGGGCCAGCTGCTGGTTCATCTGCGCCTGCTGGGCGGCCGCCTCCTGCTGGGCCGCCCCGGCCTGGGCCATCTTCCGTCCGGCGTACATCCCGGCGCCCATCGCCACCAGCGGGGCGCCCCGCCTCATCCGCAGCATCACGTTGCCTCCCTGGCGCCATGGCATGCCGGCCGAGTCGCGGCCCCGGGCGCTCGGGGAAGTATGAGGGTGGCTTTCACCGTCCGTCAGCGCCCCGCAGCCTGCCTCCCCGGGGCCCCCGCCCGCCCGCCCGCCCGCGCCCCTCCGCCGCTCTCCTGACTGGGGCAGAACGCCCATATCCGGTTGGGGTGAACTGCCCAAACAGGACGTGGGTCTTTGGCCGCGTATACTCGGCCGGCGATGGGCGGCTCCGACTTCTCGCTGACGCTGTTCTGGATCGCCGTCTGCTGCTACCTCGTCGGCCTGGTGGGGTTCGTTCTGTACCTCGCCTTCCGCCGCCGGAT
>DATDHG010000141.1:0-17780 GCA_036521675.1 Candidatus Dormiibacterota bacterium
GAGAGCCGGGACCAGCGTCTCCGGCACGTAGGCGCCGCCGTAGGGCCCGAAGCGGCCGGAGCGTGCGGGCGCCGCGGCCTGCGGGCTGGGCTCGCTCATCGAGGCGACACAGTACCGCCACGCGTGACCACGACCGGCGCCACTCACCCGCCACACTGCGCGGCGATGGCGGAGGTCGCGCTCACCAACAGCCAGCTGGCCGAGCTCTGCGCCCGCGCCGCGGCCGCCGAGGAGCGCGGCTCCCACCGCCGCCGGGCACTCGACCGGGCTGCCCACGCGGCGCTCGCCTGGCCGGAGCCCGCGGCAGCGCTGCGCGCCGCTGACCGGCAGCTCACGCACCTGGCGGCGGTCGGACCCTGGATCGCCGAACGCCTGGCCGAGTGGCTGGACGGCGGCGAACCCCCCGACCCGGCGCTCACGCCGCCGGCGCGTCAGGGCTTCAGCAGCCTCGCTGAGGCGCGGGCGCTGCTCGCCAGCGCGCCGGACTGGGCGGGCCGCCTGCGGGGTGACCTGCAGATGCACACCACCTGGAGCGATGGCCGCGTCGACCTTCCCGAGATGGTCGCCGCCGCCCTGGAGCACGGTCCCGGCTACGACTACATCGCGATCACCGACCACACCAAGGGGCTGACCATCGCCAACGGCATGGACGAGGCCCGATTGTCGCGTCAGGCCGAGACGGTGGGGGTGGTGCGCGCGGCGCTCGCGGCGGCGGGGCGTGCGCAGCAGGTGCTCCACGCCGTGGAGATGAACCTGTCGCCGCTCGGCGAAGGCGACATGGAGAACTGGGCCCTGGTGCGGCTCGACCTGGTGTTGGGCGCCTTCCATTCCTCTCTGCGCGAGCCGGCCGACCAGACCGAGCGCTATCTGCGCGCAGTGCGCAACCCCACCATCGACGTCCTCGCCCATCCGCGCACCCGGCGGTGGGACACGCGCCCGGGCCTGCAGGCGGACTGGCGCCGGGTCTTCGAGGCGGCGGCTGACAGCGGCGTGGCCGTGGAGCTCGACGGCCATCCCCACCGCCAGGACCTCGATGTGGAGACGGCGCGGACCGCCGTCGAGACCGGCGTGCTCTTCTCGATCGGCAGCGACGCCCACCATCCCGACGAGCTGGTCGGCGTCGAGCTGGCGCTGGCGGCGGCGCTGGGGGCCGCCGTCCCTCCGGAGCGGATCATCGCCTTCCGCTCGGGCCGGCCCGTGGAACGCCCCCGCGCCGCCGCGCTCCTCGGGGGCTGATGCCGCCCGCCATTGGGTAGCATGTCCTGCACCGCGGCGACGCGGACGGCGTATCGACGGCGCGAGAGAAGGGACGTGGAAGCCCCCACCAGGACCCAGGCGCCGAGCGGCGGGGTGCTCCCGGCCGGCGGCCGGATGATCGACCTCGATCACCGCAGCAAGATGGTGATCCTGGGGGCGGTCATGCTCGGGCTCTTCCTGGCCACCCTCGACCAGACCATCGTCGGGACGGCGCTGCCGCGCATCACCACCGACCTGGGCGGCAGCGACCAGTACACCTGGGTGGTCACCGCGTATCTGCTCACGAGCACTATCACGGTGCCCGTGTACGGCAAGCTCTCCGACGTCTACGGGCGCAAGCCGCTCCTGCTCATCGGCATCAGCCTGTTCGTGGTGGGCTCGGCGCTGTGCGGCGCGTCCCAGAACATCGAGCAGCTGATCGCCTTCCGCGCCCTCCAGGGGCTCGGCGCCGGCTCGCTCTTCCCCATCTCGCTGGCGGTCATCGGCGACCTCTTCAGCCCTCGCGAACGGGGCCGTTATCAGGGGCTGTTCGGGGCCGTCTTCGGGGTCAGCTTCATCATCGGGCCCTTCATCGGGGGGGTCCTCACCGACCAGGCGAGCTGGCGGTGGGTCTTCTACGTCAACGTACCGGTCGCGCTGGCGGCGTTGGCGGTGATCGCGACGGTGCTGCCGAACATGCGCCGGTTGGGGACCCGAGCGCGCGACCTCGACTATCTGGGCGTGGCCGTGTTCAGCGCGGGCATGGTGCCGCTCCTCATCGGTCTGAACAACAAGGGGACGCCGCAGAGCAACGGTGGACTGCCGGGGTGGACGGATGCCGGGGTGGGCCCGCTGCTGGCGCTCGCCGTTGTGCTGCTGGGGCTCTTCGTGCTCGTCGAGGCCAGGGCGAGGGAGCCCATCGTCCCGCTCAGCCTGTTCCGGATTCGCACCTACACGGTGTCGGTGGTGGCCACACTGGCGATGGCCACAGCCCTCTTCGCCGGGATCATCTACCTGCCCCGCTTCTACCAGGCAGTGCGTGGCCAGGGAGCGACGGAGTCGGGCTATCAGACCTGGCCGCTGATCCTCGGCCTCATCCTCAGCAGCGTCGTCGCCGGCCGGCTGATCTCCAGCACCGGCAAGTACAAGCGGATGCTGATGGCCACAGTCGGGCTCCTCCTCGTCGGGATGCTCAGCATGACGCGGCTCACCACCGACACCTCGACCGCGACGCTCTGGCTGTCGATGGCGGTGATCGGCGTCGGCGTGGGACCGGGCATGTCCGCGTACACAACGGTGGTGCAGAGTGTGGCGCCACGCCATCTCCTGGGCGTGGCCACTTCCACGCTGACCTTCTTCCGGCAGGTGGGCGGCTCGGTCGGGCTGGCCATCGCCGGCACCATCTTCAACCAGCGCTTCCACGACCAGCTGCCCGCCCAGCTCGACGCCCACGGCGTGCCTCCCGAGGTGCGTCAGCACCTCGGCGGCCAGCTGACCGGCGTGGGCCAGGCGGGCCTCGCGCAGAGCATCCCGCCCGCCCAGCAGCACCTGGTGCCCAACATCATTGCGGCCATCCATGACAGTTTCTCGACGGCTGTCGGGGCGGTCTTCTGGGTGGGAGTCGTGGGGGCGGTGGTGGCGGTGGCGGCGGTCTTCTTCCTGCCCGAGCTGCCCCTGCGCGGCAGCGCCGAGCTGAGCCCGGACACGACGCCGCAGACCGAGGCCGACGACGTACCGGTCCCCGCCGCCACGCCGGCGCGCAGCGGAGCCCCGATCTAGCTTGCTCCTCGGCAGCGCTGCGCTGCGTCCATAGGCCGCCTACAGCGAGCGTTCCGCCAGACGCGCAGCTTGAACATAGGCGCGCACCCGCGCCGGGTCCTTGACCCCGGGGGCGTTCTCGAGGCCGGTGCTCGCGTCCACACCCGCGGGGCGGACGCGGCGCACCGCCTCGCCCACGTTGTCGGGGTCGAGGCCGCCCGCGAGCAGGATGTCGCGATGCGCGGCCGCAGTCGCGGCCAGGTCGAGGTCGAGCCGGTGCCCGGTGCCGCCGGGGAGCGCCTCCGGGTCGCTGGGGGCGGCGTCGAGGAGGAGCAGGCAGTCGGGCGGCCACTCCAGCGCCAGGACCTCGGCCAGGTCCCGCACGTTGAGGCCACGTATGACGGGAACCGGGGAGTCGGTGAGGCGGGCAGGCGAGACGTCGCCGTGGAGCTGAAGCGCGTCGAGCCGGTGGCGCCGCGCCAGCGCCGCGGCCCGCTCCGGCGCGGGCGCCACCATGACGCCGACCAGGGCGGCCCGCCCCGCCACCGCTTCGCGCACCCTGTCCGCCTCGGCGTCGCTGGCGTGGCGCGGGCTGAGCGGCTCGAAGACCAGGCCGATCCAGTCGGCGCCCGCGGCCAGCGCCACCTCCGCCACCTCGGGAGTGCGCACCCCGCAGACCTTGACGATCAGCCGCTGCCTCGCCACGTCGACCTAGCGATAGCGCGCGGAGCGGCCGGCCGCGACCATCTCTGCGCACAGGGCCCCGGGGGAGTCGGCCCGCATCAGCGCCTCCCCTACCAGCACCGCGTCCGCGCCGTCGGCGACCAGCCGCGCGCAGTCGGTCGGTGTGTGCACCCCGGACTCGGCGATCACCGTGATGCCCGCGGGCAGCAGCCCGCGCAATCGGGCGAAGGTGCCCAGGTCGGTGTGCAGACTGCGCAGGTCGCGATTGTTGACGCCCACCAGCGCGGCGCCCCCGTCCGCCGCAAGCTTGGCCTCAGCGGCATCGTGCACCTCGACCAGCGCGTCGAGGCCGGCGCGCGCCGCCGCAGCGAGGCACTCCTCCAGCCCGGCAGCGCCGAGCACGGCGACGATCAGCAGCACCGCATCGGCGCCGGCGGCACGCGCCTGGGCCACCTGCAGGGGATCGACGGTGAAGTCCTTGCAGAGCACCGGCAATGGCACGGCGGCGCGCGCGGCGGCGAGGTCGTCGAGGCTACCGCCGAAGTCGGGGCCGTCGGTGAGCACCGACACGGCGGCGGCCCCGGCGCCCGCATAGGCCACCGCGGTAGCGGCCGGGTCGAGGTCGCCGCGCAGCGCGCCTCCGCTGGGCGAGCGCCGTTTCATCTCGGCGATGACCGCGCCGCCGTGCAGAGCGGCCACGAAGTCCCGCCGTGCCGGTGCGGTCGCGGCTCGCGCCCACAGCGCGTCCGATCGCCGGCGCAGGCCGTCGACCTCGGCGCGTTTGCGCGCGACCACCGGCGCCAGCGCGCCCAGGGCGGCCTCGGTGCTCACGCCGGGGCGCCCGCGGGCGGCGCCACCCCGGCGCGCGCGAGGAAGGCGAGCAGCAGCGTCCTGCCCAGGGGCGTGGCGACGGACTCGGGGTGGAACTGCACCCCCTCGACGGGGTGGCGGCGGTGCCGGAGCCCCATCACCAGGCCGTCGTCGGTCCATGCCGTCACCTCCAGTTCGGCGGGCAGGCTGGAGCGCTCGACGACGAGGGAGTGGTAGCGAGTCGCCACAAGCGGGTCAGGCAGCCCGGTGAACAGGCCCTGACCCGCATGGTGGACAGGGCTCACCTTGCCGTGCATCACCGCCGGCGCGCGGACCACGCGCCCGCCGTAGGCCTGCGCGGCGGCCTGGTGGCCCAGGCAGACGCCGAGCAGCGGGGTGGAGGGCCCGATCCGGCGTACCACCTCGAGCGAGATCCCCGCGGTGTCAGGCGTACCCGGCCCCGGCGAGATGACCACCGCCGCCGGGGCCATCTCAGCCAGGGCGGTGACCGTCAGCGCGTCATTGCGGAAGACGGCGGTGCGCGCCCCCAGCTCGCCCAGGTACTGCACCAGGTTGTATGTGAACGAGTCGTAGTTGTCGATGACGGCCACAACTCCGCTGAGCGAGGTCACCACTCCAACCCGGCGTTGGCCCGCTCCACGGCCAGCAGCAGCGCGGCCACCTTGTTGTCGATCTCCAGCGCCTCCTCGGCCTCGGTCGAGTCGGCGACGATGCCCGCCGAGGCCTGCGCATAGGCCACGTCGCCCTTGACCAGCAGCGTGCGCAGCGCGATCGCAGTGTCGAGGTTGCCGCCGAAGCCGAGGTACCCGGCGGCGCCGGCGTACACGCCCCGGGCCTGGGGCTCGAGCCCGGCGATGATCTCCATGGCCCTGAGCTTGGGCGCCCCGGTCACCGTCCCCGCCGGAAAGCAGGCGCGCCACGCGTCCACGGCTGTGCATCCCTCGGCGAGCTCGCCGCTCAGGCTGCTGACGAGGTGCATGACGTGGCTGTAGCGCTCCACCCCCATCATCTCCTCGACGCGGACTGAGCCGATGCGGCACACCCGGCCCAGGTCGTTGCGCCCCAGGTCGACGAGCATGAGGTGCTCGGCGCGCTCCTTCTCGCTGGTGCGCAACTCCTGTTCCAGGGCGGCGTCGCGCTCGGGGGTGGCCCCGCGGCGGCGGGTGCCCGCGATGGGGTGGTAGTCGACGTGGCGGCCGATGACCCGCACCAGCATCTCCGGGGAGGCGCCCACCACCTGGGCCGCCGGCGTGTCGAGAAAGAACATGTAGGGGCTGGGGTTGAGGCTGCGCAGGGCGCGGTACACGTCGAAGGCCCCGGCGCGCAGCGGCAGCTCGAAGCGGCGCCCGATCTGGACCTGGTAGATGTCGCCGGCGAGGATGTGCTCGCGGCAGCGCCGCACCGCGGCCATGAAGTCCTCCCGCGACAGGTTGGCCGCGGCTTGCGGGAGGCTCACATCCGTGAGACGGACCGCGGCAGACGGCAGGGGCGGCGGCAGCGGCCGCCGCAGCCGGGCGCGCAGGTCGTCGAGACGCGCCACCGCGCCGGCGTAGGCCTCGTCGACGTCGGCGCCGGGTGGGCAGCGGGCGTGGGTGACCAGGACCATGCGGTGGCTGACGTGGTCGAACACGATCAGGGTGTCCACGAGCGCGAACCACCCGTGGGGGATGCGCAGCGGATCGGCGGCGGCCACGGGCACGCGCTCGAAGCAGGTTGCTGCCTCGTACGACAGAAACCCGACGGCGCCGCCGAGCAGGGGGGCGTCGAAGGCCTCCAGCGGAGCCACCCGCCACCGCGACACCTCCTCCTCGAGTACCGCCAGCGGATCGGTGTACGGGCGATCGAAGGCGCCGCCGTCGGCGTGGGCTGTGGTGGCGACCCCCCGGTTCAGCGTGAGCGTGGCCATCGGCTCGGCGCCGATGAACGAATACCGTGCCAGCCGCTCCCCGCCCTCGACGGACTCGAGCAGAAACGCCCCCCGGGCGACGCCGAGGCGCAGGAAGGCGCTCACCGGAGTGTCGCAGTCGGCGAGCAGCTCGGCGACCACGGGAACCAGCTCGTGTTCACGGGCCAGCGCGCGCACCGCGTCCAGCGACGGGCGCGGCGCCGCCGGGGCGGCCACCTGTGCTGTCGAGGTCAGGCCGCGCCCGGCGCGGAGCCAGCGGGCACCGCGCCGCCGAGGTGGGTGCGGATCCGCCTCAGGGCACCCTCGAGGTTGGCCACGGAGTTCGCGTAGGAGAGGCGCAAGTACCCGGCGCCGTGGTCGCCGAAGGCGGTCCCCGCCAGCACCGCCACGCCGGACTCGTCGAGGAGAGCCTGCTGGAGCTCGCGCTCGCCGACGCCGGTCCCCTCGATGTTCGGGAACACGTAGAAAGCCCCCGCCGGGCGGTGGCAGCGGATGCCGGGGATGGCATTGAGACCGTCGACGACGAGGTCGCGGCGACGCCGGAACTCCTCGACGATACGCGCCACCGCGGCCTCCGACGCGGCCGCCTCGAAGGCCTCCACCGCGGCGACCTGCGTGAAGGCCGCGGCGCACGAGGAGGTGTTGATCATGAGCGTGTCGAAGCGGCGCGCCAGCTCGGGGGGCATGACTCCGAAGCCGAGGCGCCAGCCGCACATCGCCCAGGCCTTGCTCATCCCATCCATGAGGATGGTGCGCTCCCGCATCCCCGGAAGCGCGAAGGGGCTGACGTGCTCGCCGTCGTAGAGCATGCGCTGGTAGATCTCGTCGCTCAGCACCACCAGGTCGCGCTCCTGGGCGAGGTCGGCGATCGCCTCGATGTCAGCCCGGGTCAGACAGCCCCCGGTGGGATTGGCGGGGGTGTTGATGATCAGCAGGCGCGTGCGGGTGGTCACCAGGGAGCGCAGCTCGTCGACGTCGAGCCGGAAGTCGTTGCGCTCGCGAATGGGGATGGGGATCGCCCGCGCCCCGACGAATTCGGTGAGCGAGCGGTAGACGGGGTAGCCGGGGTCGGGGAGGATGACCTCGTCACCGGGCTCCACCAGGCAGAGCAGCGCGAAGTGGAGCAGGTTCTTGCTGCCCGGCACCAGCACCACGTTCTCGGCGGACACCTCGACACCGGTGCGCCGGGCCACGTAGGCGGCGGTGGCCTCGCGCACGTCCATGATGCCGCTGGCCGGGGTGTAGTGCGTGTAACCGTCGCGCATCGCCGCCACTGCGGCCTCGATGATGTTGTCAGGAGTGGCGAAATCAGGTTCGCCGATCTCGAGATGAATGATGTCACGGCCCTGGGCCTCGAGCCGACGTGCCTGGGCAAGGACCTCGAACGCGCCCTCGGTGCCGATGCGCCCCATCCGCTCCGCGAACCTGAAGCCCATATCAGTACCAACCTCCGGCTTGCATCGGAGGCAGCGGTTCCCCCACCGTCTCCTCGCGAATCTCCACGCGCTCCACGCGGGCCATGCCCGGGCCCTCGCGCAGCCACTGCACGAGCGACTCCACGGCGGGCCGCGGCCCCTCGGCGACGCACTCCACAGTGCCGTCGGCCTGGTTGGCGACGCGCCCTCGAACCCCCAACCGGGCCCCGACGTCGACTGCCGAGGCGCGAAACCCCACCCCCTGAACGCGCCCATGCACCACAGCTCTGACGCGGACTGTGGGCTCGCTCATGCGGCCCGATTATAGGAAGCGCTGACGCCGACCCCCGCCTCGTCGCCGCCTGTGCGGGATGCGGCCAGTAGGGCTACGCAGCGGCCCGCAGCAGCGGCAGCAGGTCCTTGGTGTCGCGGATCTCGGTCCCGGCCAGCTCCGACATCACCGCGAGCACGCGCCGGCGCACCGGCGCCTCGTGGTCTCTACCGGGCAGGTAGAAGTTCAGCAACCGGCTGACGTAGGCAGGGTCCTCGAGCTGCGACACGACGCTCGGCTCGGTGATGGTGGTCGGGTGCTTGGGCGCGTCGTTGGTGGTCCGCAGCATCCAGAGTGTCATCTTGAGGATGTCGGGCAGACAGGCGGGGTTGTTGCGCACCGCCTTGCGCAGATAGCTCGCGTAGCAGGCCGCGTGGCGCAGCTCATCCGCCGCCAGGGTGCGGAAGATCTTGGCCAGAACCGGCTCCTCGAGCTGGTTGGCGAACGCCATGTACCAGTGCGCGAGGCGCTGCTCACCGACGTAGTGCATGGTCAGCGTCTCGATCGCCGGCCCCTTGGCGAACGTGAGCCGCAGGCGGGGCAGCTCCTCCACGTCGTCGAACTCCTCGCCGATGTGCTCGAGGTAGGTGCGCAGCGTCAGGTAGTGCTTCATCTCCTCGTAGAACCAGACCGAGACGAAGCTGCAGAAGTCGATGTCGGCGTAGAAGTCGCGGATGAACATCTCCGTTGCGTAGAGCGCGCTCAGCTCGGTCAGGCAGATCTGGCGCAGATCCTTGATCCACTGCTCGGTGAGCTTGTCGCGTTGGATCGCGTCGAAGTCGATATGGGTGCGCAGCTCCCAGCGGGCGCGCTCCAGGCGGTCGAAGAGTTCAGGGTAGAGGTGTTCGGTCGGCATACATACCAGTCTGGATTCGACCCCAGGTCCAGATCAATCGACGCAAGGGCCGCAACTCGCATGGCTTTTTGGACTGGACGGCCAACTCGATGGTCGTCGCGACGCGTACCATCTCGATGCACGATGGCCACTGTGCCCGCCTCCGCACCCCCGCGCCCACGCCGCCCCGCCTCGCCGGGCGGCCCGACCGGGCCCACCGCCCTGCCGGCCAGCGTCACTGAGCGACTGCTCGCCGGCTCCGATGCCATCGCCCGGCACATGGCCCGCCGGCTCGCCGAGGAGATCCCCCTCCCCGCGGAGTACTCGGGCCGCGCCTACTACCGGCTGGTGCTGCGCGCCTGCCGCGACGGGCTGCGCGCCCTGCTCCGCCAGCTTCACGACGGGCGCCGGGCGCATCCCGCCGAGCTCGTCGCCCTGGGGCGTGCCGGCGCGCTGCAGGCCGAGATGGAGGTCCCGCTCGAGACCCTGCTGCACGGCTACCGCGTCGCGGCCAAGGTCGTTTGGCGCGAGGTTGTCGACGAGGCGGTGCGCCTCGGTGAGCTCTCGCCACCGATGGTGGTGACCCTGTCCGAGCAGGTCCTGGAATATCTCGACGGACTCAGCGGAGCCGTCGGCGCCGCGTACCTCGAGACCCGCGAGCGACGCCTGCGCCGCATGGACCGCGAGCGCGACCATCTACTGCAGCGCCTCTTCGCCGGCGACGCCTCACCCGAGCTGCGCCGCCTTGCCGCCACCGCCGGGCTGGAGCTCGCGCCGCCCTACAGGGTGCTCGCCGTCGGGGTGGCCGACGGCGCCGCCGACGACCGCCGCCTCAGCATCGCCTGGCGCGGGGAGCGGGCCCAGGTGGCCCCCGACGAACCCGGCAACCGGCTCGCGCTCGTGGACCCGGGAGCCGACCCCTACAGCCTGCGGCGCGCCGCGGAGGCCGCCCTGCAGGGCCCGGTCGTGCTCGGCGTGGGTCCCATCGCCGCCACGCTCGAGGCGATCGGCCCTGCGGCCCAGCGGGCCCGCGACACGCGGCGGCTGGGGGAGCGGCTCGACCCCGCCCGCAGCATCCATGACCATGCGGAGATCGGGTTTCTGGCGCCTCTGCTCGTGGACCCCGAGGGCCTGCGGACCCATGTCGCCACGGTCCTCGGCCCACTCCTCGACCCCCGCCGGGCGGAGCTGCTGGCGACGCTGCGCGAGGTCGTGGAGTCGCGCGGAGCGGCCGAGACCGCCGACCGCCTGGGCGTGCACCGCCACACCGTGACCTACCGGGTGGCGAGCATCAGCGAGCTGCTCGGCGTCGACGTCGACGACCCCGCCCAGCGGCACCGCCTCTGGCTGGCGCTGCGGTTGGCCCAGCTGCTCTGACAGCCCGGGCCACGGGCTACTTGGCGACAGTCCGGCCCTGCTCGGCCTCGCGGGCGAGCATGAAGAGCAGGTCGCTGCAGCGGTTGAGATAACGCAACACCTGAGGATTCTCGAGCTCGCCGGCCCGGGCCAGGCTCACCGCCCGGCGCTCGGTGCGCCGCACCAGGGTGCGGGCCAGGTCGAGCGCGGCCGCCGCCGGAGCCGCTCCCGGGATGACGAACGAGGTGACCGGAAAGCGCGCCTCCAGCGCGTGGGTCTCGGCCTCGAGAGCGTCGACATCCGCAGCGCCGACGGTGGGGAAGTGCTGCTCCAACCGCCCGTGCTCCCCGCGCCCGGTGGCCAGCTCGGCCCCCACTGTGAAGAGCTGGCGCTGCAGGTCGAGCAGGCGCTGGGCGCGCTCCGGGCTGGTCTCCAGCGCCCGCGCCAGTCCCAGCGCCGAGACGGCCTCGTCGAGCGCGCCGTAGGCCTCGGTGTGGGGGTCGTCCTTGGGCACCCGCCCCCCGTAGAGCAGGCCGGTCTCGCCCTGGTCCCCGTGCCCGGTGACGATGCTCCGGCTCATCGCGAGCCGGCAGCCGCGGCCTCGCCCTCGGTCCTGCCGGGGAGCACGGGACAGGGCTCTTCGAGGTTGGCGCTCAGGGTCCAACCCTCACTTCCGCGGTGCCCTGGGACAAAGGGGTCGGGGTTGCCCTTGGCGCGCTCCTCCACCCATTTGACCGCCGCCAGGGTGGCGGTGGTGGCGTCGCCCACCGCGGTCGTCACCTGGCGCGTCAGCTGGGCGCGGACGTCGCCGGCGGCGAAAAGGCCGGGGACGTTGGTCATCATCGAGAAGGGGTCGGTCACGTAGTAGCCGCCCGCGTCGTGCTCGACGTGGACGTCGACCAGGTTGGTGTTGGGGATGAAGCCCACAAAGATGAACACCCCCCCGACCGGCAGCGCGGACTGCGCTCCCGTCTTGACGTTGCGCACGCGCAGCTGCGTGACATGGCCGCCGCCCGACGCGACGTCCAGGGGGGTTCCCTCGATGGCCTCGACGACGGTGTCGAGAGCGAACTCGATCCTGGGGTGCTCGCGCGCGTCCTTCATGAGGATGGGCGAGGCGCGGAACTGGTCGCGGCGGTGCACGAGGGTCACCTGCGAGGCGTAGCGCGTCAGGAACACAGCCTCCTCCACGGCCGCGTCGCCCCCCCCGATCACCGCCAGGTGAACCCCCTTGAAGAAGGCGCCGTCGCAGACCGCGCAGTAGCTCACCCCACGGCCCGCGTACTCGACCTCGCCCCTCACCCCGAGCTTGCGCGGGTTGCCGCCCGCGGTCAGGATCACCGCGGGCGCGAGGTACTCCCCGTCGGTCGTGGTGATCACCTTCATGCCGTCGGGCCGCACGTGGATGCCGGTGACCTGTTCGGGCACGATGTCCGCCCCGAAGCGCCGGGCCTGCTCCTCCATGGCGGCGGCCAGGTCGACGCCGAGGACGCTGACCAGGCCGGGATAGTCCTCGAGCAGCTCGGTGTTGAGCAGCTGCCCTCCGACCAGCCCCTTGGCCTCGAAGACGGCGCTGCGCACCTCGCTGCGCCCGGCGTAGAGCGCCGCGCACAGGCCGGCGGGACCCCCGCCGACGATGGCGATGTCGTAGCTGCGGTCTTCCACTGCGATTCCCCGTGGGAGGTTGGATGACGTCGAGATGATCATCGACCGCTGCGAGGGCCGGCCAAACCCGCGGCCGGCGGGGGAGCCGCTGCGTCGATTCTAGAGAAGCGTCCCCGCTTCACCCGCGCGTTGCGAAGGCGCGGAGCTCGGCGATGACCCGCCCGATGGGGATGGCGTAGGCCTCGCTCAGCGTGGCACTGGTGGCGGTGACGATGCCCACCACCTCGCCCCGGCCGTCGATCACGGGCCCGCCGCTGTTGCCCTGGAACACCGGTGCACCGGTCAGCACGGTCATGTCCTCGTACTGGATCTCGCTCGCGCCCGGCTCTCCGGGTTGCGGGTTGACCCGGATCGATTCGTGGAGGCGCGCGATCGTCTCGACGGTGATGTCGCCGTGGTCGGTCGCCCGCATGGACGCGAGCACGGCGACCCGCGCGCCGATGGCGCCGGGGGCGAGGTCGACCGGGAGCGAGCCGGCGCCGATGTGGTCGCGCACCCGGATCACGGCCACGTCCTGGAGGACGTCGAAGCCCACCAGCACCCCGACGTGCACCCCGCCCAGGCGGTCGACGATGCGCAGGGCGAGCTCACGCTCGACGACATGGTCGTTGGTGACGATGTCGCCCCCGGCGTCGAGCAGCCAGCCGGTACCGAAGCGCTCGCCCCGCGCGGTGGCGACCTCAACGGTGACCACGCCGGCCAGCGCGGCATCCGCCACGTCGCTCAGCGGCGCCGGCGGGGGCGCCGCCGCGGTCCCCGCGGGCAGCGAAGGCAGCTGGGCGGAGCGTTCCCCAGCGCCGACGGCGGCGAGGTTGAGGGTGAGGATGAAGACGACGGCGGCTGCACCCGCCAATCCGACGGTGGACGCCATCACCAGGCCGAGCCGAGAGGTGCGCCACCCACCACGTCCGCCCGGCTGCGGCGCGCTCGTGGCTTGCGGGGGCAGGGAAGGCGGCGCCGGCGATTCGGGCGAGGGCTCGGGGAGCACGGGGTCCCGACATTGTGCGTCGCCGCCGCCGCTGTGGGTCCCTTCGAGGTGGCGGGTCACCCGGACACGGACACTAGACTGCGCCGATGCGTCCCGACGGTCGCCGCCACGACGAGATCCGGCCGACGACCATCGAGATCGGCGCGCTTCCCTACGCTGAGGGCAGCGCCCTGATCACCGCCGGGGACACCCGCGTCCTGTGCGCTGCGTCGGTCGAGGAGCGGGTCCCCCCCTATCGCAAGGGCACCGGTCGTGGCTGGGTCACCGCGGAGTACGCCATGCTGCCGCGCAGCACGCTCACGCGCACCGAGCGGGATGGGCGCAAGGGCCGCATTGATGGCCGGGCCTCGGAGATCCAGCGCCTCATCGGCCGCAGCCTGCGCGCGGCCGTCGATTTCGCCGCCCTGGGAGAGCGCACTGTGGTCCTCGACTGCGACGTCCTGGTGGCCGACGGCGGAACGCGCTGCGCGGCCATCACCGGCGCCTGGGTGGCCCTCGCCCTGGCGACCGCCCGGCTGCGCGAGGCCAGGCTGGTCACCGCCGAGCCGCTGCGCCACCAGGTCGCCGCCGTCAGCGTCGGCATCGTCGCCGGCGAGCCGCGCCTCGACCTCATGTATCTCGAGGACTCCGCCGCCGACACCGATCTCAACTGCGTGGGCACCGAGGACGGCCGCTACATCGAAGTCCAGGGCACCGCCGAGATGGAGCCCTTCACGCGTGCAGAGATCGACAGGCTGCTCAGCCTCGCCGACGGCGGCCTGCGCGAGCTGTTCGGCCTCCAGCGCGACGCGGTGGCCGCGGCGGCGCTCTGACCGTGGCCCTCGGCGGGCGCCCCACGCCGCTGGTCCTGGCCACGCGCAACCCGGGCAAGGTGGCCGAGTTCGCGCGTCTGCTGGCCCCGTATCCCTGGCAGCTGCTCGACCTCGACGCCGCCGGGGTGAGCGGCGAGCTCGCCGAGCCTGGGCCCGGGTATGCGGAGAACGCCGCCGCCAAGGCGGACGCGGTCTGCGCCATGAGCGGGCTCTGCGCGCTCGGGGACGACAGTGGCATCGAGGTGATCGCCCTGAGGGGCTGGCCGGGGCCGCATTCGGCGCGCTGGCGCCCCGGCAGTGACGCCGACCGGCTCGAGGGCCTGCTGCTGAAGGTGGCGGAGTGCTGTCCCGGCGACCGGCGAGCGCGCTACGTGGCCGCGGTGGCGCTGGCCCGCCCGGGCGGCGCGCCTGCGCTCGTCGCCATGGGGAATTGCCGCGGGAGGCTGGTCGTGCCCCGCGGCCGGGGTGGCTTCGGGTACGACCCCGGCTTCCTCAGCGACGACCTGGGCCGCACCTTCGGCGAGGTCGCCACCCCGGAGAAGGACGCCGTGTCGCATCGCGCGCGGGCCGTCGCCGAGCTGGCCGCACAGGGAGCCCTGGGGCCACGCGCCGCATCCCGTGGCGCGGGCCCGCCGCCCACTGCGTAACCGCGCGGAGTACCTTGACCATGCGCGGGGTTGCCCCGCACCCCAGGGAGAGTCACCCGCACGTGCAGCCAGAGTCCGACCAAGCGCCCCTCCTGCGGGTGGTGCCGGCGCCCGACTCGGCTGCGTGGGAGGCCGTGTACCGGGAGCACGTCGTGCCCGTCTATCGCTACGTCTTCGCCAGGACCGGCAACCGCCCCGACGCCGAGGACGTGACCGCCCAGGTGTTCCTGCGCGCCCTGCCTAGATTGCGCCTGGCCGCCTCGACGGGGGAGATACGCGGCTACCTGCTGACCACCGCGCGTAGCGTCCTCGCCGAGCACTGGGGCCGGCACTATGGCGCGGCGGCCGACCCACTCGACGACGAGCGCCTGACCCGCGATGATCGCGATCCCCCGGCTCCCGAGGCCGGCGCGGAGCGCGCTCACACCGTGCTTGGCCGGCTTCCGGAGCGCTACCGCCGGGTGCTGGAGCTGCGCTTCCTCAGCGGCATGAGCCTGCGTGAGACCGCCGCCGAGATGGGGCTGACGCTGGGCAACGTCAAGGTGCTCCAGTTCCGCGCCCTTCGCAAGGCCGCCGAGCTGGACGCGGCGGAGCCTGCCTCGTGAGCCGCCAGGGCCGTCTCGCGGGCGCCGTCGAGGCGATGCTGCGCGACCGGCGCCCCAGGTCTCTCTCCGCGGATGCGGATGAGGCCGCCCAGCTCCGCACGGCCGCGCTCCTGCGCTCCGCGCATCCAGGCGCCGATCTTCCGAGCACCGAGTTCGTCGACCGCCTGGGTCAGCAGCTGCGGCGTCAGGCGGCCCTGGACGAGGCGGAGGCGCGCGCCCCGTCCGGATCGGGGCGCCGCGCCTTCCTGCGGGGCGTCGGCATCGCCGCCGCCGCGGTCGCGGCCGGGGTGGGCGTCGATCGGGCGGTGACCACTCTGCGCTCCGGTCCGGACCTCGGCCAGAGCGCCACGAACGTCCCCGACGCCGGCGACTGGGCGGCGGTCGCGAGCCTGGCGGCGGTGCGCGCCACTCCTGCCCTCCGCTTCCGGGCGGGCAGCGTCGAGGGGGTGCTGGTAGCTCGCGCCGACGGCGGCGTGGACGCGCTCTCCGCGGTCTGCACCCACCTGGGTTGCCTGCTCAAGGTGGACGCGCCCGGCCGGCGCCTCGCGTGCCCCTGCCACGCCGCCACCTTCGCCCTCGACGGCACCCCCGCCAGCCGCGAGTACCTGCGGCCCCTCCCCCGCCTGCAGAGCCGCGTGAACGGCGACCAGGTCGAGGTGTACATCGCCTGAGACCGGTGCGAAGCAAGCCCGTCGGGGTTTCGGGGGGGCCGCTCCGGCATGCCCCCGGTTGAGGGCTGCTCAGCCGCCGTAACCGCCCCCGCCGTAGCGCCCGCCGCCGCTGCTCGTCGCGGCCGCCCCGCTCGCCGCGCCCACGCCGATCGAGCCGTGCATCGAGGCATGGAACTTGCAGTGGAAGGCAATCGTTCCCGACGCCGGAGCGGTGAACGTCAGCGTCTGCGTGGCGCCCGCCGCCGCCACGACCTCCTGGCCGCCGCTGTCGAGGGTGAAGCTGTGCTCGGCCTGGCCGGCGTTGACGAAGGTCACCGTCACCGTAGATCCGGGCATCGCCGCGGCGCTGGGCGCGTCAAACGAGAAGTCGCGGGCGGTGACGGTGATCGCGGTGCTGCCCCCGCCGCTAGCCTGGTTGCCGGAGGTGCCGCTGCCGCAGGCCGCGATCGCCAGCGCGAGCACTGCCGGCGCAGCCAGCGCTCCGATCCGTCGCCATCCGCGCATCTGGAAACCCTCCTCGCCGCGCAGCCCATGCGGGCCGTTCGCTGGCAGATACGTCGCGTGGTTACGGTAGCGCTGCAAGTGCAGCGCGCGGCACTAGCGCTTGAACCCCTTGTCCAGGATGAGAATGCTGGCCTCGTAGAAGATGACCAGTGGGATCGCCAGCGCTGTGGGAGTGAAGGGGTCGGCGCCGGGCGTGATGAGGATGGACGTCCCGATGATGACGATGATCGCGTTGCGCCGGTGCTTGCGCAGCCAGCGCGAGGAGATGATCCCCAGCACGCCCAGCAGCACCAGGACCACGGGCAGCTCGAAGGTCAGCCCGAAGACGGCGATGAGGATCGCGAAGAAGCCCAGGTAGCTGTTCAGGTCGGGAAGGACTTGGACGTTGTCGCCGAGGAAGCCGAAGATGAAGCCCAGGCCGAGCGGCATCACCAGGTAGGCGAACGCCGCTCCGGCGCTGAAGAGCAGCAGGCTGCTGGCGATGAAGGGGGCGGCGAACTTGCGCTCCACCGGCCGCAACCCGGGGCTGACGAACGTCCAGACCTTCCAGATGATCACCGGCAGCGCGGCGATGAACCCCGCGATGGCGGAGAGCTTCAGGGGCACGCTCAGTGGGTCGACGACGCCGGTGAGGATGGGTTTCTGCGAGCAGTTGTGGCAGGTGGCCAGCGCGGTGTTGATGGGGCGCGTCAGGAACGCCACGAGCTGGTTGTGCAGCAGCAGGAAGAGCACGAACGTGGCCACCAGCCAGGACCCCAGCGACCACATCAGTACCCCGCGAAGCTCCTCGAGGTGCTCGACGACGGTCATGCGCCGCTCGTCGTCAGCCATCGTCGGGGCAGCCACGTCTGTCTCCTTTCAAGCCACGCGAAGGGGCGGAAGCGGGATGCGGCTCATCGCCGATCGCCGGTCCGGCAGGCGCCCGGAGAGCGGCTGGGGCGGCGGTCAGCCGCCGACGCGGGTCTTGGTCGAGTTGCCCGCGACCGGCAGGGGCGGATCGGGGGCGGCCGGCGCCTGGCTGGGCTCGGGCTTGTCCTCCACCGGCGACGCCGTGGCGTTGACCACTGTGTCCTTGACCTCGTTGGAGGCGTGGCGAAACTCGCGGATGGCCTTGCCCAGCCCCGAACCCACGTCGGGGAGCTTGCCCGGGCCGAAGATGATGAGAACGATGGCCAGGAAGATGAGGAAGATGAAGAGGTGCTGTCCGCTGAAGCCAAACATGTCGTTCTCCGGGTGGCGCGACGCTCGCCGTGGATCCGGGCCCCTGTGATCACGGCGCCGCCACGTTCGAGTGTAGCACCGCCCTCGCGGGCTGCCTGAGATGAGGCTGAGTTGATGATGGGTACTCCTTGGATCCCCGGATGGATGCTAGGAGCCGCTCAGCCCACACCCAGGGCGCGGCCGAAGACGGCCACGGCCTGGTCGATGTCGGCCTCGTCGTGGGCGGTGCTCAGGAAGCCGGCCTCGAACTGCGAGGGCGGCCAGAAGACCCCGGCGTCCAGCCACGCTCGGTGGATCGACGCGAAACGCTCGCGG
>DATDHG010000142.1:0-23480 GCA_036521675.1 Candidatus Dormiibacterota bacterium
CAGCGACGTCACCCGCACTCACGACCTGGTCCGTGACCTCGTGGAGCGCGGCCTGGAGGTGGTCTATATCGGCAAGCGCGGCCACCCCGAGCCGGCGGGGGTGCTGGGCGTCGCCCCTGGACACATCACGCTGATCGAGACGATCGAAGAGGCCGGCGCCCTCGACTTCCCCGCCGGGACGCCGTTGGCGGTCACCTGCCAGACCACCCTGTCGATGTGGGACACGCAGGCGATCATCGACCGGCTCGCCGAGCGGTTCCCCGACATCGAGGTGCACAACGAGATCTGCCGCGCCACCCAGGAACGCCAGGAGGCGGCGGTGGCCGCGGCGGGCGACGTCGACATGGTGATCGTGGTGGGCAGCTCGCGCAGCAGCAACAGCAAGCGGCTCGTGCAGGTGGTCGTGGAGCTGGCCGGCAAGCCCGCCCACCTCGTCGACACCGCCGCCGACCTGCGAGCGGCGTGGTTCGCCGGCGTCCGCCGCGTAGGCGTCACCGCGGGGGCCTCCACCCCGACGCAGATCACCAGGGCGGTGATCGCCGCGCTGGAGGCGATGCCCGACCAACCGGTTCCGTCCTGACCGCGGTTCTGGGGCCTTTTCAGCACGTAGACTGCGGCGCGTCGAGGCAAGGGAACTCACGAGGGACGTGCCGTGACCGAACCGACCGGGCCCACCCCCCAGGATCCGAGCGGTCCGCCGTCTGGCTGGCAGCCCCCGCCGGCCGTGCCGCCGCCTCCCCCTCCACCGCCGCCGGCAACGCCGCCGCCACCGCCACCACCCCCGCCGCAGGCGACCGACGCGGGCGCCGCGCCGGCCTGGCAGGCGGCGCCACCGCCAGCCGCCGCGCCACCGCCTCCACCACCGGGCGCGATGCCGCCGCCGCCGCCGCCCCCGATGGCGGCCGTCGCGTATGCGCCCCCTGGCGCCTACACAGCCGCCGCGGTCACCACAGCCGGCGCCGGTGGGTACCCGGTGCAGCTGACCATCCGCGAGCAGACCAAGTACAACCGCCTCTTCGCCATTCCGCTGCTCGGCTTTCTGATCAAGGTTGTCATCGTGATCCCGCAGCTCATCGTGCTCTGGGTCCTCCTCCTGGTCTTCGAGTTGCTCCAGCTGGTTACGTGGATCCCCGTGCTGTTCGGCGCCAAGTACCCGTCGAGCCTGCATCGCTATGTGACCGCCGTTTTCCGGTGGTCAGTGCGCGTCCAGGCGTTTTTCTGGGGCCTGACGGACAGGTACCCGCCCTTCAGCTTCAAGTAGCCGGAGCGCAGCCGGCGGCGTGAGCGAAACCTCGGGCTCCTGGCAGCCGCCGCCCCCACCGAGCTACCCGCCACCGCCTCCCGACTCACCACCGCCGCCTCCGGCCTACCCGCCGCCGCCGACCGGCTCCCCGCCGCCGACTGTCTACCCGCAGGCGCCCCCCGGCTATCCCCCGCCATACGGCGGGGCGCCCCCAGCACCCCAGGGCGGGCGGCCCGGACCCGCCCCCGGGCTCGTCTACGCCCGCCTGGGCTACCGCGTCCTCGGCGCCCTCATCGACGCGGTGATCGCGCTCGTCGCCGTCTTCGCTTTGCTGGTGGCCATCGGCGCCGCCGCCGGACCAGGCATAGCGGCGAATCTGATCACCGCATTCCTCGTCTGCCTCCTGATCGGCGTCGTGGTGGCGCTCAACATCTGGATCCCCGGGCGTTATGGGGGCACCCTGGGCATGCGCGCCCTCGGCATGCGCATCCTCCGCGAGGCTGACGGCAGCCCCATCGGCTACGCGCTGGCCACCGGGCGCTACGCGGTCTACCTCCTGCTGAACCTGCTCTCGGTCCTCGGCCTGCTCGCCAACGTCATCTGCATCGGGGTGGACAAGCGCAGCCAGGCGATCCAGGACAAGGCCTGCTCCACTGTGGTGGTGCGCCGCGGGTAGTGCAGCGCGCCGCGGCTAGCTGGCTTCCGTGGCGCGGCCCAGCCCCTCAGCGACGGCCGCCTCGATGACCGCCCGCGACACCGCGCCCACGACCTCGCGGTTGAAGATGCTGGGCACCACGAGGTCGACCGCCAGCTCGGCCTCCGGCACTGTCCCGGCGAGGGCCCGGGCCGCGGCGAGCTGCATACCCTCGCTGATCGCCGTCGCCCGGCAATCCAGAGCGCCGCGAAACACCCCGGGGAACGCCAGCGCGTTGTTGATCTGGTTGGGATAGTCCGAGCCGCCGGTGGCGATGATGCCGGCAACACCCTCGAGCTCCTCCGGCCAGATCTCGGGGACCGGATTCGCCAGCACGAAGACGATGGAGCCGGGCTGCATGGTGCGTACCCCGGCGATCGACGCCGCACCGGGAGCGGAGAGTCCGACGAATACATCGGCGCCCCGCAGCACGGCGTCCGTCGCGCCGGTGAGCTGGTCAGGGTTGGTCCACTCGGCAAGCGCGCGGCCCGCCTCGTCGAGGTCGGTCCGGCCGCGGTGCAGGGCACCGTGGGGATCGCATCCGATGATCTGCCTCGCCCCCGCAGCGCGGAGCATGCGCGCGGTGGCCGTCCCCGCCGCGCCCACCCCGGCGATGACGATCCGCACATCCTCCAGGCGTTTGCCGGCAACGCGCAGGGCGTTCAGCAGGGCGGCCAGGACCACGGTGGCGGTGCCGTGCTGGTCGTCGTGGAAGACGGGGATGGGCAGCAGCTCGCGCAATCGCTGTTCGACGGTGAAGCAGCGGGGCGCGGCGATGTCCTCGAGGTTGATTCCGCCGAAGCTCGGAGCGATCGCCGCCACCACCTGGACGATGCGCTCCGGGTCGGTGGTGGCCAGACACAGCGGCCACGCGTTGATGCCGGCCAGCTCTCGAAAGAGGACTGCCTTACCCTCCATCACCGGAAGAGCGGAGAGAGGCCCGGTGTTGCCGAGCCCGAGCACCGCTGAGCCGTCGGTCACGATGGCCACGGAGTTGCCCTTGCTGGTCAGCGTCCAGGCGGCCTCACTGTCGCGGGCGATCGCCTGAGTGACGCGGCCGACGCCGGGCGTGTAGACCATGGAGAGGTCGTCGCGGGTCTTGATCGCCACCCGGGACCGCACCTCGATCTTGCCGCCGAGGTGGAGCAGGAAGGTGCGGTCCGAAACGCGCTCGACGGTCACACCGGGAACCGCGGCCACCGCCTCGGTGATCCGCTCGACGTGCTCGGCGTCGGTGGCGAGCACGGTGATGTCGCGGAGTTTGTGGCCGGGGAGGACGCGCACCAGGTCGATGGCGTCGAGCGACCCCCCGCAGCCGCCGATCGCCTGCGCGACCGCGGCGAAGGCGCCGGGGCGGTCCTGAAGGCGCACGCGCAGCGTCGCGCTGAAGGACGCGGATGGTTGGGGCATGCCGAACTCCCTGCACGGCCGACGCGCGTGCTGGCAAGCCTACAGCCGCGCCCGGCGCTTGACCTCCAGGTAGCGGTTGACCAAGCGCGGCGAGAGTGCGCGCGCATCGGCGTCGATGGTGTGGATGCGGCTGGCACGCAGCGTCCGCAGCACCGCCGCGCGGTCGCTCAGCATGCTCGCGGCCACCGCGCGGCTGTACGCGTCGGATACGCGCCGGGGGCGGGCGCGGGCGGCCTCGTCCACAGCCGGGTCGCGCACGGTGATCACCAGCGGGAGGTGGCGGCGCTGCAGCCGGCGGCACTGGGCGACCAGGCTCTGGCCCTGGTCGGGATCGACGATATCGGTGAAGATGGCGATCAGCGCGCGGCGCCGCTGCGTGCGCTCCAGGTATTCGCCAAGGTTGTCGAAATCCGCCTCCACGCCGGCCGGATGCAACGGCCGCGCCGCCTCCAGCAGAGCGCCCAGCTGCACGCGCCCGGCGCGGGGCGGAACCGCGGCGGTCACGCCAGCCGCGAACGCGACCATGCCGACCCGGTCGCCGGTTCGCAGGGCCACGTGGGCCAGGAGCAGGGCCGCCGACAGCGCGTGGTCGAGCTTGGTCAACGCACCGGCGCCGACGCCCATGAGCCGGCCGCAGTCGATGCAGACGACCACCGTCTGGGCCCGCTCGGGGATCAGCTCAGTCGCCATGAGCCGGCCGGTGCGCGCGGTGGCCCGCCAGTTGATGCTGCGCAGCGGGTCGTCGGCGACGGCCTCACGGATGCGCTCGAACTCCGTGCCCTCACCGCGCCGGCGCATTGCCCGCACCCCCAGCTCGGCGAGCTGTCCGCGCCGGGCCAGCGCCTCGAAGGCACGCACAGAGCTGAGATCGGGGTCGACCACCACCGCGTCCTCGCCCAGGGCCAGGCTGGTCTGGCGCGTCGACAGGCGCCAGGGCCCGGGCACGCGCACGACCAGATCCCCGAAGCGGCGCACGCCGCGCGCGGGTGGGGTCAGCGTGTAGTGCAGCGTCGTGGGGACGGCGTCTCTCAGGATTGCGCTCTGCACCTCGAGCGAGGCCGGCACGTCGACGGGGTGCTCGTCGCGCACCCGGGCGGGGGTGCCCGTTCCCAGCGTGGAACCATGGGCAACCAGCTCGACGGTCACCTCCGAAGCGCGCCCAACCGGGAAGGTGGGAGGATGCTCGCGGCTGGCCGCAAGCCGCGCCCTCCCCGGCGCCCGGGCGCCGTCGAGGCAGAGCAGCAGGTAGGCCAGAACGGTCAGCGTCACGCCAGGCCAGACCAGGCCCGGGAAGCGGACTCCGAGGCCCAGGGGCGCCAGCGCGGCCAGCAGCAGGGCCAGGCCACGCCCGGTGGGCGGGGCGACGGCCAGGCGGAGGCGCTCACCGAAGCTGTCGTTCCCCCCAGCCGGCACGGGAGTACCCGCCGCGCCGCCGCCATTCACCGCGGCACCGGCACCCGGGCGAGCGCCCGCTCGACGGCGGCCACCTCGGAGATGCCCGCGATCTCCGCCTCGGCGCGGCGCACGAGGCGGTGGCGCAGCAGCGGGATGGCCAGGTCCTTGACGTCCTCGGGCACCACGTAGTCACGACCGCTGGCCGCCGCCAGCGCCTTGGCGCCCTGGAGGAGGGCGATCGATCCGCGCGGGCTGGCCCCCAGGCTGAGGTCGGGCGAAGTGCGCGTCGCGGCGACGATCTGCGTGATGTAGCCGACCACCGCGTCGCTCACCGTTACCCGGTGCACCTCCTCCCGGGCCGCGCTCAGGCCAGCTCGGTCGACCACGGCGGTCACGCCGGCGGCGGCCAGGTCGGTGGCCCTGAAGCCGCCGTCGACGCGGCGTAGCAGCTGGGCCTCTTCGCTGCCGCCGAGCACCGGCACCTCGATCTTGGCGAAGAAGCGGTCGAGCTGGGCCTCGGGGAGCGGATAGGTGCCCTCGTATTCGACGGGGTTCTGGGTGGCCACCACCAGAAAGCGGTCGGAGAGGGGACGGCTCACCCCGTCAACGGTGGCCTGGCGCTCCTCCATGGCCTCGAGCAGCGCCGCCTGGGTCTTGGCAGGGGAGCGGTTGATCTCGTCGGCGAGCAGTGTGTCGGTGAAGATTGGCCCCTCGCGGAACTCGAAGCTCCCCGTCTCGGCCCGGTAGACCGTGGTCCCGATGATGTCGCTGGGGAGCAGGTCGGGGGTGAACTGCACACGCGAGAAGCGGGCGTCGAGCGCCGCGGCCAGGGCCCGCGCGCAGAGCGTCTTGGCGGTTCCGGGCACCCCCTCGAGCAGGACATGACCGTTCACCAGCACGGCGATGAAGAGGGCGTCGACGACGTGCGTCTGGCCCACCACGGCGCGGCCGACGGTGGCGTGAAGCGCAGCGCGCAGCTCGGCCGCTCTGGTCACGGCGGCCGAGTATCGCAGGGCCAACCGCTCACGCCGGAGCCCCGGCCGTCCAGTGCGCCTCGACGTCGTCGATCTCCCGCACCAGGGCCAGCAGCTCCGCCTCGGCCGGCGCGCCGGACGCCATCTGCCGGGCCCGCCAGAGCGTGCTCCCGACCTGGTCGCGCCGCTCGGCGCCGAAGCCGGACAGGGCCGCCACGAAGCCGGCGTCGTCGGTGTGAGGATCGACTCCGGCCGCGAATCCGACCCGGTCCTTGAGCTCCTGGGCGAAGCGGTCGGCGACCGCTCCCCGCTGGGCCGAGCGGGCGAAGAGCTGGGCCATCGCCTGCACATAGGTGGTGGCGCTCGGCACCCGGGTGGGGTCCCCCGCAGGAATGGGACGCCCCAGCCGCCGTCCCCCGCCCGCGAGGAAGGCGAGGATCGCGGCGGCGGCAAGCAGTGCCGCCAACCCCAGGGGGCCGTTGAAGATCTGCGCCCAGCCGCCCTGGGCGCCCTCGCCGTGGTGGAACTCGTCGAAGCCGATGCGCAGCGGCGGCCCCACCAGCGGCTGCGCCTGACCGAGCATGGCGAGGACCAGGGCGTAGGCGTCGCTGCCCGTGGCCTGGAGGGCGCCGGTGCTGTCCGGCCGGCTGACGCGCAAACCGGCGTTGCTCAGCGCGTAGGCGCTGCCCAGCACGTAGGCACGGCCGCCGCCGGTGCTGACCGCGCGCATGACCACCGCCTGTTCGAGGGCCAGCAGGGCGGTGCCGCCGCCGGGGCCGAGATCCAGCGCGGTGGGTCCCATGTCAACGCCTCCGACCGAGACGGCTGGGTTGACCTCCCCGAGCGGGGTGGCCCTGCCCCCCTGGATGCCCCCGGTGACGGTCAGACCGAGGTGGCCGAGCAGGGGCGCGGCGGCATCGACGGCCCCGGGGCCGTCGAGTGCGGCGATCAGCTCGCCCCCACCCCGCAGGAAGCTGTCGAGGCTTTGCACATCGGCGTCGCTGAGGCTGTTGATCGGCTGCACGAGGACGACGACGTCGCTGCCGCTGAGGTCGAAGTCCCCGCTGATGCGGTGGACATCAAGCCCGAGGTCGCCCAGCCAGCTGTAGAGAGCGAGCGTCCCCGCTCGGCCCGAGCTGCGTGACGACGGATCGGTGTCCCCGCCCGTACCACCCGTCCGCCCCGCGGCCAGGGCCAGCGCCACCACGAGGACCAGGCTCACTCCCAGGAGGATCAGCACCCTGGCGCGCCTCACGACACCGCCTCCGGGGAGCGCGCCGCGCGGCCGCCCGCCAGGCTCCGCACCGCCTCACAGCGGGTCCGCTGCAGCTCCCAGTCGGCGGCGGAGACCGGGCGCCCGCTGTACCACGCGAGGTCGAAGGCGGCCGAGGCGGGGGCCAGGGCGGCCAGCAGGTCGGGGTCGGCGCGGGTGTGGGCGAGCAGCTCTCGGGTGGTCCACGCGGGGTCGACCGCGAGCCGGCCGCGCCGGGCCACGGCGAGCAGGGCGCTGCGGAAAGCGCGACGCACCGCCTCGCGATGATCACCGCGGGCGGCGGCGGCCAGCGCGGCCTCCCACTCCGCGTCGGGGTCACTGCCGGCCGCGTCCGCCCGATCGCGCAGCCGCGGCTCGGTGCCGGCACTGATGCCCCGCAGGTTGCGGAGCACCAGCCAGACGAGCAGGGCCAGCAGCAGGGCGCCGAGTATCAGGAAGACGGTGCGGTCACCGCTGCCCGCGCGGCTGAAGAGACCGCCGAGCGCCCGGGCGAGGCGATCGAGCAGGCTGTCCGAGCGGGGTTTGTCGAGCTGGTCGAGCGGTGGGCGGGCGTAGACCTCCTCGAGGCGGCGGCGGGCCTCGCTGAGGTCCGCGGTGGTCGGGCCGGCCGCCCGCGCTCGCCCAGCGGGCAGGAGTGCGGCGGCGGCTCCGGCCAGGGCGGCGGTCAGCCGGCGCCGCACCGCCACCTCACAGGTCGGCGGCCAGCATCTCGAGGTCGAAGGCCTCCGAGCGTATGCGCACGTCGTAGTAGTAGAGGACGAATCCGATGATACTGACAGGTGCGACAAAAACGGTTGTGAGCGCACCGGCGGCCACGCCGACGGCCAGCTGGGTGTCCGTGGAGGCGTTGAAGAACGGCGCGGACAGAGCCAGCTGGATCAGGCCGCTCACGATGCCGGTCACGATGAGCAGGAGCAGGTAGAAGCCCAGGGTCCGCCAGAAGCGGCGGCGGGTGAGCCCCCAGCTGCGGCGCAGACCCGCGGCGGCGCCGCGTCCTTCGAGAACAACCGCCTGGGGCATCAGCAGCCAGCGGACCCAGACCAGGGCGGCGGTCACCAGACCCGCCGCGAGGAGAAGACCGGCCAGCACCGCATCACCACCCGCGAAGGCGAGAGCCAGAGCCGGGGTCAGCAGCGCCGCGAACGCGACCAGTTCGAGCAGCGTGCCGAGCAGGAGCGGGCCGAGGCGGCGGGCCATGACGCGCAGCGAGCCCCCCACCGTCGCCTCCCGGCCCAGGTAGCGGCGGGAGACCGCCGGGGACAGGGCGGCGACCGCCATCTGCGACCCCACCAGGGCGAGGACGACGGTCACCACGGTGATGAGCGAGAGGGCGCCGAGCCCGCTCAGCGCCTGGTCGCGCTGATCCTGGGTCGCGCCGCCCTGGGCGTTGATCTGGTCGACGAGGGAGCGCAGCGAGTCGGTGCGCTGCCCATAGTTGCTCAGCCGGTTGACGGCCAGGGTCATCACCGCGAAGGGGACGGCCACGAGCGCGGCCAGGCTGACGACGACCAGGAAGCTGCGCCGGTACAGCGAGATCGCCGCGTCGATGAGCTCGGGGACGCTCTGGCTGCGGAAGCGTCCGCTGCCGACCACGGCGGGGGTGGAGGCGTACCAGCCGGGGTGGGGCCCGCGGCCGCCCTGCCAGCCCCAGGGTGGCGGGGTGCCGGGTTGGGCCGGGTAGCCCGGGGGCGTCGGGTAGCCGGGGGGCGCCGGGTACCAGGCGGCCGGCGGGTGGCCGGGTGGCGGATAGCCCGGCTGCGGATAGCCGGGAGGCGCATAGCCGGGCTGCGCGTTGCCCGGCAGCGGAGAATCGGGCGGATACCCGGCGGGTGCCAGAGGATACGGCGGTGGCGCCGAGCCCCGGGCGCTGGCCTCGGGCGGTATGGGGTACCGGGGTGGCTCCGCCGCGGCGGGCGGCGACCCCGGGGCAGGCGCGTCCGCCCCTGGGGAGGATGGCCGGGGGTCGCCACCCGCCCCCGGCGGCGGCGGAGCGGCGCCGGGTTCCATGGGGAGGGCATTGTGCATCCCGCCCTTCGATCCACCGGCACGATTGCGCCCGTCGCCACCGAGTTGACGCAGGACTGTGAGCACGGGGCCGGCGCCCCGACCCACAGCGCTACATTGCGTAGTCCCACCCTCCCCACTGACGGGTCCCCCCGTCTCGGAGGCCGCCATGACCACTGTCAGCGACGTCCCGACCTCGCCCGCCCCTCCGACCAGTGCGGGGCCGGCCCCCATCCCCCACTTCGCGGCCGCGGAGGGCGTAACCAGCCCCGGCGCCCGCCTGCGGGCCGTCCGTCAGGCCGCCGCCGAGTTCCGGCCATGGTTCGCTGCAACTGGCAGCCCCGACTACGTGGGCACGTTCGACCTGGTCACCTTGCCCTACCCGACCCGCTTCGGACTCTGGCGCGCCGCGCGCACGCCGTCACCCTACTTGTGGATCACCAACCGGCTGATCGTCGTGCGGTGGCAGGAGGCGGGGCGCCGGCGCACGCTGCTCTTCGAGCCCAGCGACGTCGAGCTGGGTGGCAACACCCCGTACTTCGCCGCCCTCACCGCGCGCCTGCCCCGCCGTGCCGAGCCGCACGTGGTGACCCGCCACGCCGGCGTGCTCGAGCACCTGCGCCGCCTGGGGATCGGCGTCGAGGAGGTCGACTACCTCGTCTTCGACCACCTCCACACCCAGGACGTGCGTCGCTGGATCGGCACCACACAGCCGCAACCGGACATCTCGCCGGCGCGACCGGTCGAGCCGGTCTTCCCCAACGCCAGGCTGGTGGTCCAGGCCGCCGAGCTGGCGGCCATCGCCGACCTTCACCCCCTGCAGCGCCCCTGGTATCAACCCCAGACCTACGCCCACCTGCGCTCCGAGGCCGTCGTCGAGGTGAGCGGCGACCTCCTCCTGGGTCCGGGGGTCGCCCTGCTGAGCACGCCCGGGCACGCCACCGGCAACCAGTCGCTGTGTCTCAACACTCACTCGGGCATCTGGGTCAGCAGCGAGAACGTCATCGCGGCGGAGCTGCTCACCCCCGAGCACAGCGCGATCCCGGGCGTGCGCGCCTGGGCCCTCGAGACGGGTCAGGAGGTCGTGCTCAACGCCAACACCCTGGAGGACACCGCCGAGCAGTACAACTCCTGCGTCAAGGAGAAGTGCATCGCGGACCGCAGCTCACGCGACCCCCGCTTCCTGCAGTTCTTCCCCTCGAGTGAACTGACCGCCTGGCGCCTGTCGCCGGGAACCCGGCCGACCTTCTCTCAGTTCGGCATCGGCCACGGCGCGCTCCGCTAACCCGAATCTGTTGCCGAGGTGCGGACATCCCGACACCCTGGCGCGGTGCCTTGGCTGGGTAGCACCGTCTTGCGCATCACGCAATGGTTCCTTCCCTTGGACCGATCGTAGCTGAAGCCGGCCTTCTCAAAAAGACTGCGCGTGCCGTTGTAGAGGAGCCCGAAGTCCGCTTGCCCTGCGTTTCTTGTGGATACCCCTCCACCACACCACCGCCCGACTTCGCGATCAGGTCCAGGGCCCCCCTGAGCGCCACGGCTGCGACGCCTTTGCGCCGGTAGTCCCTGTCGACGAAGAAGCAAGTGAGGCGGTAATCGGGCGCCTTGTCGAGGCCCGCGTTGTACTCCTTCAGGTGGTAGATGTTGGGAAGGTCATCCGGAGACCCGTATTCGCACCAGGCCACCGCGACCTCACCGTCGAACACCAAGGCCGCGTGGGCCGTGCCTTCGCTGAGTTGTGCTTCTCCGCCAGGTGGGCGAAAGCAGGCCATGTCGCGGCACCGAGTGGCCTGAGAGTGTAGATCCTCTGGAATGACCCGCTTCGCACACACGCACATGCCGCTGACGTGTTTCGACGGCGATGTTGGCTTGAATTGGCATGCACGCACCTGCCGTGACCCGACGATTGATACGTGCCTTCAGGCGCGTGCATCACCTCATTGGTGCATGTCCGACCGTGCTGGCGCAGGCCAGGCTGCCCTCGTCTGGGTGATCGCTGAACACGGCGGGTGGTTCCGTGGCGCTCACTACCCCTCCATGTCGACGACACAGAAGACGTTCCCCTCAGGGTCCTGAAGGAGGATGAAATCGTCCCCCGGCTCAGGGAGGCGGGGATGGAGGGTCGCTCCCAGCTCGAGTAACCGTCGTACCTCCTCCGCCTGTGTGTCGGTGTAGAGATCGAGATGCAGGCGGTTCTTTCCGACGCGGTGCTCGGGAACGACCTGCAAGGAGACGTTGACGTGCCCTCCCGAGGGATCCTCGAGGACCGTGAAATCCCCTTCTGATGGATCTCTGGGGACATAACCAAGGGCGTGCTGCCAGAACGCCGACATGGCGCGAAGGTCGTTGCAGTCGATCACGACGGATCCGACGTACACAGGGGAACCTCCTTGCGCATGACCACCGCCAACCTCGCGAGGGATCGTTCTGGACGGGCGCGGGCCCTCGCTTACTCAGGCGGTTTGCTCGGCAGGCTCGTTCAGCCGCACTTATGAGCGAGGCGGCGGTGCGCCCTCCGGACCGTCGCTCCGAGCCTGCCGCCGGGCCTCGGCCCGATCACGCCGGGCCAGCTGCACCCGCTTCACTCCGGCGTTGTCGACCACCATCCGCGTGGTGCGCTTGCGGTCGCGCGCGCGGACGCGCGCCGCCTCGGGGGCGGGCAACTGCTCGGCGGGTTCGTCCTGCGTGGGCATGGCGTTTCATGGTACGAGCCAGCTCGTAGACCTCGTCGGTGCCCGCCGTCGGTTGCCTGAGGACACGGTGTTCGCGGCACCGGCCAGATCCCCGCGGGCCTCACGTGTGCGAACACCGCCAGGCGAGCGCCCGCAGGGTCTGCTCTGGCGGGCGCTCGCGACGGTACGCGACTCAGTTCACCGCTTCAGCCGGTTGGCGAAGGCATCGAGACCGCGCTGCCAGCCGCCGGGCGAGCCCACCGCGTCGCGTATAGCTTCCCAACCCTCACCGTGGCGGTCGAGACTGCGGTGCTCGAGCTCGACGCGCGTCCGATCCGGCGCTTCAGAAACGAACCGCACCTCGACCTCGCTCGTCTTCGCGGGGTTCGTCTCGAGCTGCCACTGCGGGCTCACGTCCCAGCTGAACACCACGCGGCTCGGCGGCTCATAGGCGAGCACGCGCGCCCAGCGGCATTCGCTTCCGTCCACGCCGCGGTCGATAACATGACCACCCGGGCGCGGCTCGAAGACCATCTCGGCCAGCTCAGCCTGGAGAATGTGGTGGTCGGGTGGCCACCAGCTACCGATGTCCGCGGTGAACACCGAGAACGCTCGCTCGATTGGCGCGTCGACGACGATCGACGCCGTGACAGCTGTGTCCGTGGCCTGCATGCTCATGTGGTCTCCTCGTCTGTCTTTTCCGCGGATGCCTTGAAACCCATCAGGGCTCGGTTCCAGAACTGGTCGAGGTAGGCTCGCAGTTCGCCGACGCCGCCCGGGTCGAGCTGGTAGATGCGGCGCGTGCCCGCCGGCCGGTCGACCACCAACCCGGCGTCCTTCAGCACCCTGAGGTGCTGCGAGACCGCCGGCCGGCTGACGGGCAGCTCTCGGGCGAGCTCAACGACCGCCCGCGGGCCGTCGGCGAGGCGCTCGAAGATGGCTCGCCTGGTCGGGTCGCCAAGGGCGGTGAGGCCGCCGTCACTACGGTCAGTCATGGCTTACGGTAAGCTACTACTTACGCCAGACCGATGTCAAGGGGCGGCTATGTTCACCACGCCCCGGTCACATCCCGCATACGCGGTGGCCGCTTGTCCCGGATCGTGCGTAGACCACGTGATGCGCCTCCGCGGCGGCGCCGTACATGCGCCGGGGCGGCACGCGCGTCAGGCGGGGTGGGCGACCGGGTGGGGGCGGCGCAGCAGCGCGAGGCCCACGACGACAAGGCCGACCACAGCGCCGCTCGCCCCGGCCACCACCGCGGGGCGGCGCCGGGCGTCACCGAGGCCGAGGAGGCGAGCCCGCCGCCGGCGGCGGAGGATCTCCTGAGTCCGTGCCTCGATGCCGGCCCGCTCCGCCGGGCTCAGTGAGGAGGCGCGCAGGGCGGCGGCGAGCTGCGTGGCCAGGGCGGCCAGCTCGCGCAGGCGCTGCGGGAGCGCCTCCACCGAGCCGAGGTCGAGGGCGGTGTCGAAGAGCGCTGCGTCAGCGTCGGCCGGGGGCATGGGTGACCCGTTGCGAGGTGGTGCTGTGGTCATCACCATCCCAAAGCCCGGCGGGCGGGTTCTGGTTTCGTGGCGAGTCCCGTCGCTGCGCCGGCAGAGGCGCACCCAGGCGGTGCCGCAACGTGGTCAGCGCCCTGAAGGTGAGCAGCTTCACGGCTCCTTCGCTGCGTCCCATGACCTCGGCGATCTCACGGTTGCGCAGGTCGGCGCCGAAGCGCAGGAGCACCGCCTGGCGCTGGTCGCGCGGCAGCTGGGCAACCGCCGCCCGCACCTCGGCGGCGCCGGCGCGCAGCTCGGTCAGCTGCTCCGGCCCGGCGCCGTCGTCGGGGATGTGCGGGCTGAGCTCCACCCAGCCACGCCGGCGGCGGCTGCGGTGGACCAGGTTGGTCGCCACCCGGTAGAGCCAGGCCGAATACGGCACGCCTCTGAACTCGAAGCGCGGCAGCTCCTCGATCGCCTTGGCGAAGGTGGCCGCGGTGACGTCCTCGGCAAGCTCGCGATCGTGCGTCAGGCCGAGGACGTAAGCGAAGATCTGATCCACGTAGCGCTCGTAGATGGGCGTGTACGCAACCCGGTCGCGTTGCGCAGCCTCGATCTGGGCGCGCTCGGCGAGCAGGTCGGCCTCGCTGCGATGGGGCATCAGGCCTCCTGCGCCGGCCGTGCGTCCGCGAAGGCCGCGAGCGCGGCGTCGAGCTGTGCAGTGGTGTGGGCCGCGCTCACGATCGTCCGCACCCGGGCGCGGCCCCGCGGCACAGTCGGAAAGCCGATCCCCTGCGCGAAGACGCCGCGATCCCGCAGGGCGTCGCTCAGCGCCATCGCCGCCGGCGCCTCGCCACACATGACCGGGGTGATGGGCGTTTCGCTGGTCCCGATGTCGAAGCCCAGCGAGCGCAACCCCTCCTTGAAGTGGCGCGTGTTCGACCACAGCCGATCGATGAGCTCGGGTTCCTGCTCGAGCACGTCGATGGCGGCGATGCAGGCGCCTGCCACCGCGGCCGGATGCGACGACGAGAAGAGCAGCGGCCGCGCGGTGTGGATGAGATGGTCGCGCACCGCCTGCGACGCCGCCACGTAGCCCCCCACCACCCCGATCGCCTTGCTGAGCGTGCCGATGTTCAGAGCGACGCGCCCGTGCAGCTCGAAATGGTCGGTGGTCCCGCGGCCGTTGCGACCGAGCACACCGCTGGCGTGGGCGTCGTCCACCATGACCGCGGCGTCGTAGCGCTCGGCGGCCTCGACGAGTTGGGGCAGGGGGGCGATGTCGCCGTCCATGGAGAAGACGCCGTCGGTGACCAGGAGCACCCTGCGGCTGCCCTGGGCGCGAGCCTCGCGCAGGGCCCGATCGGCGTCCTCGACGTCACAGTGCTCATAGAGGATGCGGTCGGCCTTGGTGAGCCGGATGCCGTCGATGATCGAGGCGTGGTTGAGCTTGTCGCTGACCACGCAGTCGCCGGCCTCGAGCATGGACCCGATCACCCCGAGGTTGACGGTGTACCCGCTCTGGAAGGTCAGCGCCGCCTCGGTGCGCTTGAAGGCGGCGAGCCGGCGCTCCAGCTCCTCGTGGATGGCGAGCGTGCCGGCGATGGTCCGCACGGCGCCGCTGCCCGCGCCCCAGTGCTGCGCCGCCTCCACGGCGGCGGCGACGAGCCGCGGATGGCGCACCAGGCCCAGGTAGTTGTTGGAGGAGAGGTTGATCAGCCGCCGCCCCTCGATGACCACCTCGGCGTCCGGGGGGGTCATGAGCACCCGCAGCGGGCGGAAGAGGCCCTCAGCCCGCAGCCGGTCGAGGTCCTGGTTGAGCGAGCTGTCGAGGGCGGCGACCGCCCGGGACACGGGAGCGTCGATCATCACGTTTCTACCTCACCTGGCAGTTTCTCACGAAGGGTGGAGCACGACCTTGCCGCACCGCCCGGAGCGCATCAGCGTGATGGCCTGGTCGACGTCCTCGAGCGCGAGGTGGTGGGTCAGCAGCGGCGCCACGTCGATGCGCCCGCCCTGGAGGTAGGCGGTGGTCGCCTCCCAGGTCGAGAACAGACGCCGGCCGGTGACCCCGTGCAGGGTGAGCCCCTTCATGACCACGTCCCGGCTCATGTCCACCAGGGTAGGGGCGTCACCGATGCCGAGCAGGCTCACCCAGCCGCCGGGCCGGGTCACCCGGCACGCGGCCACGATCGCCGAGGCGGCGCCGCTCATCTCCAGGGCGCAGTCGACCGGCCCGCGCGCGGCCGCGGTCACCGCCTCCTCCAGGGAGGCCGGCAACCCGGCGTCCACCAGCTCGTCGGCGCCCATGCGCTCGGCCAGATCCAGGCGGTACCGGTTGAAGTCGACGGCGACGATGCGGGCGGCGTTCTCGGCGCGGGCGATGGCGACCGCCGCGCAACCGATGGGCCCGCAGCCGAAGATGGCCACCTGCTGGCCGCGCAGGGGTCCATAGGAGCAGGCGTGGACGGCGTTGCCGAACGGCTCCATGAGGGCCGCCACCTCGACACCGAAGCTCGGTGGCGTGGGCCAGAGGTTGCGCGCCGGCACCACCACGCGCGGCGCGAAGACACCGTCCACGTCGACACCGAGGATGCGGGTATTCGCGCAGACATGGAAGTCGCCGCGGCGGCACTCCGGGCAGTGGCCGCAGACCACGTGCGACTCGCAGGCCACCCGCGTCCCCGGGCGCATGCCGTTGACGCCGTGGCCCAGGGCCTCGATGACCCCGCCCATCTCGTGCCCCATGACCCGCGGCGGATGGACCCGCGAGGCCGCCCAGGCGTTCCAGTCGTACAGATGGACGTCGGTGCCGCACACCGACGCGGCCTCGACGCGCACCAGCACCTCGCCCTCCCCAGGCACCGGCTCGGGGACGTCGATGACCCGGAAACCGGGCTCCGCCCCGGCCTTTATGACGGCGCGCACGACGGCCGATTATGAGTTGCCACGACCGTCGGGCCGGCGCGACCGGCGCGGGCCGGTCGCGGCCGTGGGTCGCCCCAGCCCGGCCCGCGGGAGGAGTGGTCAGACCCCGGTGGTCACCTGGTCACGGTGGTAGGCCGCCAGCACGTCGCCGTCATGCCACTCCGGCGCACCTTCCATGAGCGCACGGACACGCTCGAAGCGGGCGTTCTGCTCCGGGCTCGCGGCGTTGGCATCGTAGGCGGCACGGCTCTCGAAAGCGCCCGCAATCCACATCTCCCGCGGGTCCGACGCCGAGCGCAGGACGACCAGCGCCACCGCCGAAGCGGGTCGGTCCGCCCTCATAGAGTCGACAAACTCAGCCAACTGCTGCTCGGTCACCCCCTCCTTGAGCCGCCAGCGCGAGATCGTTCCAAACATGATCTTCTCCTTTCCATCCGGTGAGTGGCCGGAGTATGGGGTTGCGGACAGGGGCTCAGCAATGCCGGGTGGGCGCTTCCACCCGGGGTCCCCGTTCGCGCTACCCCTGGCGGCGTTCTCGACGGCTGGGGCGGACCACCGGCGCCTCGGCGACGCGCCGCCAGAGCGTCGCGAAGTGAAGGACTGTGGTGGTCACCACCAACGGCACACCGAGGAGCACTGCCGGCACCTGTACCGGCCCGCCGGCGAGCTTGACCACGGCGCAGACGAGGATCACCAGCCCGCAGAGCAGCGTGCTCCGCCGTCCCCACTCCGTGGCCACCAGCGGGGGCCGGCGGCGCATCAGGAAGACGACGGGCGTGGCCAGCAGGGGCGCCGCGAAGCGCACCAGGATGACCGCGCCCAGCCAGGCGGGCAGGATGCCGACGAGCACATTGCCCACGGCCGCCATCCCGAAGAAGACGGCGTCGCCGAGCGGATCGAGCGCCTTGCCCAGCTCGGTGACCGGTCCGTAGCGGCGCGCCACCCAGCCGTCCACGAGGTCGAGACAGCCGGCGGGCGCGCCGATGGCGCACCACAGATAGAGCCCCGTGTCACCGGCCAGCGGGAGCGTCGCGCAGAGGATCAGCGGGAGGCACGAGTAGGCGCGCACGGCGCTCAGCCCGTTGGGGACGCCGTAGTGGTCGAGGCGGCGCCCGTCGGGAGTTATCAGCATGCTGGCGCCGCCGAGGAGCACGAGGCTGACCAGCAGGCTCCACAGCACCGAGCCCAGCGCCGCCCAGGCCGCGGCCGGGCGCGACACCAACGCCGCGACCGGCACACTGATGCCGGCGCAGAGCGCCAACCCGAGGACGGACCAGCCGAGGAGGGAACGGCGCAGCCGGGGGCTGGCGCGCAGCCACCCCACCGATTCGGCGTAGAGGCCGGCCAGGCCGGCGATTCCGACGCGGCCCTCGACCGCCGGAGGTCCGGCGTCCGCGGGCGCGGGCTCGGCGCTCACCACGGTCGCGGGCCGGTCAGGGACGCGCCGATCGAGCCTATTGGACCGCCAGGCAGGTGACCGTCTTGAAGACGCCCTCGATCCGCTGAATCTTCTCGACGATGAGGCTGCCGATGCCGGCGACATCGGGGGCCTCCACCTGGGCGATGCAGTCGTACTCCCCGGTGATGGCGTCGGCCTGGATGACCCCGCTCTGGCCCTGCATGTGCGAGACGACGCTGATGGCCTTGCCGGGCGACGTGCTGATCAGGACGTAGGCGCGCACCATCCGCAACCCTCCACGAACCGGCGAGATCGGCTCACCTGGCGGCGACTGTAGCACCGGGCCGCCGGCCCAGTCCCGCGGCCGCCGCCGCTCTGCGCAGATCCCGGGTTTGATGGAGGCGGCGAATGCGGGATGATCGTCGTGCAAGAGATGCCCTGGGTGATCATCGTCCGCATTCTCAGCCGGCTGGCGGTTCTCGGCGTACTCAACCGCCTGGCCATGCAAGCGCGGCGGCGCGCCTACGGTTACCCGGGGGCGGGGCGGCCGGGGACGCCGCCCACGGTTCCCACCGGCGCCCGGGCGGACTCCGTGAAGGCGCTGCTCAGCGCGGCCGCCGACCCCGCTCGCCTCGCCGCGCGGATCGGGGCCATGGCCGTCTTCCTGGCGGGCGCAGCGACCCTGCTCGCCGCCGGGGTCACGCTGAGCACTCTCGGACCACGTTGGCTGGGGATCGCCCTGCTGACGCTCGCCGCGCTGTCGTTCATCGCCGGGGTGGTCGAGGGCCGGGGCGCGCTGCGGGTGCGCATGCGCATGCACCGCCGCGGGGCCGCCGACCGGCTGCTGCCGCCGCAGCCCGACGGAAAATAGCCGCCGTACCGGTTGCCGGCCGCGCGCGCCGCTAGCTCAGGTAGGGAGCGACCTTCTCCCCCATCTGGGCGGCGTCCATCACCAGTTCGCTGACCGTCGGGTGGGCGTGGATGACATCCGCCAGCTCAGCCTCGCACAGGCCGTCGCTCATCGCGACCGCCACCTCGTGGATGATCTCCACGGAGTGCTCACCCATGATGGTGGCGCCGAGGATGAGGTTGCTGTCCTCGTCGCTGAAGAGCTGCACCAGACCCTCGGTCTCGCCCTCACCCCAGGCCTTGCCGTTGCCGAGATACCGAGCCTGTCCGATGCGCACCCGATAGCCCGCCGCCTGGGCCGTCTCGGTGTTGAGGCCGACCATGGCGATATTCGGATGGGTGTAGATGCAGGACGGGACGACCGTGCGGTCGATCTCGCGCGGATGGTGGCCGAGGGCATTCTCGGCGGCGCGCTCCGCCTCCTTGGTGGCCAGGTGGGCGAGCTGGAGGCCGCCGATGCAGTCCCCGGCGGCGTAGATACGCGGGTTGGCGGTGCGCAGCATGCCGTCCACCGCTATGTGGCCGCTTCCGTCGACCTCCACGCCGGCGGCCTCCAGCCCGATGCCGCGTGTCTGCGGCACGCGGCCCACGCTGATGAGCATGGCGGCGACGTCGAGACTGGTGCCGTCGTCGAGCTCGGCGGTCACCCCGTCCTCGCGGTACGCGGCGACGCGGGCAAGGCGGCGTCCGCAGAGAAAGGTGATCCCCTCCTTCTCCTGCAGCCTGCGGAACTGCGTGACCACGCGCGGCTCCACCCCGGCGAGGATCTGCGGCAGCACCTCGACCACCGTGATGGCGGTCCCCAGGGGGGCGAAGAACGAGGCGAACTCGCACCCGATGACGCCGCCCCCGATCACCAGCAGGCTCGTGGGGAGGTGCTCGAGGCGCAGCACGTCGTTGCTGGTGAGCACCCGGGGATGCTCCATGTCCACGAAGGGAAGCCCGCTGGGCTCGGTCCCGACGCAGACGATCAGCCGGTCGTAGGCGATGCGCTCGTCGCCCACCAGCACCGCGTCGCCGGCGACGCTGGCCGGGCCTTGCACGACGCGCACCTGGCGGCGCTTGCAGGCGTTGGTCAGCCCGCTGCGCATGGCGGCGACGGCCTCCTCCTTGCGCTCCATCATGCGCGCGAAGTTGACGCGCACCTCGCCGTCGACGTCGATGCCGAACTCGCTCGCCCGGCGCACGCGGCGCAGCAGGTCCGCGCTCGCCAGCAGCGCCTTGGTCGGGATGCAGCCCCAGTTGACGCAGGTGCCGCCGAGCACGGGCTGGCGCTCGATCAGCGTGACCCGGGCTCCCAGCTGCGCGCTGCGCAGCGCCGCCACGCCTCCGCCCACCCCGCCGCCGATGACCACGACGTGGGTGGAGCCGGCCCCGGGGTCGCGCTCCACGGCCGGGGGTGTGGCGGCGGTGACGGTCACAGCGTGGCCCCGCTGCGGGCCAGCGCCTTCGCCTCCTCGGAGCTGGTGTGCTCGACGGTCAGCGCGTCCCGGATGATGCGCTCCTGCTCGGCCTCGTGGGCGCCGTGGAACCCCTCGCTGGGGCTGGCGCGCCGCGGCCGGCCGATGTAATCCCAGCGGATCTCGTAGGGCCGCAGGCGACCGATGGGCCGCTGGACGTGGCCCCACGAACCCATGTTGCGCGGCTCCTCCTGCACCCAGAGCAGCTGCTCGAGGCGCGGGTACGAGCGGACTGTGGCGATGATCTCCTCGAGCGGCAGCGGGTCGAGCATCTCGACGCGCGCGATCGCTGTTCCGGTCGCCGCGGCGCGCAGCGGGCTGGCGACGAGATCGTGATAGATCTTGCCGCTGCAGAGCAGCAGGGTGCGCACCCGGTCGCGCATCGCCCCGTCGACCGCGGGGTCGTCGAGAACCGCCCGAAAGCGCCCGGTGGCCAGCTCCGCCAACGGGGACGCGGCCGAGCGGCTGCGCAGCAGGCTCTTGGGGGTCATCACCACCAGCGGGCGCGGATGCGGGGCGAGGGCCTGCATGCGCAGCAGGTGGAAGTGCTGCGCGGCTGTGCTCGGACAGGCGACGCGGATGTTGCCGTTGGCGCTGAGCTGGAGGAAGCGCTCCAGGCGCGCGCTGGAGTGCTCGGGCCCCATGCCCTCGTAGCCGTGGGGCAGGAGCAGCACCAGGCGGCTGCGAATTCCCCACTTCGCGGCCCCTGAGCTGATGAACTGGTCGACGACGATCTGGGCACCGTTGACAAAATCTCCGAATTGCGCCTCCCAGAGCACCAGCGCCCCGGGGGCGGCGGCGCTGTACCCGTACTCGAAGCCCAGCGCGGCCAGCTCGCTGAGCGGGCTGTTGTGGAGCTCGAAGGGGGCGGTGGCGCCGGTGAGACGCTGGATGGGGCAGTGCACGGCCCCGGTGACGGCGTCGTGGAGCACCAGGTGGCGCTGGCTGAAGGTGCCGCGCTCGGTGTCCTGCCCGGTGAGCCGCACCGGCGTGCCGGCGGCGACGAGGGACCCCAGCGCCAGCGCCTCGGCGGTGGCCCAGTCGACCTCGCCGCCGTGGACGGTCTCGCTGCGCTTGTCGAGCTGACGGCGCAGCTTGGGATGGATCGTGAACCCCTGCGGGACGCGCTCGAGCTGGTCGGTGATGCTCAGCAGGGTCTCGGCGCCGACGCCGGTGGGGATCTCCAGATCACTCTCATCGGTGCCGTGGTGGACCTCGGGCGCCTCCTCGTCCGCGGTCGTGGCCAGCGACTCCTTGACGCGACGATGCGCCGCCTGCACGCGCAGGTACGCCGCTTCGGCCTGGGCCGCCGCCTCGGTTTCTGTGAGCAGGCCATCGTCCATGAGCCGGCGGACGAAGATCTCTCTCGCGGTGGGATGGCTGCGGATGCGCTCGTACATGAGCGGCTGGGTGTAGGCGGGCTCGTCGGTCTCGTTGTGGCCGAAACGGCGGTAGCCGACCAGGTCGATCAGCACGTCGCGGCGGAACGTTCGCCTGTAGTCGTAGGCCAGTCGTACAGCGGCGATGCAGGCGTCGAGGTCGTCGGCGTTCACGTGGATCACGGGGACGTCGAAACCCTTGGCGAGGTCGCTGGCGTAGCGCGTGGAGCGCGCCTCTGTGGGCTCAGACGTGAAGCCGATCTGGTTGTTGGCGATCAGGTGCACTGTGCCGCCGACCGCGTACCCGGGCAGCGACTGCAGGTTGAAGACCTCCGCGACCACTCCCTGGCCGGTCATGGCCGCGTCACCGTGGATGAGCAGGGGCAGGGCGCGCTTTCCCTCGAGGACGAGCTCGGGGCCGTCCCGGCGCGACTGGGTCGCGCGCGTCCAGCCCTCGACCACGGGGTCGACCTGCTCCAGGTGGCTCGGATTGTCGAGCAGCCGGACGGTCACCGGCCTGCCGATGTCGGTCTGGTAGGTGCCGGTGACCCCGAGGTGGTATTTGACGTCGCCGGTCGGATCGCTGGGGGCCTCGCCGACGCGGCGGCGCTGCTCGCCCTTCTCGAAGGTGTCGAGGATGGACTCATAGCTGCGGTTGGCGACGTGCGTGATGGTGGCGAGGCGGCCGCGGTGCGCCATGCCCATGATCACCTCGTCGATGCCGTCGACCGCAACCAGGTTCATCAGCTCCTCGAGCATCGGCACCATGGCGTCGAGGCCTTCGATCGAGAACGTCTTCTGTCCCAGGAAGGCCTTGCGCAGGTAGCGCTCCATCGCGTCCACCTTGGTCAGCCTCCCGAGCAGCTGAAGACGGCGCTCGGGGCTCAGCGGGATGCGGTGGCGGCCCGATTCGACGTGCTCGCGCAACCACACCCGCTGCTCGTGACTGCCCAGATGCTCGATCTGGTAGGCGATGGTGCCGCAGTAGACCTCGCGCAGCCGGGGGACGATGTCGGCGAGCGTCTCGCCCGCGACATAGGTGCGCAGCACGTCGGCCGGGACGCGCCGCTTCACCTCCGGCGTGAGTCCGAGCCGGCGCTCCTCCATGGTCTCGTCGCCGGGCGGGTCGGTGCCAAGGGGGTCGAGATGGGCAGCAAGATGGCCAAAACTCCGGTAGCCCTTGACCAGCGACATGCCGGCGCTGACCGCGGCCAGCAGCTCGTGGTCCGCCGCCGTGGGGACGTTCGCCGCCGGGCCACGCGGCGCAGGTGCGGACACGGCGAGCGCGAGTGCGGGCAGCGCCAGGCCCAGGCTGCCGAACACGCCCTCGTAGAAGCCCCCATCGCCGGCCAGCAGCGCCTCGATGCGGCCCAGGAACTCGCCCGACTCCGCGCCCTGGATGACGCGGTGGTCGTACGTGCTGCTCAGCGTCATCACCGGGCTGACGCCCTGCTCGCGCAATCCGGCGGGATCAAGTCCGCGCAGGCCGGCGGGATGGTCGATGGCGCCGGTGGCGATGATGGTGCCGGTGCCGGCGGTCAGGCGCGGGACCGAGAACACCGTCCCGAGCCCACCGGGATTGGTGAGCTGAATGCTGGCCCCGCGCATGTCGTCCGGCCCGAGCTTGCCGGTCCGCGCCAGTCCGACCAGCCGCTCGTACTCGGTGCGAAAGCCGGCGAAGTCGCGGTCGGCGGCGGCGCGGATGACGGGGACAACCAGGAAGCGGCTGCCATCCCGACGCGTGGTGTCGACCGCCAGACCCAGGTGCACGCCGGGGTTAACGCGCATCGCCGTGGCCGCATCGCCCCGCTCGAAGTGGGCGGTCATGCTGGGCTGGGCGCCCGCCGCCAGGGCGATCGCGTGACCGATGAGGTGGGTGTAGCTGACCTTCTGATCGCTTCCCGCGGCCCGCAGCGCGGCGTTGAGCTGACCGCGCCGCTCCGCGAGCACGGCGACCTCGATGGTGCGGAAGGAGGTGGCGGTGGGGGTCTCGAGGCTCTGTTCCATGGCGTTGGCCAGGGCCAGCGCGGGGCCCACGACGGGAACGCTCTCCGGGGGAGCGGATGGAGCCGAGGCCGCGGCGGTGGCGGCCGCGGGTGCCGGCGCGCGAGCGAGGGCGGCCGTCGGGGCCGGCGCGGTCGCGGCAGTGGGGACCGCGGCCCCGTTGGCGCCGGCCTCGAAGCCCTGGAGGGCGGCGGCCACGTCGGCGCTGCGAACCACGCCCCCGGGCCCACTGCCGCGCAGCGAGTCCATGTCCAGGCC
>DATDHG010000143.1:0-8235 GCA_036521675.1 Candidatus Dormiibacterota bacterium
ACCCGTGCGGCGCCCCGAAGACCATGTCGGCCAATGCCATCATGCCCGCAAACAGCGGACTGGCCAGGCTGGTCCCGCCGATGCGCGACTCGGCGTACTTCACGGTCCCGTCGGGGAACGCCACCGTTTGACCGAACGTGAAGCCGGTGTTGGGGTCGGCGTCCATGGCGACGTCGGGCACCGCTCGTCCTGGCGTGTCACCGCCGATACCGGTGCCGGGACCGAAGAACTTGCTGATGCTGGCGGGAACGGTGCCCTTCTGGTACACAGGCTGAGCGAACACTTCGCTCGTGCCACCGCCCGCACCGTACAGGTAGGAGCCGGGAGGCGCCGGCGTCCAGACGCCGTTGACCAAGACCGACCTACCTGTGCTCCAGCCGGTTTCGAAGAGGTAGTTGTTGTTCTTTCCGACTGCAAGGCTGGTGCCACCGACGGCCGTCACCCACGGGTCGCTGGCGGGGAAGTCGACGGTCCGGAAACCACCGGTGTTGACGATCTCGTCACCGCTGTCACCAGAGCTGAAGTAGACACCGATGCCCTCGACCACAGCCTGGATGAACGTATGGGTGTAGGCGTGCTGGAGGTCGGCGGGGAGCTGGTTGATATCGCCTACACTCCCCCAGGAGTTGGAGACGATGTTGGCCAGATGGCGATCGATGACCTTGTTCTCCGCTGCGATCAGGCTCTGGTCGGTGCAGTCCTGGCCGCCCACGTAGACGACGTCGGCACGTCGCCAGGCCGGCGGCGACCCGTCTGACCGCAACGCGGCCCGCACCCCACGTCAGCCGAACGAGGTGCAGACCGTCGTGGGGTGCAGCCCTGGGGCGATGCCGCCGCCGCAGGCCCAGGCCCGGCCGCCGAGCACAGCGAACTCGACACCGTGGCGCGGGACCAGCATTCGCTCAGTCAGCCACCGACTGCCGCCCCACTCGGCGAGCTGATCGGTGACGGCCCCACGCTCGCTGGCCGCCTCCCCACCGGCGACCACGACCACGTCGCCTAGGCTGGCTGCGCCCGCACCGCTGGTTGCCAGCGGGAGCCCGGGCAGAGTGCGCCAGCTCTTCGACGCGGGGTCGTAGCAGTCGACCGCGGCGGTGTCGGGGGTCCGACCGCCGGCGGCGCACGCCATCCCCTGGAGGGCGAACCCGGCGACGTGGTCCCGCGGATGGGGAAGCTGGCTGAGGTCGACCCACGACCCGGCCGCGGTGTCGAACATCTCGATGGGGCCGACCTCGCGGGCCCCGTCGCGGCCGCCGATCGCGAACAGCCGGTCTCCCAGCGCCACCAGGGCGAGCGCGATGCGAGCGTGGTGCATCGGGGTGATCTCCCGCCAGGCCTCGCCTGGTGCCGCCAGGACGAAGGCGCGCCGGCTGGCGCCCGCGGTGCTCGACCCGCCGGCGACGTACAGGCGGCCGCTGGCGACTGCCGCTGAGAGATGGTCGAGCGCGAGGGGGAGCGGGGGCCCATCCGACCATGCCCCGTTGTGGAGCACGAAGACACTGTTGACGTCTGCACCACTCGCGTTGAACCCACCGATGACGTACAGCCGGTCTGCGACGACCGCGGCCGCCATCTCCTCGCGGGCCTGCGGAAGCGGAACCTCACGCCGCTGGCTGAGCGTCCGACCAGCGGGGGTCGCCACCGGGACCGGTGCAACAGTGAGCGCTTGCGAGGCCTGGCTGCCGGCTGACACGGTTGCGCGCGTGGCTGATGACTGTGCGGCGGTACTTCCGCCGCATGCAGCGAGCATGCCGAGAAACAACGCGACGGCGGCGGCGGACGGGCCGCGTCGCCACCCTCCCCGCTGCTTGGCTGGGCTGGTCACGGGCGGTGCAGGCGCACCGTCGCGCGCCCGCTCAGCGGTACACCCCGTTGTGACCCAGACTGATATTCCCCGGAGCGGGAAAGTAGCTCAGCCCGTGCGCGCCCGGGCCACAGTGGATGCGATGGGTGACCTGCCCCGTGCGCGTGTCTACCACCATCACGAACCCGTCGAACCGGCTGGACGCCCATAGCTGGGTGCCGTCAGGATTGAGCTGGATCATGTCCGGGCTCCCCCCGACGTGCCAGGTGGCCGACACCGAGCGGCTGGCCATGTCGATGACCGAGATCGTCCCCGCGAGGCGGTTGGTGACGTAGAGCGACCGCGTGTCGCGCGAGATGTAGAGCCCATGCGCGCCGCGCCCGGTCGGGATGAAGCGGATCTCCTTCATCGACACCGGGTCGACGACGGACACGCCGTTGCGCCCCTGGTTGGCGATGAAGAACACCGATCCGTCGGGGGAGAGCCTCACATCGATGGGCAAACCACCGACGAAGAGGTAGCCGACGACGCGCATCGCGGTCACGTCGACCTTGGTCACCACGCCCGTGAACTCCATGGTGACAAGGAGAAACCGCCCGTCGGCGGTGAAGTCCAGATGATCGGCGCCCCGAACCCCCATGGGGACCTCGCCGATGACCTTCCACGTGTGCGGGTCACGGAATTCCAGACGTCCCAGGTTCTCCTGGACCACGATGGCCTTGGTGCCGTCGGGGGTGAAATAGAGGTTGTAGGGGTCGGGAACCGAGACGGTCCCGGTGATCGTGCCCGTCCGCGGATCCAGCACCCCCAGGTTCCACGCGCCCTCGCTGTCCACGTAGAGCCGGCTGAGGTCGTAGGCGGGGGCGACGTGCTCAGGGATGCGGCCGACCTTCAGCTGGGCGATCACCGTCATTGTCGCGGGATCGATCACCGTCACCGTGTTGCTGCTGCTGTTGGGGACGTAGACGCGCTCGGGGATGCCGGCCACCGCCGGGCTCAGCTTCCCCGACATGGTGGAGGCATACACGTTGGTGCCAGGAGTGGCACCAGCGCTTCCCGGGGTGGATGACGATCCAGGAGCCGGCGGAGACGGGAGCGACGCGCCTGAAGACGGGCCGCCCGTCGTCGCCGGCCGCCCTGTGAGTTGGCCGGCGCAGGCGGTCACTGCGCACGACAGGGCGAGGAGCGTCGCCATGCGCCAGGAGAGCGAGCCCCTCATCAGGGTTCGCCCTCTCGCCAGAGAAGGGACCGGAATGTCGCTCCTACTCGGCGCCGTCGAACTGGTGGTCGACATTCTGACCAGCGGTATCGGCGTGTCCGCCACCAGGGAGGTTGGGGTCGTTCGGTTCGGCGTTGTTCACCACCTCGGGTGCTGCCGCCTTCGGCGCTGCCGGGGCGTCGGGTGTCTCTGCGGCGGTCTCTGCGATGTCCTTGGTGTCACCTGGTTCGGGCGGGTCGGCTGCCGGGGGCGCCGGTTGGGCGACGACTGTCAGTGGGGTGGCCGGCGTCAGAGTAGCGCTGGCCGAGGCGCGATGGGCGAAAACCACCGCCCCGAGCGCCCCCGCGCCGAGCGCTCCTGCGACGCCGACGACGGCGAGCCGGGATCGGATGCTGTGCAGTGCCATGGCCTGGTTGCCTCCCTGAACGGGGTGGTGGTGACGCTGGGCGTCGGGATCCGTCACAGCCTGCCGGGATGACCTTGAGCCATCCTGAAGTCACGCGAAATGCTCGTCGTCCCACCCTGGCCGCCGACCGCCACGGGCGGCCTCACGCCGCGACGACGTAAGCGACGCGGCCATCGGTCACCACGTGGCTACCGCACCCCCCAGGGTAGTCCGTGCGAGCCATCGGACTTCTCGCATAGTGCACTGACAGGGCATGGTGCGTCGCGAGCAGCCCGGCGACGAGGTCATCGCGGGCACGATCGAGGTCGACCATGTAGTCGCCGTGGCATCGGTGGCGGTCATAGCGGTCGGTGTGCGCCGTGCCGAAGGCGACCAGGAAGCCGCCATCGCCGGAGCAGTCGGCGCTGACGATCTTGAGATGGCGCCGGCTCGCGGGGTTGAGCCGGAGTTCGATCTGCCGTCCCGTTGACCGCCAGCCACCGCCACACTCGGGACCCAGCCCCCCGCGCGCCACCAGCCAACGCCCGTGAGCGGGCCGCCAGATGGATCCGAGGTCGCTCCACGTCGTAGCGAGAGCGCTGGCGGAGCGGGCCGCGATCACCACGTTGACCGGCGCCACCTCACCCCAGAGGGCGCACTCCCCCTCTGTCGTCGGAGTCCGGTTCGTCCGTGATGCCGCGCACGTCTGGATCCCGGCACCCAGGGCATCGCCGACTGTGGGCAGTTCCCCTCCCGTGGCGGAGAACTGAGCGGCGCCGGCGTACGTGCCGGCCGGGCTGCCTACCCCGCCCGCGGCGGCCGCCGCCGCGACGACGAGCCCGGCCGCGATCGCGCGGCGCAGGTGTTGCCCCATCCCTTGAGCGTGGCGTGACCGGCTTACGCTCAGATGAAGCGCGTCTCAGGCGGCCTCAGCCACCCGGGCATCGTTCAGGCCGCCGAGCCCAGACCCAGCGCCGCTCCAAACGGGAAGACGCCGCCGTCACGGGCGACCAGCCAATAGCCGCCGGCTGAGGCGGTGCTCGCCATGGCGGTGATGGGACTGTTCAGGTGGATGCCGCCGGTCGAGCCATAGCCCGCGGCGTCGCCGAAGGGGAAGACCCCACCGTCGCCGGCCACCAGCCAGTAGCCGAGGCCACTCGGCGTCGCGGCCATCCCGGCGATCGGCGAGTTGAGGCGGATGCCCCCGGTCGACCCGTAGCCCACGGCGTCGCCGAACGGGAACACGCCCCCGTCGGCAGCCACCAGCCAGTAGCCGCCGCCGTTGGGCGTCGCCGCCATCCCCACGACGGGCTGGTTGAGGCGCATCCCACCCGTCGACCCATAGCCCACGGCGTCGCCGAACGGAAACACGCCGCCGTCGCCGGCGACAAGCCAGTAGCCGCCGCCGTCCGGCGTCGGCGCCACGCCGAGGATGGGAGCGTTGAGGTTCAGCCCACCCATGGAGCCGTAGCCGCCCGCGCCGAGGGGAAAGACGCCGCCGTCCGCCCCGACCAACCAGTAGCCGTGACCGCCCGGGCTCAGGGCCGCGCCGACGACCGGCCGGTTGAGATGCTGGCCGAGCAGGGACCCGTGGTCCTCGAAGTCGCCGAACTCGTGAACCCGACCATCGCGGTCGATGAGGGCGTATCCGCCGTCGTCCGGCGCGGGCAATAGGCCGACGATCCCGCCGTGTCGAGCGGCCTCGGCGGTGCCGCGTAGATCCGCCCAGAAGGCCTTGTCGGATGACCCGGGGACCGCGATTCTGAGCTTGCCTGCGAAGGACTGGAGGCTGTCGGCGCCGTCGACCCGGACACGAGGCAGGGTGAACCGCGACCCCAAGTCGTGCCGGCGGCCGTCGCGGGTGGTGAGTGCGCTGGTGAAGCCCGCCTCGGCGACCAGCCCCGGGGTGACGGCGCTGTAGCTGCCGTATGGGTAGGCGAAGCTCTCCACCGGCTGCCCGGTCCACGAGCGCAGCATCTGGCGGCTCTGGGCGATGGTCTGACGCTGAGCGTCCATCGACAGTCTCGCCAGGTCGACGTGGAACATGGTGTGGCCACCGATCCACATGCCGTTGCGCACCACCATGTGGAGCTGCTCCAGGGACATGTAGTTGGCGCGGCCGATGAAGCCGGGGACCACGTAGTCGGTGCCCACGAAACCGAGGCTGCGCAGGATGGGCGTCGCAGTGGTTGCGAAGTCGGCGTAGCCGTCGTCGAAGGTGAGCACGACAGGCCTGGCGGGAAGCGCCGGCCCGCCCGTGAGGCTGGCGATGACCGCATCCATGGTGATGGGGTGGAAGCCGCTCTGCTTGAGCACCGCCATCTGCAGCGAGAAGTGCTCAGGGGTCACCGAGAGGTGGAAGCCGAGGCTGTCCGTGGCCACCGGGTTGACGCGGATGTAGTGGTACATGAGGACGGGCACGTCGACAGAGCTCGGCGCCCCAGCGTTCGCAACGGCTTTTGGAGGCGCCGCGTTCACCGGCTGGATCCCGCCGGCGGCTCCGATCATGCCGGTTATGGCACAAACTGCGGCTGGCAGAACACGCAAAGGGTTTCGCAGGCGCGACCCAGGCGCTGAGCGGAGCCTCATCGTCCTGTCGACGGGTAGACAGCCATCCGATCCCGGCTTCATGTTCACGTCAGGTTCAGGACTCATAGTCCCGAACATGACAGACAGATTCTCTCACCTGCGATCGTGGCGCCTGCCCCGTAGCCTCCTCGTCACCTTGGCGGCGGGGTCGGTAGCGCTGGTCGCGACCTCCTGTGGCGACTCCACCTCTGGCCCCGCGGGCGCCTCGTCCTCGACGGCGGCTGTCGACACCGGCGGTCAGGCCGAGGTCGGGGGCGGAGATGCGCCGGGCATCGTCTTCGAGAGCCCTCGTTACCGGTACCGCATCACCAGTCCCGGTGCCGTGACCCAGGCGGCCGATGGGACCGCGAGCGGGAGCCGCGGGGACGAGCGTCTGGTCATCCGCGTCGTCACGGGGCCGGCTGCCGCTGACCCTGCGAGCGTGGCGCGTGGCGACCTCACCACAGCCAAGCTGGCCACCCCGGACTTCGCCGTGCAGCAGTCACCCGCGTCGACGACTGTGGGGGGGCGGCCCGCCATCAAGGACGTGACCGTGGCCAGTGACGGGCAGAACCCCCTGACCGGCCGGTTCGAGCGCCGGGTCACGGTTCGCTATTACGTGCCCCGCGACGCGTCGACCGCCGCCGTCCTCACCTATTCGATCCCGGAGGTGCAGTACGACCCTCAGGCCGCCGATGACATCGCCGCGACCTTCCGCTGGCTGGGATGAGCGCTGTCGTCGGGACCGGGCGAACCAGTCCGGCCGAGCCGGCCACGTCGAGCCCCACCGCCGCCCTGCAGCTGATCGACGTTTTCAAGATCCACAAGGAGGGCGAGATCGAGACCGTGGCGCTGCGCGGCGTCGACCTGGCGGTGGAGCGCGGCGAGACGGTGGCGCTGCTCGGGCCGTCGGGAAGCGGGAAGAGCACACTGCTGTCGCTCGTGGCCGGGCTCAGTCTGCCCTCGGCAGGGCGCGTGGTCGTCCATGGCCAGGACCTGACGCGACTTGACGAGGGTGGCCGGGCTCTGGTGCGGGCGAGCTCGGTGGGGATCGTCTTCCAGCGCGGCAACCTCATCCCCTTCCTCACCGCCGAGGAGAACGTCGCCTTCGCGGTGCGCCAGGGGAGCTGGCGCGGGCGCCGCCAACGGGCTCGGTCACTGCTCGAGCGACTGGGGCTGCGGGGCAGGCTGCGTCACCGACCGTGCGAGCTGAGCGGCGGGGAGGTTCAGCGCGTCGGAATCGCGGTGGCCCTGGCGAACGACCCCACCCTGCTCCTCGGCGACGAGGTGACCGGAGAGCTGGACACGGCGACCGCCGACGCGGTCATGACCACGCTCCTCGAGGAGCAGCGGGCGCGCGGCCTCAGCATGGTGCTCGTCACCCACAACGCGGCGGTGGCGAAGCGCGCCGACCGGCGACTGGGTCTGATCGACGGCCGGGTGCGACCGCTGTGAGCGCCGTCGTCCTCGAGGATGTCCGGCGGCGCTACCGCACCGCCGGCGGCCACGTGGAGGCGCTCAGTGGGGTCGACCTCACCGTCGAGGCGGCCGAGACCGTGGCGATCATCGGTCCGAGCGGCTGCGGCAAGTCGACGCTGCTCTCCATGGTGGGCGGTCTGGAGCGACCCTCTGCGGGGCGCGTCGAGGTCTTCGGCGAGGAGCTCGCCGGACTCTCCGACGGAGCCCTGGCGGCCTTCCGACGAACCCACATCGGCTTCGTCTTCCAGAGCTACGACCTGCTGCCGTACATGACCGCCGCGGAGAACGTCGCCATCCAGGCGGGGATCGCCGGCCGCTCAGCGGCGGATGCGCCGGAGATGCTGGGGCGCGTTGGTCTCGGCGAGCACGGCGCCAAGCTCCCCGACCAGCTGTCGGGTGGCCAGAAGCAGCGCGTCGGCATCGCTCGTGCGCTGGCCCACAGCCCCGCGCTCGTACTCGCCGACGAACCCACGGGCAGCCTCGACGCCGAGACCTCCGAGGCGGTCATCACGACGCTCCTCGCGCTGGTGCGGGAGGCGCAGAGCACGCTCCTGCTGGTCACCCACGACGCGGCGGTGGCGCTGCGCTGCGACCGCGTCGTCCGCCTGCGCGACGGCCGCGTCGTCGATCAGGATGCTGCCGTGCAGGCCGGCTGACCGTGCTGCGCTACACGGTGCGCGACTTGCTGCGCAATCCGCGCAGGACATGCGCGTCAGTGGTCGGCATCGTCCTCGCCGTCGGTCTCTTCTCCGGGATCACGCTTTTCGTCGACGCGTCGAG
>DATDHG010000144.1:0-9829 GCA_036521675.1 Candidatus Dormiibacterota bacterium
ACTCCAGCGCCAGCGAGGCGTCGAAGATGGGCCCCGCGGCGCGCAGCCAGTTGTTGAGCGCGTACTTGGTCCAGCGGATGGCGCTCTGCGACCCGGCGGCCAGGGTTCGCGCCACCGCCAGGGCCCGCTCATGCAACTCGTCGTCGGGGACGCAGAGCGAGACGAGGCCCATCCGCTCGGCGGCCTCGCCAGTCACCGGCTCGCAGGTGAGCAGGTGGTACTTGGCCTTGGCCATGCCGCAGAGCAGCGGCCAGATGATGGCGGCGTGGTCGCCCGCGGCGACGCCAATGCGCGTATGCCCGTCGATGAGGCGCACCGTGGGCGTCGCGATCGAGACGTCGGCGAGCAGCCCCACCACGAGGCCCGCGCCCACGGCCACCCCCTCCATCGCGGAAACGATGGGCTTGCTGCAGTTGATGACGTTGTAGACCAGATCCCGCGCCTCGCGCAGGACCCGCGCGCGCACCGCGAAGTCGGCGGCCATATCCTCGATGAGGTCGAAGTCGCCGCCTGCTGAGAACACGCCGTCAGCGCCGCGGATGATGGCCACACGTGTCTGCGGGTCGCGGTCGACGGCGGTCCACACCCCGGCGAGGTCGCGATGCATCTCGTGGCCGGCGGCGTTGAGGCGGCCCGGGGTGGCCATGGTGATGACCAGGATGTCCGGCTGCGGTCGGTCGAACTGCAGGCTGGGGAAGGCTGCGTAGCTCTCCGGCATCGCCGTCCTGCTATCGACCGCTGAAGCTGGGGGCGCGCTTGGCCTGGAAGGCGCCGATCCCCTCCTGGTAGTCATGCGTCCGCGACGCGCGCCCCTGCGCCGCCGCCTCGGCGACGAGCACGTCGCGATACGACACCCCGCCGTCGGCGATGCGCCGGATCAGGCGCTTGGACTCCAGGAAAGCGCTGGTGGGGCCGCTGGCCACCGCCCGCGCCAGCTCGCGGGTGCGCGCCAGCAGGTGGGCGCCGGCGAGGCTGCGATTGACCAGCCCCCAGGCCTCCGCCTCCCGCCCGGAGAGCAGCCGTCCCGAATAGATCAGCTCCAGCGCGCGGTGCGGGCCGACGCGGGCCGCGAACGCGGCGTGCGCGCCGGAGTCGAGGACGGCGCCGATGCGCGCGAAGGGCGAGCCCAGGCGGGCATCGTCGGCGGCGTAGAGGACGTCGCACGCCAGCGCCAGGCCCAACCCGGTGCCGAGACAGGCGCCCTGCACGGCGGCGAAGGTGGGCGCGGGAAAATCCGCGACCCGCTCCATGAGCGGATTGAAGGTGTCGCGCAGGATGGCCTCGCCGTCCTCGTGGGCGGGGTCGGCGCCGGCCAGGTCGCGACCGCTGCAGAAGGCGCGTCCCTCACCGCGCACCAACAGAGCGCGCGCGCCCGCCTGCTCGGCGGCGTCGAGGCTGCGCATGAGCGCCTCGACCAGCGCGTCGTTCATCGCGTTCAGCTTGTCGGGGCGGTTGAGGCTGATCTCCGCGAGGCCGGACTCGATGCTGTACAGCACCACCGCTGCCCCGGCGTCAGATTCCGGCATAGGGCGCGCGCTCCTTGGCGGTGAGGATCTTCAGCTGGCTGGCGCAAACCGTGGCGCCGTTCTGGTTGAGCACGTCCCAGCGATAGGCGACGAGCCCCGACTGCTCATCCCTGTCGGTCTTCTCGACGACCTCGATGTCGAGGTAGACGGTGTCGCCGATCCACGTCGCCTTCGGGTAGCGCAGCTTGTCGGTGCCGTAGTTGGCGAGGATGGTGGTGGCGTCGGCGGGGACACCCAGCCCCGTCGCCATCGCGAAGACCATGATCCCCGGGGCGACGCGCTGCCCGAACATCGAGCGTTCCGCGGCGACGCGGTCGATGTGCGGGTAGAACCAGTCGCCCGTGAGCGCGCACCAATTGACGATGTCGGTCTCGGTGATGGTGCGTCCGCGGGTGCGCTGGCGGTCGCCGACCTCGAGCTCGCCGTACGTGCGGTAGAGCAGGAACCGATCCATCGCCGCCCGTCCTCCACCGTGTTTATCAACCGTCCGATCGGCTCGGCCGCAGGAGTGTAGGGACCTCGCACGCGCGCTGTCAATACGAGCGGCGGCTTTGACAAACCTTTCGTTCGGTTGGTAAAATCGCCGCACTCGACAGCGATTTGACGTCTGTGACGTGGGGACGACACGCGATGCATGTCTTCGACCGGCTCTACATCGGGGGGTCGTGGGTCCGACCTCACAGCAGCGCTACCATCGACGTCGTCGACCCCGCCACTGAGGCGACGGTCGGACGCATCCCCGCGGGTGACGCCGCCGACGTCGATGCCGCCGTGGCCGCGGCGCGGCGCGGTTTTCTCGACTGGTCCGCGCGCTCCGTCGCGGACCGTGCCGAAGTGCTGGAGCGCTTGGCCGCCCTGCTCGATCAGCACGCCGCCGAGCTGGCCGAGCTCATCGCCACCGAGATGGGCGCCCCCCTGAAGATCGCTGCGCGCGTGCAGGTTGGCCTGCCGCAGACCGTGCTGCGGAGTTCCGGCCAGGTGCTGCGAGAATTCAACTTCGAGGAACGCATCGGCAACTCCCTGGTGGTGCGGGAGCCCATCGGAGTGGTGGGCTGCATCACGCCGTGGAACTACCCGCTCCACCAGGTGGTCGCCAAGCTCGCGCCCGCGCTCGCCGCCGGATGCACGGTCGTGCTCAAGCCGAGCGAGGTGGCGCCGCTGTCCGCCTTCCGCCTCGCGCAGCTGGTCGAGCAGGTGGACCTGCCCGCGGGCGCCTTCAACCTGGTGTCGGGATACGGACCGGTGGTCGGGGAGGCCATCGCCGCCCATCCCGGCGTCGACATGGTGTCCTTCACGGGCTCGACGCGCGCCGGCCGCCGCGTCGCCGAGCTCGCCGCCCCGACCGTCAAGCGGGTCGCGCTGGAGCTGGGTGGCAAGTCGGCGGCGATCGTGCTCGAGGACGCCGACGTCGAGAAGGCGGTCACGGCCGTGGTGCGCAACTGCTGCCTGAACAGCGGGCAGACCTGCACTGCGCTGACGCGCCTTCTGGTCCCGCAGAGTCGCCTCGCGGAGGCGGAGCGCGCGGCTGCAACCGCCGCCGAGTGGTTCTCACCCGGGAGTCCGTTCGAGGCGACGACCACGCTCGGCCCCCTGGTCTCGGCCGCCCAGCGCGACCGCGTCACGGGCTACATCAAAACGGGTGTCGCCGAGGGCGCCCGGGTGCTCACCGGCGGCGCCGAGCCTCCCGACGGTCTGGAGAAGGGCTATTTCGTCAAGCCCACGGTTTTCACCGACGTGCGCAACGACATGGCCATTGCGCAGGAGGAGATCTTCGGGCCGGTGCTGGCGATCATCCCGTACAGCGACGAGGAGCAGGCGGTGGCGCTGGCCAACGACACCGTGTACGGCCTGGCGGGCAGCGTCTGGGGCGCGGACGTCGACCATGCCCTGGCCGTCGCCCGCCGTCTGCGCACCGGCCAGGTCGAGGTCAACGGCGGTCCCTTCAACCCCGATGCCCCCTTCGGCGGCTACCGGCAGTCGGGCAACGGCCGCGAGCTGGGGCGCTTCGGGCTCGAGGAGTTCCTCGAAGTGAAGTCGCTGCAGCTTCCCGTCGCGCGTCCGTGACCACAGGGCAGCCCTGATGGGCCGGCCGTCGCTCGCCGAGCGCGATCCCTACGACCGCGACCGTGTGGTCGACGTCGCGCTCGGCGTCTTCATGGAGCGCGGCTATGACGGCACCTCGATGGCCGACATCGCGCGCGCCCTGGGGGTGCACAAGAGCAGCATCTACCATCACGTCGCCGGCAAGGAGCAGCTCCTCGACGACGCCGTCAAGCGCGCGCTCAACGCGCTCCACGGGATGCTGGCCGAGCCGGCCGCCGTCGAGGGGCGCGCGCTCGACCGCCTGCGCTACGTCATCCGGCGCACCGTCGACATCATGGTGCGTCAGCTTCCCGAGGTGACCGTGCTCCTGCGCGTGCGCGGCAACACCCCGACCGAGCGTTGGGCGCTCTCGCGGCGGCGGGACTTCGACCGCGCGGTGCAGGCGATCCTGACCGAGGCGGTGCGTGCGGGTGACCTCCGCGACGACCTCGAACCAGGGCTCGCCACCCGGCTGCTCTTCGGCATGTCGAACTCGGTCACCGAGTGGTATCAGGTAGGCGGGCGGCTCTCCGCCGAGGACCTGGCCGCGGCCATCACCACCATCGTCTTCTCGGGCCTGCGCCAGCAGCGCCCCGTCACCGAAGCGTCCGCAGACAAGCAGGGATGAGCGCGCCCGGGGGCACCTGCAGATACGGTCATGCTTGACCTAAGCCCCCGCCCCGGGGACCTCGAGCCGATCGAGACCGCCTCCCGCGACGAGCTCGCCGCCCTCCAGCTCGAGCGGCTGCGCTGGACGCTGCGCCACGCCTACGAGAACGTCCCCTTCTACCGGCGCCGTTTCGACGAAGCGGGCGTGAGCCCCGCCGGCTGCCACAGTCTGGCCGACCTGCAAACCTTCCCGTTCACCACCAAGGACGACCTGCGCAGCAACTACCCCTTCTCCATGTTCGCCGTCCCGCGCTCCGAGGTCGTGCGCGTGCACGCCAGCAGCGGGACGACCGGCCGGCCCACGGTGGTGGGCTACACACGCCACGACCTCGACACGTGGGCGGACGTGGTGGCGCGCTCCATCCGAGCCGCGGGAGGCCGCGCCGGCGACATCGTCCATATCGCGTACGGATACGGCCTCTTCACCGGAGGCCTGGGCGCGCACTACGGCGCCGAGCGTCTGGGCTGCACGGTGATCCCCGTCTCCGGCGGCGTGACCGACCGCCAGGTGCGCCTCATCGTCGACCTGCGTCCGGACATCATCATGGTGACGCCGTCCTACATGCTCGCCATCATCGACGAGATGGAGCGCCAGGGCGTCGATCCGCGGGCCACGTCGATGAAGGTGGGCATCTTCGGCGCGGAGCCGTGGACACAGGCCATGCGCCTGGAGATCGAGCAGCGTCTCGACATGCATGCCGTCGACATCTACGGACTCTCCGAGGTCATCGGCCCGGGCGTCGCCAACGAGTGCGTCGAGACCAAGGACGGTCTGCACGTGTGGGAGGACCACTTCCTTCCGGAGGTGATCGACCCTGCCAGCGGTGCGGTTCTCGACGACGGCGAACGCGGCGAGCTGGTCTTCACGACGTTGACCAAAGAGGCGATGCCGGTGATCCGCTACCGCACGCGCGACCTCACCCGGTTGCTCCCCGGGACGGCGCGCTCGATGCGCCGCATGGAGAAGGTGACCGGCCGCACCGACGACATGATCATCCTGCGCGGAGTCAACCTGTTTCCCACCCAGGTCGAGGAGCTCATCCTGCGCACCGCCGGCCTGGCCCCGCACTTCCAGCTGGTGCTGACCCGTCCGCAGCGACTGGACGAGCTGACCGTGCGCGTCGAGGCCCGCAGCGATGCCGCAGGCAGCGCCGCCCGCGCCCAGTCGGGCGAGCGCCTGGAGCGCCTGGTCAAGGACAGCCTGGGCGTGAGCGTGTCCGTCGACGTCGTCGCGCCGGGGTCGGTCGAGCGCTCGCTGGGCAAGGCCGTGCGCGTGGTGGACCGGCGCGCGACCGGCTAGGGGTAGATGCCGCGGTCCATGGTCGCCTCGGCCACCCGGCGCACCCCCACCATGTAGGCGCCCAGCCGCATGGAGACGCCGTGCTCCGCGGCCTCCGCCCAGGTGACGTCGAAGGCCTTGCGCATCACCCGCTCGAGGCGCTGGTTGACCTCGTCCTCCTCCCAGAAGAACGACTGGATGTCCTGCACCCACTCGAAGTAGGAGACCGTGACGCCGCCCGCATTGGCGACCACGTCGGGCACGACCAGCACGCCGCGCTCCGCCAGGATGATGTCCGCATCCGGCGTGGTCGGGCCGTTGGCCGCTTCCAGGATGAGCCGCGCCTTGATGGCGTGCGCGTTGACGCCGGTGATCTGGTTCTCCAGAGCCGCGGGCACAAGCACGTCGAGCGGCAGCTCGAGCAGCGCCCCGTTGGCCACCGCGTCCGCGCCGGGAAAGCCCACCACGCTGCCGGTGCGCCGCTTGTGCTCGGCGACGCGGGCCACGTCGAGCCCGGCGGGATTATGGATCCCGCCGCGCGTGTCGGACACGGCCACGATGGTGAAGCCCTGCTCGGCCATGAGCCGCGCCGCCACGCTGCCGGCGTTGCCGAAGCCCTGCACGCCGACAGTCGCGGTGGCTGGATCCATGCCCAACCGCTTGCAAGCTTCCATTGCGACCACGGTGGTGCCTCGCCCGGTGGCGGAGCTGCGCCCCCGGCTCCCGCCCACCGAGAGCGGCTTGCCGGTGACCACCGCCGGGATCGAATACCCCTGGGCCATGGAGATGGTGTCCATGATCCAGGCCATGATCTCGGGGGTGGTGTTGACGTCCGGTGCTGGGATGTCGCGCTCGGGCCCGATGAAGATGGAGATCTCACTGGCGTAGCGCCGGGTCAGACGCTCCAGCTCCCCGTGGCTGAGGTGGCGCGGGTCGACGATGACGCCTCCCTTGGCGCCGCCGAACGGCAGGTCGGCGATGGCGCACTTCCAGGTCATCCACATGGCCAGCGCCCGCACCTCGTCCAGCGTGACGTCCGGGTGGTAGCGGAGGCCGCCCTTGGCGGGGCCGCGGGCCACGTTGTGCTGGACGCGGTATCCCTGGAAGACGCGCACCTCGCCGCTGTCCATCTTCACGGGGACGTGGACGATCAGCTCGCGCTTGGGTTCGCGCAGCACCGCGCGCAGGGCCTGATCGAGCCCGAGCAGGTCCGCCGCCAGGTCGAACTGGCGCTGAGCGTTGTGCCAGGGGTTCTCCTCGAGCGCCGCAGCGGCAACGGCAGCCGGCGTCCTCTCCACGACAGCCATGGGCGATTCCTCCAACCGGGCGCGCCAGGCGGCCGCCGTTGCAGGGGCCGGCCGGCTGGCTGGGCGTCGATGCCCGTGCTCATGATGGTCGATGAGACCGGCCTATGGCGCAGCCTCACAACCTGCTAGGGCATCAGCACCTCTTGGCCTTCGGCGGGTTGCCCGAGTCCTCGCCCGGCGGCAGCGGGACCGCCACCGCCGCCGCGGCTGCGAGCGCCGTCGCGGGAATCCCCAGCTGAGCGGCGAAATACGGCAGCCCGTTGCCGACGTGGAGGCGGGGCAGCGCGTAGCGGAACTGCGGCGACTGGTGCGTTCCGGAGATGGTCGTGAAGCCATCACTGAAGCCCGCCTTCGCCACCAGCTGCTCGACGGTGCCGTTGAAGTCGCCGTAGGGGTAGGCGAAATCGGCCACCGGTTCGCCGAGCAGCTGCTGCAGAAAGGTGCGCGAGCCGGTGATCTCGACCGCGGCCTTGGCCGGCGCGACGTGGGCCAGGGCCACGTGGTGCATGGTGTGAGCCCCGATGCTCATGCCGGCGTCCTCGGCGAGGAGCACCTGCTCGGTGGTCATGTAGGAGGAGCGCCCCAGGAATCCGGGGACCACGAAGTCGGTCGCGGTCATGTTGTGGGCGAGCAGGATGGGGACCGCGGCCGTCGCGAAGTCCGCGTAGCCGTCGTCGAACGTCAGCACCACCGGGTGCGTGGGCAGGGGCGCGCCGTGGAGGACCGCTGCCATGAGCGCGTCGAGGCTGATGACGTGGTAGCCCGCCACCTGCAGCAGGGTGAGCTGCTGGTTCAGGACGGTGGGGGTGACCGAGAGTGACATGCCCAGGCCGTCGCAGGCGTTGCGGTCGACGCGGACGTAGTGGTAGACGAGCACGGGGACGTTCACCGCCGTCCCCCCCGCCCCGACGGGCACCGGCACCGGGGAGGGGTTGCCACCGGCCGCGCCGGGGGCGGGACCGAGATCGCTGGTCGGCGCCCCTGGGGAGACTGCGCCCGAGGCGCTGGTTGGAGCGGCGGCCCCAGCGGCGACGGCCGGGCCGCTGGAGGACCCGCCACCGCGCGACATGGCGACGATCGCACCGGTGGTGGCGGCCACGGCGATGACGGCGCTGACCAGCACGCCGGCGACGATCCACATCCGCGGGCAGGAGCGGCCGGCCCCGGGGTGGTCGGTCACGGGGCTCAGTGTATCCGGGGTGGCGTCGAGCTCCCGATGGTCCGGCGTTCGGCCCTCGACCTCCGCGGAAACGGCCCAGTCCTGCCCGGGAGGCCGCCGCCCAGGGGCCGCCGGCGGGGCTCCCCACCGTCATGGCACGGGCCCGATACCGTGGCAGGCGCGCAATGCCTGTTAAGGGTCATGTCGGATAGGGTGGGTCCCATGCTCAAACGGCTGATGCAGGGTCCGACCGACCCGCCGCCCGCTCCCGTCCTGCAGTCGGCCGACGCCGGCCTCGCGGGCATCCTCGAGGAGGCCGGGGTGGCCTTGGCGCGGCTGCTCGCCGAGCGGCACGACGGATTGGCCGCCCATCTGTACTGGCCGACCATCCCGCTCGAGCGGCTGACGGGTTCCACCGCGGTCACTCTGGTCGCCGACGAGACCGTGCTCCGCGAGGCGCTCCGCAGGGTGCGGGCCATCCGCCGCGCCATCCTCGCCGACGCCGAGGACCGGGCCCGCGACCACGCGCCCCTGGCGTGGATCGCCTGATCGACAGCTCCGGCCGCCTCCTGTAGAATACCCCCTGGGGGCATCGATCAGGGGCGCCGCCCGGCCCCGCGGAGGTAGCGAGCGATGGCGGTGGCCAGTGAGCGGGGGGCCTACACGGCGTCCCGCGACGAGCTGCTGCGCCGCTTCCGCCGCCTGAGCGGCCAGATCAACGGCATCGCTGCCATGGTGGACGAGGAGCGCAACTGCCCCGAGGTGCTCACCCAGCTGAGCGCCGCCATCGCCGCGCTGGAGAAGATCGGCTTCATCCTGCTCCGCGACCACATGAAGAACTGCGTCGCCGACGCGATGACCCAGGGCCAGGACGAGGCCTACCTCGATGAGCTGCTCACCCTTATCCACCGGTTCTCGGGCAGGTAGCCAGGCCATGCTCGCCGGGCGCCTGCGGCTCGCCTTCCTGCTGACCATCGGCGTCCTCGCCGTCGAGCTGATGGGCGGGCTGGCCGCCCATTCGCTGTCCCTGCTCGCCGATGCCGGCCACGTGCTGATCGACGTGACCGCCCTGGGCCTCGCCTGGTTCGCCGCCGTCCAGGCGGGCCGGCCCGCCGACGCGCGCAACACCTTCGGCTATCACCGCCTCGGCATCCTCGCCGGGATGGCGAACGCGGCCATCCTGGTGCTCGTCATGGGCTTCATCGCCGTCGAGGCGGTGCAGCGGCTGGGATCCCCGCAGACGGTGACCCCCTGGATCATGGGAGCGGCCGCCGCCGTGGGCGTGACCGTCAACCTGCTCATCGCGGGCATGCTGCGTCCCCACAGTCGCGGCAACCTCAACGCCCGGGCCGCCACGCTCCACGTCCTCGGCGACATCGCCGCTTCGGCGGCGGTGGTGGTGGCGGCGCTGGTCATCGCGCTGACCGGCCGCAACGCCGTCGACCCCGCGCTCTCGCTGGCCATCGCCGTGCTCATCGGCGTCGGCGCCTGGCGCATCCTCCGCGAGACCGGCGCCATCCTCATGGAGGGATCACCGCGCGGGCTCGACGTGGGCGCGCTGGTCACGGAGATCACCGCCCAGCCCGGGGTCACCGGCGTCCACGACCTTCACGTCTGGTCGCTCGACAGCAGCCGGCGCGCGCTCAGCGCCCACCTCGGCGTGGAGACCAACGACCTGCGCGCCTGCGACTCAGTGCTGGCGCGCGTCAACGTTGTGCTCCTGGAGCGCTTCGCCATCGCCCACTCCACCTTCCAGCTGGAGTGCGCGGACTGCACCCCGCAGCCCGACCTCTACTGCTCGGTCGAC
>DATDHG010000145.1:0-40053 GCA_036521675.1 Candidatus Dormiibacterota bacterium
GGCCGGCGCCGGGGTTGGCTGCGCGGGCGGTGGCGGCGGTGCCGGGGTGGGCGGCGGCGGCGGTGGCGGTGGCGTGGGTACTGGCGGCGCCGGGGGCGCGGGCCTCGGCGTTGGCGTCGGAGTCGGCCGCGGCGTCGGGGCCGGGGTCGGCCGCGGGGTCGGCTTCGGAGTGGGCGCCGGAGTGGGCGTCGGCGTCGGCGTGGGCCGCGGCGTCGGCGTGGGGGTGGGCCGCGGCGTCGGTGTGGGGGTGGGCCGCGGCGTCGGCGTGGGCCTCGGCGTGGGCCCCGGCGGTGCGCCGATCCTCGGCGCCATCGTCTGGCTCGGCGACGCGACCGCCTCGGTGCCATGGGTGAGGATCCCGGCGGTCAGCACAGTCAGCGTCGCGGCCACGCCGAGAGCGAGGTGACGGCGGACCAGAGAGCGACGGGGCCAGGGCATGGACACAGTGTCGGGGCGTCCCCCCGCGTGCATACGCCGCTTTCCGGACCGCAACCTCGCCGTTACGGCTCCATCCGCTGCTTCGTGCCAGCCCCGTCCGCGACCTCGTCTGCGCCGGCGCCGGCGAGGCGCCGCAGGTCGTCGCCTCGGGCGTCGAGGTCGCGCAGCGAGGCGGGGGCGCCGCGGCGCACCGCGGCCCCTCCGAAGCGCCGCCGCAGCTCGTCGAGGGTGCGGTCCAACCGCGAGTCGCGGTCGGTTCCGGGGTCGAGCAGCTCCAGCTGGGCGGCTTCTTCGAGATTGCTCACGCCCACCCCGACCAGGCGCACCGGCCGCCGGTCCCAAGCCGCCATAAGCAGCGTCAGAGCGGCGGCAGCCAGGGCGCGATCGCCGTCCACGGCTGCAGTGAGGGACTCCTGGCGGGTGATGGTGGTGAAGTCCGCGCTGCGCAGCTTGAGGGTGACGGTGCGGCCCCGCCAACCGCCCTGGCGCAGACGCAGGCCGACGTCGGCGGCCAGCTCCAGGACCCGCCGCTGGAGGGCGCCGAGGTCGGCGACGTCGTTCGCGAACGTCTCCTCGCGGCTGACGCTCTTGGGGCGGCCTGGCACCGTCACCTCGGCGGCGTCCAGGCCCCGTGCCCGGGCGGTCAGCGAGCTGGCGGCGGCAGGCCCCAGGCGGCGGCGGAGCACGTCCTCGGGGGCGGCGCCGAGCTGCTCCAGGGTGCTCAGGCCGAGGGCCGCCAGCGCCGTCTCGGTGGCCGGGCCCAACCCGGGCAGGCGGCGCAGCGGCAGCGGCGCCAGGAAGGCGGCCTCCTCCCCCGGCCGGACCACCACGAAGCCGCGCGGCTTGCGCAGATCGCTGGCGATCTTCGCGACCGTCTTGCTCGTCGCCACGCCGACGCTGGCGTCCAGTCGGGTCTCGGTGGCGACCCGGTCCACGATCTCCCGGGCGATGGCCTCGGGTTCGCCGAAACGGCGCCGGGAGCCGCCCACGTCGAGGTAGGCCTCGTCGAGCGAGAGCGGCTCGACCACCGGGGTGTACTCGCGCGCGATCAGAAAGACCGCCGCCGAGGCGGCGCGGTAGGCGGGGAAGTCCACGGGCACCAGCGCCGCCTGGGGGCACAGGCGCAGGGCCGTGGCCAGCGGCATCGCCGAGTGCACCCCGTAGCGACGCGCCTCGTAGCTGGCGGCGCTTACCACACCGCGCCGCACCGAGGCGGAGCCGGCGCCATCGGGGGCGCCTCCGACGATCACCGGCCGGCTCCGCAGCTCCGGCCGGCGGAGCTGCTCCACCGAGGCGTAGAACGCGTCCAGGTCGAGGTGGATGACCGCCCGATGTGGGCCCCATTCGCCGTCGGCGTGGTCAGTCACCGCCGCGTGGAGCGGGCGCGCCGGTCCCCCCGTGGGGGCGAGCCATGGCTACGCCGCCCCGGGTCTGCGCCGCTGCGCCCGCCATTCCTCGATGTCGCTCTCGTCAAGGTATCCGGCGGCGATGAGCAGCTCCACGTAGCCCACCCCGAGGTGGGGCGCCGCGCGGCGGAGCACCCACGGCGGTGGGTTCTCCTTGTTCTTGTTCACGGCCTGGTAGAAGTAGATCTGGTTGAGGTCGCAGAGCAGCGCCAGGCGGTGCAAGGAGATGTTTCGTTCGCGGCACCTCTCCTTCAGGTAATCGCGGAAGTCCACGTGCTCATCCTCGCGCATGCCCTGGCCGGGGGACCGGGTTTTCGAGTATACGGGCGGTCAGACCCACCGGCCGCCGCGGCCGCGGCCTACTCCGCGCGGCGGGCTGCGTCGACCAGAGCGACCACCTCGTCGAGCGCGTCGAGAACCACATCGGCGCGCTCCTCGGGAGCGGCGTCATCGACGAAGGCGCGCAGCCGGGCGGCGCGCAGACCGGCCTCGTGGGCACCCTCGACGTCCTCGAGGGTGCGGTCGCCAACCATCAGGGTGGTGGCCGGCTGCGCGCCGAGATCGCGCAGTGCGCGCTTGAAGATCCGCGGTGAGGGCTTGCGCCAGCCCACCTCCCCCGAGAAGGTGGTGCTGTCGACCAGGGCGCGCAGCCCCAGGTGCTCGAGCTGCTCCTGCAACCCCTTGAGGTGGTACGGGGCGTTCGAGCAGATCCCGACACGAACTCCGCGCCAGCGCAGTGCTCCCAGCGTGGCCAGCGTGACTGCGGGGACGCGCATGCCGCCCCACCAGGCGCGTTGCTCGATGATCTGCACCTCGTCGAGCAACGCGCCGCGCAGCCGCAGCCCCAGGCTCCGATACGCCTCCGCATAGACGCGGCGCAGCCGGATCTCCCGCAGCGCGCCGCTCTGCTCATGCCGCGCCACCGCCGCTTCGACGCCGTCGTGCACTGTGGTGAGCAGCACCTCGGCCGGTGGGACGCGCCGGGCGCCATAGCGGCGGGACAGCCGGGCGGCGATGTCCACGTATGCCTGCTCCAGCGCGCCGGTGGGCCGCGCAAAGGTCACCAGCGTCATCCCGTAGTCGAACAGGACGGCGTCGATGGGGGGCCCCTGCAGGCGTGGGCCGGCGTCCTCCAGGACCGTGGTCAGACGGACCCCGCCGCCGCCGTCACCCGGCTCGGAAGGGCGTGGCGCATGGCGACCAGCGCGGCCGCGGCGCCGGCGCCGACGCCGTTGTCGACGTTGACGACCACCAACCCCGGCGCGCAGCCCTGGAGCATGGCCAGCAGCGCCGCCCGGCCCCGCCCGCCGACCCCGTACCCGGTCGAGGTCGGCAGCCCGATGACCGGGACCCCGGCCAGCCCGGTCACCACCGAGGCCAGGGCGCCGTCCATGCCCGCGGCCACCACGATCGCGTCAGCGCCGTCACGCACCAGCGCCGCCAGGGGGGTGAAGAGCCGGTGCAGGCCGGCGACCCCCACGTCGGCGACGGTCCGGCTGGCCACGCCCGTGGCGTCGAGCACCATGCGCGCCTCGGCGAGGGCGTCGAGATCGCTGGTCCCGGCGGCGATCAGCCCCACCAGCCCGCGGCCCGGCGCGGGCAGCTCCACCCCCGGCTCCAGGAGCAGCGCCGCCCGGCTGCCGTACATCAAAAGCGTGGCGCCGCTGTCCTCCGCGAGCGCCTGGAGCGCCCGCCGATGGCGCGCGCGCAGGCGGCTGACCAGGCAGCGCCCAATGCGGTCGAGGATCGTGGCGGCGATGGCGGCCACCTCGGCCGGGTGCTTGGGGCCGGCCAGCACCACCTCGGGAATCCCCAGGCGCGCCGCCCGGCCGACGTCGAGGCGGGCGATCCCGCCCAGCTCGGCGACGTCCGCGGCGCGCAGCAGCGCCGCCGCGTCCTCTGGGCTCAGCTCGCCGCCGGCGACACGCCGGAGGAGGTCGAGGTGCTGCATCTCGCCGCGAGTCTAATGGGGCTGCGCGCTGCCGCTCCCGCCTCCCCCGCGCCCTCGACCCCGCCGCCGCCGGCGGCGCTGCGCGCTCTTCCCGGGGCGCTCGCCCGGCGGTGTGTCGGCCGGGCCGCGGGTCGCGGCGCTCCCGGGGGCCGGCGGGGTGCCGGGGGCGGTGGCAGCGGCGACCTCTCCTGTGGGCGTGCCCTGGCCTCCGCGCCGGCGCCGCCGGCGAGCGCGCGACGGCCGCGCCTCCCCTTCCCGGCGGGGTGATCCGAAGCGATCGAAGAAGGCGAGCATCGGGGGCTTGCCGGCAGGCGCGGCGGCACGGGCGCCGGGTTCTGCCTCGACGCGCGCGGCCAGCTCGTCGAGGAGCGCCTGCAGCGGGCGCTTGTTCTTGCCCCCGGGGGTGGCGGTGTCTGCCCAGGGCTGATAGCGGGCCAGCGCCTCGGGGGCCGGCTCCTCCGGGGTCACCGGAACGGCCTCGAGCACGCTCTCGATCGCGCGGGCGACCAGCTCGTCGGCGTCGCCCCGCGGCTCTGGGGTCAGGCCGCCCGGCCCGGGATCCGGCTCGCTCATCCCGGGCTCGGGATCAGGTGCGGAAGGCGCCCGGCCAGGGCCAGCCCGGCCAGCGTCTTGCAATCGACCGCCCCGCGGCGCACCAGGTCGGCGATCTCCGCGGGTCCGGCGAGCATGACGTCCACGCGCTCGTCACGGTCGAGGTCGGTCGGGCCCGCCACCAGCCCCTCGGCGAGGAAGAAGGAGATCAGCTCGCGCGAGTAGCCCGGGGAGACGCAGGCCGCGCCCAGTGAGCTCCAGCGTCGGGCCCGGAAACCGGTCTCTTCAGCGAGTTCCCGAGGCGCGGTGGCGGCGACCGGCTCGTCCTTGTCCCTCGTCCCTGCGGGGATCTCCCAGATGGCGCCGCCAAGGGCGTGGCGCCACTGCCGGACGAGCACCACCCGCTCTTCATCGGCCAGGGCGACCACCGCGACCGCGCCCGGGTGGGAGACGATCTCGCGCCGGGCAACGCTGCCGTCGGGGAGGCCGACCTCGTCCTCGAAGACGGTCAGCAGCCTGCCCGCGTAGATCTGGCGGCGCTCGACGAGCGTTTCGCGCAGGTGGTCGACGTCTGGTCCGGTCTCGGCGGTCACGCCCCGCGAGTCTGCGTCAGGCGCAACCCCAGGCGCCCGCGCCCCCGTGCGACAGCATGAACCCGGTGATGTCGGACTGCTGGACAGGGTCATAGATGTTGGTGCCGCCATGGGCGCGGAAGGTCGAGGGCAGGAACTGGAAGAGGCCGATGTACGGGCCCGCGGGGTTGTAGGCGCGCGGGTTGAGCCCGGATTCGCACTGCGCGATCTTGAGCATCCACGCATAGGAAACGCCGTGCTTCTGAGCGGCGGCGAAGATGATGGCCTGGATGGTCCCGGGCGACGGGGGCGGCCCTGGCGGCGGCGCCGGCGCGGCGGCGGCCTTGACCACCTTCGGCGGGGCCGTCGTGGGCTTGGGCGCCGGCGGCGGGGGCGGTGGTGGGGCTGGCGTTGGCGGCGGCTCCTGCAGCGAGGGATCGCGCGGAGGCGCCAGACGGACCCCGACCAGGGCGGCGTCGCGGGCGACGGCCCTGGCATCGGCCGCGGCGGCGGTGGCGTCGGCCCCGGTGACGAGCGCCGCGGTGGCGGCGGTGTGATGGTTGCCGGTCAGGGCGAAGAGCGGGGTCAACGCGAGGAGCAGCAGACCGGCGGCCACCCCTCGGGTGCGAACTGGCAAACGCAAATATGGACTCCAAAGAGGCTGACATCGACCCGGGCGCTGGGATCGGGAGGAGACGCCCGCGCCGGACCACAGGTTCCACCGCACTACCCCCGGCGGTGGGCCGCGGCTCCACGGCCTTGAGACCGAGGTGTGGAGCATCGTGGTGGGGGTGACCGCGACCGGGGCACCCTAGCACAGGGCGGTCGGTCCCTTGCAAGAGTCGGGCGGATTGAGACCGGTCTTTTTGAGATCAGGGCACTCTTAGGGGCGGGTCTTGCGTCCGGGCAGCGCATGGTCCCCGCCCTGGCTTGGTCCTCGGTCGCCTGCGACGCCCTGCGGAGAGCTGCGGGAGGGGACCACGCCCTGCCCGGACGGCGGGGCGGTGGACTTCACGGTACGGCGGTGGGGACGACGGCGCTGGGGGCGGGTGGTTCTTAGGGCGGGGGTGTCGGGCGCCGTGCGGGGGGTGGGTCTTCTTTGGGGCGGGTGAGGGTTCACGGTGGTCGCGGCGCGGCGGAGGGGCTGCTCGCGTGCGGGCTCAGACAGTCCTCGGTCGCCTCTGGCGCCCTGCGGAACTCGCCCCGGGCACGCGCTCAGCCCCTCCGTCGCGCCGGTGGGGAGGGACTCACGGTGCAGGGGCGGGGTTGGCTCACTGACGCTTGGCAGGCGTGACCGGCGAGGTCGACGTGGGGGCGTGGCCGTCCCCCGCCGTGCGGCGCGGGCGGCTCCCGCCCCGGCTGCGTGGAGCGCTGATCCCGCGGAGCCGATTCGCCCAAGCGAGCACTGCTGTGTCGACCTCGTCTCGGCTCAGCGACGCCAAGCTGCCGCTGGACCGTCTAGCCTCGTGCCGCGAGTACGCGTGCCGTTTTTCGGTGCCTGGGGACGAGTGATGAGATTGGAGAGGCTGGCGGCGGCAGCCGGGGTGATCGGCGTTCTGACGCTGAGCGCGTGTGGATCCAGCGGCAGCGGCAGTGGCGCGTCTGGCGAGATCGATAGATCGACCGACCAGATCATCAGCGACACGGCGGCGGCCATCAAGGGCGCGCACTCGTTTCACATGCACGGCAACTTCACCTCCGGCGGGGACGCCGTAGGGCTCGACCTGCACATCGGAGGCCCGCAGAGCGTGTCGGGATCGATCACCCTGAAGGGCACCACTGCGAAGCTGGTTCTCGTCAACGGTGACACCTACATTCAGGGCAAGGAATTCTTCGCGGTTTTCGGGAACGCACAGGCAGCTGCGCTCGTGGGCGACAACTGGGTGAAGCTGCCCGCCTCAGCTGCCTCATCGGTTCAAACCTCCTTCGCGCTCTTCGCCGACACGTCGACGTTCTCTCATTGCTTCCTGAGCACGGGGAGCGGGACGTCGTTGAACAAGTCCGCGTCGACCCTGAACGGGGTCGCGGTCATCGAGCTCACGGGCGGTGGCAGCACGCTGGACGTGGCCGCCACCGGGCCGACGTACCCGCTGCGGGTCAGCGGCTCCGGCGGATCCAGCGGCTCCGGCCTTGGAACCAAGTCCAGCGACCCGGCCTGCTCCCCCGGTGGCGCCTCGGGCAGCGCCTCGGGCAGCTCGTCGAGCGGCAGTGGCGGCAGCGGAGCGATCCTCTTCGACAGTTGGGGAGTGACGGTCACCGTCACACCCCCGCCCGGCGCCCTAGATCTCTCCTCGTTCGGGGGCTGATCGCGCCCTCCCCACCTCCACCCGCCCTCCTGCAACCTGCGTCCAGGGGCAGGGGCGCCGGCCCCGCCGTCTGCCGCGGCGAGTTCCATGGGCCGCCGTCAGGCGAGTGAGGACTGCCTGGCCCCGCCCGCGCTCAGCCCTCCGCCACGCGGGGGGCCTCATGTGGCCGCTGGTCAGCTTCGGCTCGCAGCGGCGGCCGGTCTGGATGATCCAGCCGCGGCGCCTCGAGCCCCAACTCGTGGACACGAGCGAGGCGGACGAGCCAGCCGGCGACGCCAGCGGTTCCTTGCATCCAGCCGCACGCCGGTGGCAACAACGGTGATCCGGTCGTGTGCTCGGTGTTGGACCAGCGCGTGCCCGTGTGGTCCGAGATCGCTCGCGCCAGGACGTCTTGCGCCAGCTCGTCCGCCCAGTCCAGCCACTGCGCGTCCGCGGTCTGCTGGAAGGCGTCCAGGGCCATTTCGCCGACACCCGCCGTCCCGCAGCACTGCCCCAGGTTGTCCCAGAAGCCGGGCCGCAACCGGGCGGGCAGGCCACTGGCACGGACGGCCTGACGGCAGCCTTGAACGTATGCGTCCCAACCGACGCCCGGTGCCAGTTGGTCGAGCAGGTTGAACAACCGCAGCGTCCCGGTGGGCCCGTGGCACCAGCCGTAGGAGACCGGAAACTCAGCGTGCTGGTTTGGCACCGAGTGGGGCACCAGCAGGCTTCCGTCGGGGCGGACCCCTAGATCCACCAGACGGGTCGCGCCCGCGACTGCGACGTTGAGCAGGTCGGGCCGATTCAGCGCCTGCCCGGCTCGGGCAAGCGCGTAGGAGATGCCCGCGCAGCCGTGCGAGAAGTTGGGCATGTAGTACGCCAGGTCATCGCGGGCGTACCAGTCCATTCCAGCGCCCTCACGGCGCGCCGCCGCAACCAGGCGGTTGGAGATGAGGGCCGCGGCGGCGTGGGCGTCCGCGCCGCCCTCGGCGAGGAGACAGAGCAGAACGCCAGCCTCGCCGAGCAGCAGGTCGCGGAATCGCGAATAGCCGACGTCGGTCCCGGAGCACTGAGCGTGAGACGCGAGACAGGCTGCGATGGTCGCCGCCGCCTCGATGCTGCGCTCGTCACCGCCGGCCTGGGCCCAGCAGCGCAATGCGAAGCTGTAACCGGCCAGACCCGTGTACAGGGCGCTGTCACCGGGTTGCCCAGGATCGGCCGCGGGATCTGAGCGCGCGGCGTGTGTGGCCAGGTGATGCAGCCGGCGCGCGGCCAGCGAGGCTGTCGCATCGAATTCGTCGATTCCGCTCAGCCTCGCCTCGGCGAACGCCAGCAGGACCCCCGCGGTACCTGAGTACAGGTCATCCGTCGGGAGCCGACCGCCGATGGGGCTCTCGGGCCAACCCAGCCCACCATCGACGGGCAGCGCCGACCTCGCGACCCATCGCAGCGCGTCGCAGGCCATCGTGAGAACCTCGTCCACGATCGAATCATGGCGAGGTCGGTGAGCTGTGCGGCGAGGCCCTCCGCGAGGTTCAGCGATGGAGACAGGTATCAGGTACCCACCCGGTCGCGCCCTCGTCCTTCATGCACCAGCACCAACCACCGACGCTGCCGACGGCCGTCACCCGTTCGCCCACCGCGATCGTGAGTTCGCGCGACGAATACCTCCGGCGCAGGCGCGCCCCGAAGTCCGCACGGTCGAGGAACGACTCATGGATCCACGCGCTGACCCCCTGCTTGTCGGTGCACCACAGCCATTCGGGCCAGCTCTCATCGTTGGCACCGACCTGCACCTGGTCCCCCGGCACCAATTCCATGGAGTACGCATAGCTGGCCGCGTGTGCGGTCACGACCAGTGCAGGAGTCCCCTGATTCATCCTGGGGTGGGCCATCTGGAACTAGCCAATCTGCACCACATTACGAGACATCCCCTGCTTCGCCGCGACAGGGCTGCAAAGCCATCCGCCCTGCAGCCACCCGAACCGGGCGTCCCCGGCCGAGCCACCGTGAACCCTCACCCGCCCCCGTCCGACCGCACCCTACGCACGGCGCCAGACACACGCCCACCCACCAACCACCCGCTCCCAAGCGCCGCCGGGCCAGCCCGCAGTCGTATCCGCACCGTGACGCGCGCAGGAGCGCCACGGCTCCCCTGCGTCCACCGACGGGTCCACAATTGACGCCCGCGTCAACATCCAGGAGCCGACTACGAATGCCCTTCACCGCCGAGCACGACGCCCTCCGCGAATCCATCCGCGACTTCGTGGCCAAGGAGCTGCGCCCCCACGCCGACGAGTGGGAGGCGGCGGAGCTGTTTCCGCGCTGGGTGTACGAGCGCATGGGGGAGCTGGGGCTGCTCGGGCTGCGGTTTCCGCCGGAGTACGGCGGGCAGGGGGGTGACTATCTCAGCGCTGTGGTGCTCGCCGAGGAGATGGCGCGCTGCGGCAGCGGCGGGGTAGGCATGGCCATCTCGGTGCAGGCGGAGATGTCCACCCCGCCGATCCTCAAGTACGGCACCGAGGCGCAGAAGCAGCGGTATCTGGTTCCTGCCATCCAGGGCAAGAAGATCATCAGCCTCGGGATCAGCGAGCCCGATGCCGGCAGCGACGTCGCCAATGTGCGCACGCGGGCGCAGCGCGCCGATGGCGGCTGGTTGATCAACGGCACCAAGACGTGGATCACCAGCGGGACGCGATGCGACGCCATCCTGCTGGTGACGCGCACCGGCACGCAGGGGGAGGGCGCGGGGGCCGTCACCCTCTTCCTGGTGGACAGCGATCTGCCCGGGTTCACCGTCGAGCGCAAGATCCGCAAGATGGGCATGCACTCGAGCGACACCGCTCAGCTCGCCCTCACCGATGTTTTCGTCAAGGATGACGCCATCCTGGGAGAGCTCAACAAGGGCTTCTACGAGATCATGTGGGAGCTTCAGGGCGAGCGGCTCATCGGCGCCGCCGGCGCCATCGCCGGGGCGGCGGTGTGCCTCGAGTACACCCTGGAGTACTGCAAGCAGCGCCAGGCCTTCGGGCGGCCGTTGGTGGGCTTCCAGGTGAACCGCCACAAGCTGGTCGACATGCTCACCGACATCACCATCGTGCGCGAGTTCATCTACGCCCTCGCTGAGCGCTGGGACGCCGGCGACTACCCGGTGACGGAGATCTCCATGGCCAAGCTGCGCGCCGCACAGGTGGCCTGCAGCGTCGCCGACGAATGCGTTCAGCTCCTGGGCGGGACCGGCTACTCGGAGGACACGCCGGTGGCCCGGCACTTCCGCGATTCGCGGCTGATTCGCATCGGCGCCGGCACCGACGAGGTGATGAAGGAGATCATCGGAAAGACCGCGCTCGGGCTTTGAGACCGCGCGAGGCACCTGCCCTCGCTCGCCGGCGAGCCTGGCCACGGGTCAGGACGGGCGCGGGAACTCCGAGCGCAGGAACAGCGCATGCAGGGCCAGCCCCCGCGCGGCGAGGGCCTCGCGACCGCCCTCCTCGCGGTCGACCACGCAGACCGCCTCCAGCACGTCCGCCCCGGTCGGCGCCAGCCGGTCGAGGGCAGTCAGGAAGGCGCCGCCCGTGGTGATCACGTCGTCGACCAGGATGCAGCGGTCGCCGGCGCCCAGCGCCGGTCCCTCGATCGCGCGACCGGTGCCGTGCTCTTTCGCGTCCTTGCGCACGATGAACGCGCGCAGCGCCGCACCGCCGCCGCCGCCGCTGAGCGCTGCGACACCGGCGGCGATGGGATCGGCGCCCAGGGTCAGCCCGCCGACGGCCGTGGCCCCGAGGGCGCGGCAGCGCTCGAGCACCAGCGTCGCCACCAGGTACAGGCCGCGCCCGTCGAGCGTGACCTGCTTGCCGTCGAAGTAGAAATCGCTGGTGCGCCCGCTGCTCAGCAGGAAGCTGCCGAAGCGCATCGCGCGCGCGGCCAGCAGCGCGTGCAGCTCAGCGCGCACGGTTTCCGCCGTCGCCGGCGTCAACCCCCCGCCTCCACCGCAGCCGCGGTGGGGACCCAACGGAGCACCGGATGGCGCGCCGCGCCGACCTCGTCCACGCGTTGCACGGGCGCTTCGTGGGGCGCCGCCTGGAGGTGCGCGAGGTCGTGCTCAGCCTCGGCGACGATCTGTGCGCACATGTCGGCGAGCGCGTCCAGCGCGGCTTTCGGTTCGGTCTCCGTGGGCTCGAACATCATCGCCTCCGGCACGGTGATGGGGAAGTACACCGTGGGCGGGTGGACGCCGTGGTCGATGAGGCGCTTGGCGACGTCCATGGCGCGCAGCCCTCCGACCCGACCGCCCCTGGTGGTCGCCACGAACTCGTGCATCGTGTCGGACTCGACCGCCATGGGGAACAGGTCGCGCAGCCGCGCCTGCAGGTAGCGGGCGTTGAGCACGGCGTCCTGGGCCACCTGGGGCAGGGTGTCGCCGTAGGCGCGGATGTACGCGTACGCGCGCACCAGCATGCCCATGTTGCCGTAGTACGAACGCACCTTGCCGATGCTCTGCGGCCGGTCCCAGTCGAGCCGGTAGCGCTCCCCGCGGCGCTCCACTGTCGGCACCGGCAGGAAGTCTGCGAGCGCCGTCCGCACCCCCACCGGCCCGGCCCCGGGTCCGCCCCCGCCATGGGGCGTCGAGAAGGTCTTGTGGAGGTTGAGGTGGACGACGTCGAAGCCCATGTCGCCAGGCCGGGCCATGCCCACCAGCGCGTTGAGGTTGGCGCCATCGTAGTAGAGCAGTGCCCCGCGGGCGCGGGCCAGCTCGGCGATGCGCAGGATGTCTTTCTCGAAGACGCCCAGCGTGTTGGGGTTGGTCATCATGATGGCCGCAACCCGCTCGTCGAGATGGCGCGTGAGGTCCTCCACGTCGACGGTGCCGTCGGGGTTGCTGCGCACCGACACCACCTCGAGGCCGCACTGCACCGCCGACGCCGGGTTGGTCCCGTGCGCGCTGTCGGGGATGAGCACCCGCGAGCGCCCGGTGTCGCCGTGGGCGGCGTGGTGGGCCTGGATGATGCGCAGGCCCGTCCATTCGCCATGCGCGCCGGCGGCCGGTTGCAGCGAGACCCGGTCCATGCCGGTGATCCGCGCGAGCAGGCCCTCGAGCTCGTGCATGAGCGCCAGCGCCCCCTGGACGTCGTCCTCGTCCTGGTAGGGGTGCAGATCGGCGAATCCGGGCACCCCCGCCAACTGCTCGTCGACGGCAGGGTTGTATTTCATGGTGCAGGAACCCAGCGGGTAGATCCCGTGGTGCAGGTTGTGGTTGCGCCGGGCCAGCCGGCCGAAGTGACGCGCCAGCACCGGCTCGGGGACCGCGGGCACCGCGGCTGGTCCGGTCCGAAGGGCGCCGGCCCCGACCAGCTCGGCGAGGGTCCGCGCGGGCACTCCCGGCGCCGGCAGTCGCGGTCCTGCCGAGTCGGCGCCCAGCTCGAAGACCAAAGGCTCCTCACCGGCCCACCCGGTGCGCACGATGTCGGCTCCAGCCTGGCCCACCGGCAGGTTCTGGCCGGTGGTGGCGGGAACCTCCAGCGGCGCGGCGCCGTTGGTCGTGAGCGCCCGGGGCGGGCGGTCCCCGCTCATGCGCGCGCTCCCACCGGGGCAGCGAGCGCTGCAAGGGCGGCGGTGACATACCTGTCGATGTCCGCGGGCGCGGTCATCTCCGTGCAGCAGACCAGCAGCTCGTTGCTCTCGCCCGCGCCGACCGCCGCCAGCGGCAGCCCGGCCAGGACCCCCCGCGCCCGCAGGCCGGCGGCGAAGGTCGCGGCGTCGTCGGGGACGCGCAGGGTGAACTCGAAGAGCCACGGCGCCCGCGGGTGGGCGAGGTCCAGCCCCTCCACAGCGGCCAGCCGGTCGGCCAGGTGGTGGGCCCGCTGCGCCGCCAGCGTGACCACCCCGGCCATGCCGACTGCGCCCATGCGCGCCATGTAGGCGGTGGCCATCAGGGCCATCAGGGCGTGGTTGGTGCAGATGTTGCTGGTGGCCCGCTCGCGGCGGATGTGCTGCTCGCGGGTCTGCAGCGTCAGCGTGTAGGCGCGCCGGCCGGCGGCGTCGCCGGTCATCCCCACGAGCCGGCCCGGCATCCCGCGCACCAGCTCGGCACGCGCAGCCACAAAGCCGCAGTGCGGGCCGCCGAACGACGCGGGGATGCCCAGCGTCTGGCAGTCGCCCACCACGACGTCGAAGCCCGCCTCCCCGGGCGAGACCAGGACACTGCAGGCCAGCGGGTCGGCGGCGCACACCGCCAGCGCGCCGGCGGCGTGGGCGGCCTCGGCCAGCGGGGCGAGCTCCTCGAGGGTGCCGCGGAAGCTCGGCTGCGCGACGATCAGCGCGGCGTGCCCGGAGTCCACCTGCGCCCGGACGCCGTCGAGGTCGGTGCGCCCCTCGCGCAGGGGGATGACGTCCACCGCCACTCCCCGCCCCGCGCCATAGGTATGCAGCACGCGCAGGGCCTCGGGGTGGAGCCCGGCCGACGCGGCCACGCGGTGCCGTCCCGTATGGGCCACCGCCAGCATCGCCGCCTCCGCGACGGAGGTGGCGCCGTCGTACATGGAGGCGTTGCACACCTCCATGCCGGTCAGTGCGCAGAGCATGGACTGGAACTCGAAGATGGTCTGCAGCGTCCCCTGGGAGGCCTCGGCCTGGTAGGGGGTGTAAGCCGTGTAGAACTCCGGCCGGGCCACCGTCGCGCGCACGATCGCCGGGATGAAACGCTGGTAGACGCCGGCGCCCAGGAAGTTGGCGTAGGCGCCCATGGGCCGGTTGCGGGCGGCGAGCCGCTGCAGCTCGACGACCAGCTCCTGCTCGCCGAGCGGCGCGGGCAGCCGCAGCTCGGGGTCCATGAGCCCGGCGGGGACGGACGCGAAGAGGTCGCGCTGCGTGGCCACCCCGACCGCCTCCAGCATGGCCTGGCGATCGGCAGGCGAGTTCGGCAGGTAGGCCATCGGTGCAAGTGTGCCATCGGGATGGGGGGACACCCCCGGCGGGCGTGGTTTCGCCGCGCCGGTGGTACCCTCGGCACCGTGGCCAAGCAGACTGTGACCGTCGACGATGTCGTCAGCGCGGTCGAGACCGCCCGCGACAAGGTGATGGCGGACGAGGTGAAGTCGCTGGTCAAGCTTGGGCTCCCCAAGAGCCACGCCCTCAAGATGGTCGCCGAGCGCTACCGCCAGCGCGAGGAGGCCGAGAGCGGCGAGGGCGAGGCGGGCGCCTGGGTCGACATGGGCTGAGGGCGGGGCCCTGCCCGTCGCCCGCGCCCCCAACCCCCAGTCGTCGGCGGCGATGGAGACCGTCGCGGGGGCGCAGCGACGCATCCTGGCGAGGCTGGCAGCCCTGCCCGCCGAACGCGTGGAGATCGCCGACGCGGTGGGCCGGGTGCTGGCGGAGCCCGTCGTGAGCACGCGCACACTCCCGCCGTTCGACAACTCGGCCATGGATGGCTACGCGCTGCGCGCGGCGGACGTCGCCGGCGCCGCCCCCGGCACCCCGCTGGTGCTCCCCGTGGTGGGGGAGAGCCTCCCGGGCCGGCTGCCGGGGCCGCTGGCGGCGGGGACCGCCATGCGCATCATGACCGGCGCCCCGCTGCCGCGCGGGGCCGACGCGGTGGTGCCCCACGAGCACACCGACAACGGCCGCGAGCGCGTCGCCGTCCGCGTTCACGTCAACTCTGGCGACAACAAGCGGGGCGCCGGCTCGGACATCCGGCCGGGCGACATCGTGCTGCCGCGAGGGCGGCGCCTGCGCGGACCCGACCTGGCCGTCTGCGCCGCCCTGGGGCAGGCCGCCGTGGCGGTGTCCCGCCGTCCCCGCGTCGCCGTGTTGAGTACCGGCGATGAGCTTGTCGAGGTCGGCACCGAACCCGCTCCGGGTCAGATCGTGGACAGCAACGCCGCCGCCTTGGCGGCCGCCGTCGTCGAGGCGGGCGGTCGGCCAGTGCGGGTGGGCATCGCCCGGGACACGGCCGCCGACCTACGCGACAAGTTCCACGCCGCCACCGCCGCCGGGTGTGACCTCCTCGTCAGCAGCGCCGGGGTCAGCGTGGGCGACCACGACCACGTACGCGACGTGGTCGGGGAGCTCGGCGACCTCGACTTCTGGCGCGTGGCCATGCGCCCCGGCAAGCCTCTGGCGGTCGGGCACGTCGCCGGCGTGCCGTTCGTGGGGCTGCCGGGCAACCCGGTCAGCAGCCTGGTCACCTTCGAGCTCTTCGTGCGCCCGGCCATCCTGGCTCTCCAGGGGGCCACCGAGCTCCACCGCCGTCGCTCAGCGGCCCGGGCGCTGGAGCCGCTCCCCAAACCCGCCGGCCTGGAGACGTTCCTGCGCGGGGTGCTCGTGGCTGCGAGGGCGCCCGGCGAGCTGCCCGGGGTGCGACTGACCGGGGGCCAGGATTCGGGAAGGATCCGCTCCATGGCGGAGGCCGACTGCCTGATCGTGCTGCCGGCCGAGGGCACGCGGGTCGAGAGCGGGGCAGCGGTGGAGGTCATCCCCCTCCCCTGACCCGCTAGCGTTGGCGGCCGTGCCCGGACTCTTCAGCCGCATCATCGCGGGCGAGCTGCCTGGACATTTCGTCTGGCGCGACGAGTGCTGCGTGGCCTTCCTCAGCATCGCGCCCCTCAAGGACGGGCACACCCTCGTCGTGCCACGGATGGAGGTCGACCACTGGATCGATCTCGACCCCGGCGCCTTCACCCATCTCGGCACGGTCAGCCAGGTCATCGGCCGGGCGCTGCACGCCGCCTACGCGCCGGCCAAGGTGGCGCTCATCCTCGCCGGCCTCGAGGTGCCTCACGTGCACATCCACCTCGTCCCCTTCGACGCCATGTCGGAGCTGAACTTCCAACGGGCCCAGCAAAACGTTCCGGCGGAGCGCCTGGCGGTGGAGGCGGAGAGGATCCGCCGCACCCTCGCCGGCCAGGGCCAGGCGGAGCACGCCGTCGCCTGAAGGCTGCGGTGGTCAGCCCTCGCCCGCGCCGGCGTCGAGGCGGGGCGCAGTGGCCTCGACCGCGCTGGCGGCGTCGAGGAGGGCGCGCAGCCCGGTGACCAGGGTGGCGCGGTCGGCGGGGGTCATGCGGGCCAGGGCTGAGCCCAGCAGGCCGCCCTCGAGCACCTCAGGATGGGTCGTGGCGCGCCGGCGGCCCTCGCTCGTCAGCCATACGAAGACCCGCCGGCGGTCGCGCTCGTCGCGGACGCGCTCGACAAGTCGCCGCGCCTCGAGGCGGTCGACCAGCGCGGTGACGGTGGCCGGGGTGAGGTCGAGGTGCCGTGCCTGCGCGCCGATGGTGAGCGGTCCGGCACCGGCGAGGTGGCGGAGGAGCCCGAGCATGCGCGGGGTGACGTCGGACCCCGGCAGGCGCTGGCGGCGCGCGTGGAAGCGCCGGGACACGGCCAGATGGAGCCGCTGGACCTCGGCGCTCACCTCGTCCATGCCGATCCGGTCCGTCTCGTTATCTTCATCACAAAAATTTCGTGACGAAATTACATCGCCAGGTCCACGATGTCAATGCGTACCCTGGGAACGATGTCTGAGCGGCGCCGCCCCGCCACCACGACCGTCCACGCGGGGGCCGCGCCCGACGCGCTCACCGGCGCCCTGGCTCCGCCGCTCTTTGCCACCTCCACGTACCAGCAGGACAACCCGGCCGGCTTCGAGTACGGGCGGGAGGGCAACCCCGTCTGGGACCGCCTCGAGAGCCTGCTTGTCGAGCTCGAGCAGGGCAACGGAGCGCTGGTGATGGCCAGCGGCATGGCGGCGATCGCCGCGGTCGCCGAGCTGGTGCCCGTCGGGGGCAGGGTGGTGGGGCCCGCCAACGGCTACACGGGGACGCGCGTCCTGCTCCGACGCCTCCACACCGCCGGCCGCATCTCTGTGGATCTCGTCCAGATCGAGGATACCGCCGCGGTGCAGGCCGCCCTCGCCGGCGCCGGGCTGCTCTGCCTGGAGACGCTGACCAACCCGATGCTCACCGTCCCCGACCTGGCCGCCTGCATCGCCGCCGCCCATGGCGCGGGGGCGCTGGTCATGGTCGACAACACCGTGGCGACCCCGCTGACGGTGCGCCCCCTGGACCTGGGCGCCGATCTGGTCGTCCACTCGGTGAGCAAGTACCTGGGTGGCCACAGCGACCTGATCGCGGGCGCGGTGGTGGTCAACGACCCAGGGCTGCTCGAGCGCCTGCGCTTCACGCGCCAGCACGTGGGTGGGATCCTCGGGCCCCACGAGGCCTGGCTGGCGCTGCGGGGAGCTCGAACCCTGGCGGTGCGCTTCGAACGCCAGCAGGCCAACGCCGCCGAGCTCGCCGGGCGGCTGGAGGCCCATCCCGAGGTGGCTGCGGTCTCCTACCCCGGGCTCGCCTCCCACCCCCACCACGCCCGGGCCGCGGCGCAGATGGCGGGCGGCTATGGAGCGCTGCTGGCCGTGGAGGTGAGTGGGGGCGCGGATCGCGCCGAGGCGGTGGCCGCGGCCACCCGTGTCTGGCTTCCGGCGACCAGCCTGGGGGGCGTCGAGTCGACCCTGGAGCGGCGCGCCCGCTACCCGGTCGACGCTGAGGTGTGCCCGCCCGGGATGCTGCGCCTCAGCTGCGGCATCGAGGACGTCGAGGATCTCTGGGAGGACCTCGACGCCGCCCTCGCCCAGACCTCCGGCAGGGCCTGAGGTCCCGAGGCGAGGCAAACCGCCACGCTACCCGCGCCGCGGCTCCCAGCGGAAATTGCGCAGCGCCACCACGACCCCGAAGACGCCCCAGATGCCCATGACCGCCAGGTCGCGCCAGCTCACCCCGATTCCCGACCCGTGGGGGTCGAAGGCGGCGAAGACCGCCTGGTTGAAGTGTTTGACGGGGAAGAGGTCGGCGATTCTGGAGATCGTCGAGCTGGGGTCGATGTACCCGAAGGTGCCGCTGATGAAGACCACGGGCAGAAGCGTGAAGTTGGTGATCGCGGGAGCGGCGTCGCCGTTGGGGATCACCGTGGCCAGGGCCAGCCCGAGCGCGCAGAAGACCAGGGCGCCCACCACCACGTCGATGGCCAGCCCCAGCTCGCGCTCAGGCACGCTGACGCCGTAGAACAGCGTCCCGATCACTGTGGTGAGCACGGTCAGGATGAGCGACACCACGATCGCGTTGCCGATCACCCCCGAGATGAACACCCAGGCGGGCAGGGGGGTGGCCCGCATCCGCTTGAGCACCCCGAGGTCGCGGCGGATCGACATCGCGATCGCCAGGTTGGTGTAGGTGGCGCCGATGACCCCGAAGGCGATGATCGCCGGCACGTAGAACTGGTTGAAGGCGATTCCCTGCAGGGTGGCGATCGTGCTGCTCCTGTTGATCGACCCGAAGATCACCAGGAACATGACCGGGAAGACCATGGCGAAGAAGGCGCTGGCCGGATTGCGGAAGAACTGCTTCTGCTCGAAGCGCACCTGGCGCAACGTGAGCGCCGCGTCAGTCATCGCGGGTGAGCTCCAGGTACACGTCCTCGAGCGAGGGTCGGGAGACGCTGAGCCCGGGCAGCTCGAGGTCATGCGCCACGGCCCAGCCCGTCAGCTCGGCCAGCACCCGCGTGGGGTGGTCGGTTTCCAGCAGGAAGATCCCGTCCGCGGCGACGGCCGCCACCGGGAGCGACGCCGGGTCGACTGAGTCCGGCAGTGCGAAGCGGATCTGCGCGGCGGCCTTGTCGCGACCGCCGATCGACGCCGCGTCACCCTCGGCGATCAGCTCGCCATGAGCGATCACCGCGATGCGGTCGGCGAGGTGCTGGGCCTCGTCCATGTAGTGGGTGGTCAGCAGGATGGTCTTGCCCAGCCCCTGGATGTCGCGCACCAGCTGCCAGGCGGCCCGGCGCGCCGACGGGTCGAACCCGGTGGTGGGCTCGTCCAGCACGATGAGGCGGGGATCGCCGATGAGCGCCTGGGCGAGGTCGAGCCGGCGTTGCTGGCCGCCGCTCAGCGTTTTGACGCGCGCGTCGCGCTTGTCCGCCAGGCCCACCAACTCGACGATCTCCGCCACGGGGCGGGGCGCCGGATAGTAGGCGGCGGTCATGTCGAGCAGCTCGCTCACGCTCAGGAACGGGGGCAGGGCGCACTCCTGGAGCACGATCCCCACCTGACGGCGCAGCTCGCGCGGGGCCGCGTGGGGGTCGAGGCCGAGCACGCTGACACTTCCCGCGTCGGGCCTGCGGAACCCTTCGAGGATCTCCAGCAGGGTGGTCTTGCCCGCTCCGTTGGGGCCGAGCAGGGCGAAGACCTCGCCCTCGGCGACCTCGAGGCTGACCCCGCGCAGCGCCTGGACCTCGCCGTACGCCTTGCGCACGTCCCGGGCGACAACCGCGGCGGTCACGCCGCGCCCTCGCTGGCGTCCTCCCGCCGGCCGCGCACGAACCACACGACCACCGCCACCACGATGAGCACGCCGGCGACGATCGCCACCTTGCCGATGGCGCCGTTGATGCGGTCGTAGTTGACGCCCGCCTGGTAGCCGGCATAGGTGAGCGCGGCGCACCACAGCAGCGCTCCAGCGAACGTGAGGAGAGAGAAGCTCAGCAGCGGCATCCGCGCCATCCCGGCCGGGAAGGAGATGTAGGTCCGCACCGCGGGCACCATGCGCCCGAAGAACACCAGGGCCGGACCGCGGCGCTGGAAGAGCCCGTCGGCGAGCTCCACGTGATGCCTGCGGATCCCGATGTAGCGTCCGGGCCCGAGCAGGAAGCGCTCCCCCCACAGCGCGGCGATGGCATAGGCGATGAGCGAGCCAGCAAGGTTGCCGAACGCGCCGGCGAGCACGGCGGCCACCCCGTTGATGCTGCCGTGGCCGAAGGCGCCCGCGGCCAGCGCTCCTGCCACCGGCATGACCAGCTCGCTGGGGATGGGGATTCCGCAGCTCTCCAGGGTCATCAGCACGAAGACGGCCAGAACCCCGTTCTGGACCACGAAGTCGACGATGGAAGAGGTCACGGGCGCCGATTGTGACGAGCTGGATCGCCTCCGCGACGCGGGGACGCGGGGCCCGGCTAGCGCGCCGGCTGGTCGATCACCATCGGCATGTCGGCCCCCGAGCCGCCGGGCCAGGCCTCGGCGGCGCGAGCCTGCGCCCGGCGGCGCAGCCGCTGGCGGGCGATCAGGGTCACAACTATCACGGCCGCGGGCACCAGCACGGTGATGTCGCGGGTACCCAGCAGCAGGGCCAGCGGCACGCAGACGACAACGGTCGCCTCGAAGGCCCCACTCAGCGCCACCACCACCAGGGCGGGCAGCGCGATGACCACTCCCGCCGCCCAGGCGCCCGGAAGCGCTGTGAAAGTCCCGCTGACGAGCGGTACCACCCCGCGCCGTCCCGAGCGTCCGGGGGGGAAGGCGTCGCCCACGACGCAGCCGGCGATGGCGTAGGCGGCGAAGACGGCGTTGTCGTCATAGACACGAGCCCCCAGACCCACCACCGCCCCTTTGAGCAGCTCCAGGAGCACCACGATTGCGGTGATCCGCAGGCCGCCCTCGGCGAGCAGCACCATGGTGGCGCTCTGGCGCCGGGTCGCCGGCGCGGACCCGCCGGCGGGCACCGCCACCGCGCGTCCCCGGGCGCGCCGGACGCCGAGCACGAGCGCGGCGAGGGGGAGAGCGCCGACCAGGTAGCCGCCGGCGAGCGCTCCCGCCCTGCTCACCACCTCGCTGGGCACGCCCAGGGCGAGGACGGCGGCGGCGACGGTCATGGCCGTCCGAGCGTACCCTGCCCGCGCCATGCCGGGACCCGACGAGGCCCACGCACGCCGGCGCCGCCCGGTGACCGCCGCCTCGCTGCCCCCGTGGCCGCGCGCCTTCGACCCCGCCGCCGAGCTCGACTGGGGCGATCCCACCGCCAGCCGGCGGCTTCTCCGCGAGCACCTCGACCAAGCGCACGACGGCGCCAGCCGCCGCCTTCCCGAAATCGAGCGTCACCTTGTCCGCCTGACCCGGCTGCTCCCACCCGGGCCGCTGCGCGTCCTCGACGCCGCCTGCGGCCCCGGGCTCTACGCCGTGCGCCTGGCCCGCCGCGGCCACGAGGTGGTCGGCACCGACATCGGTCCGGCGGTGCTGGCCCATGCGCGCCACCTCGCCCGCGATGCCGGAGTGGCGCGGCGGGCTGCCTTCGTCCGCTGGGACCTGCGCCAGCCTCCGCCGCAGGAGTTGACCGTCTTTGGGCCCGAAGGCTTCGACGCCTGCCTCCTGATCTATCACGTCCTCGAGGGCTTTCCGCGCGCCGAGCAGCGGCTCGTCCTGTCCCGGCTGAAGGAGCTCCTCCGTCCCGGCGGCGTGCTCATCGTGGAGCTGCGCGCCCGCCCCGACCAGCCGCCGGGGCGCCTCTCCCACTGGGAGCCGGCGGACTTGTCGCTGCTCAGCGACCGCCGCCACCTGCTGCTCGTGGACTCCACGTGGGACCGGCGCCGGCGGCTCTACGTGCTGCGCGAGGTGGCCATCCTGGATAACGGGACGGTGGCGGTGCAGCAGACCACCGGGGCGCTGACCACGCTCGAGGGTGCCCGCGACCTGGTGCGGCGGGCAGGGCTCAGGGTGCGGGCGGTCTACGACGGCTGGTCGCGATTCCACGCCACGGGGCTGTCGGAGAGTCTGCTGGTGGTGGCGGAGCGCCTTCCCGGCTGAGGTCTCGACGATCAGCAGGTCTGGCCTGCGCGCGTCCCGAGCTCGACGTGCACGTCGACACCGGGGAGGTCGCCGACGGTCAGCTCCACGGTGTAGAGGCCCGACGGCAGGGTGGGGTCGGGGGTCCAGGTCATCTCGTAGTCGAGGCTGTTGCCCGAGGCGAGGTTCAGGTCGCCGCAGGGCATGCCGTGGACGCCCGGAGGAGCTTCGGCGGCCACGTGGACGTCGGCGCTGTCCACCACGACGAGCTGGACCGGCGCGGTGCAGTCGGTGGTCAGACGGACAGGCCCCGTCACGTGGGCCAGCAAGGTGACCGTGTCGCCAGCGTTCACCACCCCCCGGTCCATGGTGACCGAGACGCTGCCTGCGGTGACCGTCGTCGCCGGCCCCGTGGCGGCCGTGACAGCGGGGGTGCAGGCCGTCGCGATGGTTGCGGCCTGGCCGCCGCAGGCGGTGACCCCCGCGCCCAGCGCGAGCAGGGCGAGGCCGCAGAAGGGTCGCATCGGGCCCAACGGTACCGGGGCCGGCGGACTCCGGGCGCTCCCCCGAACCGCCCCTCTCCACGCGGCTACCATCCCTGTCCACCGGTGGGAAGTGAGGGCCCTGGAGTGCGCCCGAGCCGGCCACGGTCGTGATGATCCCGACACCCACGTCGCAGGGAGACGCGCATGGCCTCGACCAGTCCGGAACGCACCCGCAACGTCGCCGTCCTCGGCCACTCGCACGACGGCAAGACGATGCTGTGCGAGGCCCTGCTTCACACCGCGGGCGCCACCCCGCGGCTGGGGTCGGTCGACCAGCGCACGAGCATCCTCGACGCCGAGCCCGAGGAGCAGCGGCGCGCCATCAGTATCACCTCAGCTCTCGCGCACCTCGATTGGAACGGGGTGCGCATCAACCTCATCGACACCCCGGGGACGCCGGACTTCGGCGGCCAGGTCGCTGAGGCACTGGCCGCCGCCGACGGCGCCGTGGTCTGCGTGGCCGCAACCGGGACCGTGCCGGTGGGCGCCGAGCTGGCCTGGGAGCAGCTGCGCGGCACCGGGATCCCCGCGCTGATCGCGGTGACCAAGATGGACAAGGAGAACGCGGCCTTCGAGGTCACCGTCGATGCGCTGCGCGAGGCCTTCGACCGCAAACCCATCGCCGTTGCCGTGCCCATCGGCGCGGCCGAGGGCTTCCGTGGGTTCGTGGATCTGGTCGACGATCGCGCCTACGAGTTCGACGGCGCCGGCGTCACCGAGATCCCCCTCCCCGAGGAGCTGCGCGGCGAGGTCGAGCGGGCTCACACCGCGCTCGTCGAGGCCGCTGCGGAGACCGACGACGCCCTCATCGAGCGCTACCTCGAAGGCGGCGCCCTCGAGGACGAGGAGATCCGGCGCGCCCTGCACACCGCGGCCCTGCGGGGGACGCTACTGCCGGTGCTTCCCGTGGCCTCGACCCTGGAACACGGCAGCGCCGCGCTGCTCGACGCCATCAACCGCTACCTGGAGTCCCCCGCGGAGCGCACCGTGCGTGCGCGCGACGCCAAGGGCAACGAGGTCGAAGTCGTCTGCGACCCCGCGGGGCCCCTCCTCGCCTACGTCTTCCGCACCGTTGTTGACACCTTTGGCCGGATCAGCTACGTCAAGCTGTTGCGCGGGCGGCTCACCGGGGACTCGCATCCGGTCAACGCCGGTTCCGGCCAGGAGGAGCGCATCACCCAGCTCGCGCAACCCATGGGCGCCAAGACTGTGACCGCCACCGAGGTGGTGGCGGGAGACATCGCCGTGCTTACCAAGCTGGCCGCGACGCACACGGGCGACACGCTCTGCGACCGCAGCGCGGTGCTCTCGCTCGCCCCGGTCGCCTACCCGCAGCCCAGCTACGCCGCCGCCATCGGCGCGCGCACCGCGGGCGACGAGGACAAGATCAGCACCGCCCTGCAGAAGCAGGTCGAGGAGGACCCCAGCTTTAGCGTCGACCGCGACCCGGTCACCCACGAGATCGTGGCCCACGGCCTCGGTGACACCCACCTCGACGTGGTGGTGGAGCGCATCAAGCGCAGGTTCGGGGTCGACGCCGTCCTGGCCCAGCCGCGGGTCGCGTATCGCGAGACCATCCATGGCAGCGCGCGCGTGCAGCACAAGCACAAGAAGCAGTCGGGCGGCGCCGGTCTCTACGGCGATTGCACCATCGAGATCGAACCCCTGCCGCGCGGCACCGGCTTCGAATGGCAGGACAAGATCGTCGGCGGCTCCGTCCCCCAGCAGTTCCGCCCCAGTGTGGAGAAGGGAGTCAAACAGACCCTGGAGCAGGGGGCGGTGGCCGGCTATCCCGTCGTCGACGTGCGCGTGCGCCTGGTCGACGGCTCCACGCATCCCGTCGACGGCAAGGACATCGCGTTCCAGATCGCCGGGGCGATGGCGATGCGCAAGGCCGTGCTCGACGCTCAACCGGCGCTGCTCGAACCCATCATGAACGTCGTCGCCACCGTGCCGGAACGGCTGACCGGCGACGTCATCGGCGTCATCAACGGGCATCGCGGCCGCGTCGGCGGCATGAACCCGCTCGGGGACGGGCGCAGCGAGGTGAGCGCCCAGGTGCCCCAGGCGGAGATGTACCGCTTCCCCATCGACCTGCGCGCCGTCACGCAGGGGCGCGGACGGTTCCGCATGGAGTTCTCCCACTACGAGGAATGCCCACCCAATGTCGCTCAGCCGCTGATCGACGCCTTCCGCCGTGAGCACGCGGCGATGGCCTCGTAGTCCGTCCTCTGTTTTGGTTGTTACCAGCGAGAACGTCGCCGCCGTTGGGGCGCTGCGCACTGGAGGTGAGCGTCGTGGGTGAGATGGTCGAGTTCCCCAGCAATGGGTCCAGCTGTTCGGGCTACCTGGCGGTGCCGGCCTCGGGCAGCGGCCCCGGGGTAGTGGTGATCCAGGAGTGGTGGGGGTTGGTGCCGCACATCAAGACGGTGTGCGACCGCCTCGCCGATGACGGCTTCGTCGCGCTGGCTGTGGACCTCTACCACGGCGCGACCACCACCGAGCCGGACGAGGCCGGCAAACTGGCGATGGGCATGCGCATCGACCAGGCCGGCCGCGACATGGGCGGCGCCGTCAGCCACCTGGTGCAGCACGACGCGGTCAGCGGCGACGCCGTGGGCTCCGTCGGCTTCTGCATGGGCGGCGGCCTGTCGCTGTACCTGGCCACACTGGCGCCCGCCGTGAAGGCGTGCACCATGTACTACGGAGTCATTCCCTGGCCTGATTGCAAACCGCAGTTCCAGAACATACGTGGCAAGGTGCTCGGACACTTCGCGGAGAACGACGGCTCCGCCAGCCATGCGAAGGTCGATCCGCTGGAGCGTCAGCTCAAGGGTGCCGGCGTGCCCACGGAGTTCCACTGGTATGCGGGCACGCAGCACGCCTTCTTCAACGATGCGCGGCCCGAGGTGTACAACGCCGAGGCGGCGCAGTTGAGTTACCGGCGGACGTTGGATTTCTTCCGGGCTGAGCTGCGCTGACGGACGGCGGGATCGCGGGATCCGGGCGGCCGGGTGCGTCCTTCGCTCTGTCCTCGGCCGCCTGCGGCGCCCTGCGGAGGTGCTCAGGACGCACGCCGACCGCCCGGACCCGGAGTCACGGCGTCCAGCGGGCGGGTGCTGCCTGGACGAGGTGTACGGGCAGGTGGGTGCGGAGCGGCGGACGCGGCCGGCGCGCGCGGGGCTCAGACAGTCCTCGGTCGCCTGCGGCGTCCTGCGGAACTCGCCCCTGGGCGCGCGCCGGCCGCATCCGCCGCTCCGTTGGGGCGTGGATGCACGCTGGTTGTGCGGATGGTGAGTCCGTTTGCGGGTAGGCCGTAGAGGTGCGGCTCGATGTCGGACGCATCGCCGAAGAGATCGAGACTCGGCTCGGGGCGGTGGCGACGCCGGAGCGCGCCGCTGCGGAGAAGCGGTACCTCAAGAGCTCGCTCGAGCACCTGGGGGCGACCGTGGCGCAGATCCGAGGTGAGGTGAGGACGTTTGCTCGCGGGCATGCCTCGCTGGCGCATACGGAGCTGGTCGCGCTGGTGAAGGAGCTGTGGTCGCGGCCGGTACACGAACGGCGCATGGCGGCGACCATGCTGCTCGACGCGTATCCGGAGCTGGTCGTGCCGGGCGACCTGGCGCTGCTCGAACGGTTGATCCGTGAGTCGCGCACGTGGGCGTACGTCGATGGACTCGCCGGCGACGTGACCGGGAAGCTGCTGGTGCGCCATCCCCGAGCTGCTCCGAAGCTCGACCTCTGGGCCGCGGACGAGGATTTCTGGGTGCGGCGGGCTGCGCTGCTCGCGATGCTAAAGCCGCTCAAGAACGGCGTCCCCTTTGAGCGTTTCGCCGGCTACGCCGACGCCATGCTCGACGAGACGCAGTTCTTCGTCCGCAAGGCGATCGGCTGGGTGCTGCGCGACGTCGGCAAGAGCCGTGGGCAGGAGGTGTTCGAGTGGCTGGCGCCGCGCACGCAGCGGGCCTCCGGCGTCACCGTTCGCGAGGCGGTGAAGTATCTCGCTCCGGATCAGCGCTCGGAACTCCTGCTCGCGTATCGGGAGAAGCGGCCCGCGCATGTACCGCGGCGGTAATCCAGCGGGGCTTGAGGGAGCGGTGCTGGACCTGACCTGTGTGGTCGGGTCCAGTCCTGGATACCGGGGCGTCTCAGAACCCTCAGGCATCACCAGGCAAACCAAATCCCTTCGGGAGGGGTCTTACCCTCGAGATTTGATGCAGGGAACCCAGCTCACCTCGGTCGCGTCATCGTGATGTCGCTATGGCCGTCGGCCACCACCTCGACGCGTGCGACACTCGGAGGCCGATCGTGATGCCATTCACCCGCCTCTGCCGGCAGGCAGCCCCGATCTTGGCCGCGGCCCTCCTAGCCGGCTGCGGGACCGCGAGCGGACCCGGCTCTGCAGTGGGTGGCAGCTCTCCGGGGGCGCCGCTAGACGATCAGTGGGTTGTCGCCGTCGACGGGAGGGTCGCCTCGGGATTGGCCCCAGTGGTGTGGTTCCGCGATGCCACTGACGACAAGCTACTTGTGGCGTACGACTGGTCGGGGCATGAGACCGGCACCATCCGGGTTACAGCGTTCGAGCCCTTCGGCGCGCTGCAGTCGCCGGATGGCACCGCGATCGTGCTGCTGCACGCGCGCCCGGCGAGCGGTGGCACCGTCATCGGACGCGCCAGGGGAAGCGTCGTGTGGGCCGACGACTCCGCGTACCTCTGCGCCTTCCGAACTGAATCGGGTGGCGTGTACCTCCCGACGATGATGCCGGCGACCCCGCCTGCGCCCCCTGGAGCCTTCATCGGTCTGGGCGCGAAGGGTGCGCTCTTCCTCGATGATCCGAGAGCTGGAAAGAGCCGGCTCGTCGCGCGATTCGGCGTCTTCGGCGACCACGGTGGCCCGGCCGTCTTGGCCTGCACCGTCACCGGCGACCGTGCGGTCGTCGGCACCACGTTCGGCGACGTGGTAGTAGCTGCGGTCCATGCCGTGCGCCTCAGCGACGGCAGCCCGGTCGGTGCATCCGGTTTTGCGGCACAGCCAACGGCTGGTCTGATGGCGACCCTGGCCTCACCCGACGGCCGGCTAGTCGCGCTCGGCTCGACGTCGGGCGTGTGGTCGAGCGCGGACAACCACTTCGTGATCCGCGACGTGGACAGCGGCGCGACCCTGGCCACGGTGGACGGTGGCATCGTCGCGTTCAGCGACGACAACAACCGCGTCCTTACCGTGACCCACATCGACAACTCGAACGAGCGCGAGCTGTATCGCCTCGTCGACTGGCACACCGGGCGGGTCGTCTGGAGCTCGGAGTTCCTCGCGTCGACCATCCTGCGGCGCCCGGGCACAGGCGATTTGCTCGTGCAGCCGTGGAACTACCGCCCGATTCCTGGGACCAAAAACACGCGGCAGCCATTCACGTCACCTATCGTCGTCCACGCGGACGGCACCGTGTCGCCGCTGCCAACCGAGGTTCGGCCCCTCGACTATTGACATCCTTGCAGCGCGGCGGCCGGCGCCGGTGGGGAGGGCGCTTAAGATCCCGTCATCGTGAGAATCGCCACATGGAACGTCGACCGCGGACGAGCTGGCGGGAAGGGCTTCTGCGACATCCTGGAGGTCGTGCGGGACATCGGCGCCGATATCTGGATCCTCACTGAGGCGCCGGTCTCCGTCGACATCCCGTCCACCGTCGCCTTTCGGTCGATGCCCGAGTCACCGAATGGCGAGGGGAACGATGTCTGGACTGCCGTGCACGTCTCGACCAGTGCACGTGCCAATCGATGCGCGCTCAGCTCGCATCCGCTGACGGCGGCCGTCGAGGTGGACCTCGGGCCGCAACGCCTCCTCATCTACGGAAGCGTCCTTCCGTGGGGGACGGCGGCCCCGTACCTCCCGACGGGCGTCGGAGGACATCACGCCGGCACCGCCTTGTTCCTGCACGTCCTGAAGCAGCAGGTGCGTGAGATCGAGATGGTGCGGATGCACCGGCCGGATCGGCACCTTGTTTTTGCCGGCGACTTCAACCAGGCACTGGATGGACCGTTGTCCGGCGGCAGTCGTGACGGCCAGGTCGCCCTGCGCAGCGCACTCGGACGGCTCCGCCTTGTCGCCGCGACAGCGGATCAGCCACACAGCTTGCCGGGGATGAAGAGTATCGATCACATCTGCGTCCCGTCCTCGTGGGTCGTCCGAGCGGTGACGACCATTCAACCGCGCAACTCCGCCGGTCGACCCATCAGCGACCATGCCTGCTACGTCGTTGACCTGTGAATCGACAGCGGAAGGAGCTCAGAATCATTTCCAGGAACCACTTGGAGAGAATCTCCACGTGCTCATGCGTACGGCAACGCATGTGAGATCTCCTCCTGGGATGCGTCCCGGCACGACTCTCACCTCCGGTTCACTTGAAGAGAAGCGGTCTCGCGATCCGCTCTCGGTCATCTGACGGCCGTCTGACCCTGCTCCGCGTCCACGACGAGAGGCCCTACGCGTGGCTAGCGCTGTGGCATGCTGTAAATGCTGCCGCCCAGCGGGACCGCGACGGGGCCTCGGTATTCGATCAACTCTCCACTTCATGACGGAGAAGTCCAGATGACCTGGAGCCCCTACGAGAACCTCCCCCCCGCAGCCGCCTTCTCACTGACCAGCAGCGACCTGCGGGAGGGCGAGAGGCTGGCGATGCCGCAGGTCAGCGGCATCTTCGGCGCCGGCGGCCAGGACGTTTCCCCGCAGCTCTCGTGGAGCGGGTTCCCGTCAGGGACGCAGAGCTTCGTGGTCACCATGTGCGACCCCGAAGCGCCCACGGTCAGCGGCTTCTGGCACTGGGCCGTGGTGAACATTCCGGGCAACGTCACCGAGCTGCCCGCCGGCGCCGGGGACGAGTCCGGCTCGGGGCTCCCGCAGGGCGCCTTTCAGCTCCCGAACGACGCCAGGATGGCGCGTTACTGCGGCGCCGGGCCGCCGCCGGGGCACGGGAGGCACCGCTACATCTTCGCGGTCCTCGCCGTCGAAGCCGAGAGGATCGAGATTGACAGGGGAGCGACGCCCGCCTGGCTGATGTTCACCCTGTTCAACGGCACCCTCGGGCGCGCCTTCCTCGAGGGCTGGTACGAGAGGTAGGCCTGCCTTCGGCACATCTCACAGGTGCAGGACGGCGAGATCACTCCGGGTTACCCGGAACGGGTCAACTTAAGTGCTCTGCTCCTGACCACGACGACACGCGTCAGACCGCCAGGCGGGTCACCCGAACCCGACCGCCGCGGCGAGGGACCCGCGTGACTGCCCGCCGGCGGATGCGCTCATCCCGGCCCACCGGTCGCAGCGTCGCGTGTTGCAGCACGGTGGTGATCACCGCGCGCATCTCGGCGTGGGCGAAGGCTGCGCCCAGGCAGCGCCGCGTGCCGCCGCCGAATGGGAAGTAGGTGCCGGGGTCGGGGCGCGATCCCAGGAAACGTTCGGGCCGGAAGCTCAGCGCGCCGTCGAACACCGTTTCGCTTCGCTGGGTGACGAGGATGTTCGGCGCCACCGCGACGCCGGCGGGCAGCACCCGGCCCGCCACCTGCAGCGGGGCGTACAGGCGGCGCGCCACCACGGGGATGACGGGTCGGACGCGCAGGGTCTCGCGGATGCAGGCATCCAGCCATTCGGTCGACGCGCCCGCCTCGACCTCCTCGCGCAGCCGATGCAGGGCGGCGGGATGGCGCAGCACCAGCACGAAGAACCAGGTCAGCGCCGTGGCGGTGGTCTCGTGTCCGGCCACGAGCAGGGTCAGGAGTTCGTCGTGGAGCTCGGCGTCGGTCATCGAGCGGCCGTCATCGGCGTCGCGCGCGAGCAGCAGGGTGTGGAGGATGTCGCTGCGCGCGCTGTCCGCGGTGTGCTCGACCTCCGCGCGCCGTTCGCGGATGAGCCTGTAGACGAGGTCGTCGACGCGCGCCCGGTTGCGCAGGAAGCGGCCCCAGGGGCTGCGCGGTCCCCAGTCGTGGCGCAGTCCGGGGAGCAGTCCGACCTGGCCGTTGGTGGACAGGAGGGCTCCCAGCGCGTCGCGCATGTCGCTGAGCTGCGCTCCCTTGTCGACCCCGAAGACCGCGCGCAGGATGACCTCGAGCGTGATGCGCTGCATGGGGCCGCGCAGCGCGAGCTCGTGGCCGGTGCGCCAGCGGCGCAGCTCGTCGAGGGTGATCTCTTCGATGAGCGGGCGCAGGGCCTGGAGGCGATCGCCGTGGAAGGCGGGGAGCATGCGGCGGCGCTCGCGCAGGTGCTCGGCCCCGTCGAGGAGCAGGACTGACCGGCTACCCAACAGCGGCTGCAGCACCAGGTTGGCCTCCCCGGCGCGCGCATCGTCTGGAGGCGCCGCGAAGACCTGACGCACGCCGTGGGGATCGCATACCTGGACGACCAGCCCGTTGAAAGGCAGGTTGATGGTGAAGGTGCTGCCGTAGTGGCGCCGGCACCAACGGCTGAAAGGGACGATCGCCAGGAACCAGAGCAGCATCTGGGCCGTCTGCGGCAGATGGGGGCCCGGCGGCAGGTCGCGGCCGACCACCAACGGTGGCGCGGGGGTCCGGTCGCTCACCGCGACAGTCATGGGTCTATTGACCGCCTTACCGGTTGACCGCGCTCATGTTCGCGTAGCGCGTCCCGGCCACCGCGGCGGCGGGCACGGCCTCGTCGATGCGGCTCTGACCTCCCGGTCGACGCGTCCGCATGGCTCGCTCCTGTGATGAACACCAGTCCGCAAGACATGATGACGACCCGCCGCTCGACGCCGTGCGCCGGGCGCCGGCTCCCTCGAGCCCGCCTCCGGGGGGGTCGAGCAGGCCGCCAAGACCTCCGAACGGGACTCGCTGACGGCGTCACTCGCGCAGCGCGGGCCGGTCGAACTCGGGCCGAATTCGGGCTGATCTCACCACGCGGCCCTCGGCGCCGATAGAATGCGGCCCGATCCGCGGCGGCCGGTATGGCCATCCGCCCCTGCGCAAAAGGGGCCTAGCCCCCTCGAAGGAGACAGGTCAATGGCTGTCACCGGCTACTGCATGAAGTGCAAGGCGTCTCGGGACATCAAGGACCCCCAGGCGGTCACGATGAAGAACGGCAAGCCCGCGACCCAGGGCACGTGCCCCGTCTGCGGTACCAAGATCTACAAGATCGGCAAGGCCGCCTGATCTCGTCCTGACGGCGTCCGGAGCCCTCAGCGGGGGGTGAGGCCCAGCCTCCCATCACGGCTCGGGTCGAGCCAGCCCGGGATCGGCGCTCCGGCGCCGAGATGGCGCACCAGGATGCGGGCTGCGTGGACCGCGAAGCCCATCCCGTGCCCGGTGTAGCCACCGCAGACGAGGACGCCGGGCGCCCCGGGAACCGCGCCGACCAGCGGAAGCCCGTCGGGGCTGAAGCCCATGATCCCGGCCCACCGGTGGGTCACGGTGGCCTCGATCCCCAGGTCTGCCTCCAGGAACCGATCCAGCGCGGCCTGGATGCGGGCGGTGGGCACCGGATCCGCACTCTGCTCCTCCTCGGGTGCCGCCTCCCGGCAGCCCCCCAGCAGCAGCGCGCCGCCGGCCAGCCGTCGCCAGTAGCGATGGCCCCGATGGGAGTAGGCCGGCCGGCCCCGGGGGTCGCGTCGTGCCTGGGGCGGCGCGGTGGCGAGCATCTGCGCCCGCACGGGTTGGATGCCGAGCTGTGGGGCCAGCTCGGCGATCCAGGCGTTGGTGGCCAGTACCACCGCTCCGGCGTGGATCTCGCCGTGATCGAAGTGGACCAACACTCCCTGTGCACCGGGTTCGAGCCCACGCACCGCCTGCCCCTCGATGAGGCTGCCCGGCTGCGTAGTCAGGCAGGCGCGGGCCAGCGCAGCTGTCGCCGTCACCGGGTCGATCTCGCCGTCTCGGGGCGTGAGCAGTCCTCCTCGGCAGCCGGTCGGGGCCCCTCGCGGCGCGGCGACGAAGGTGCCCGGGAGCCCGTCCTCACCGAGCCACTCCGCCGCTTCACCGAGCTCCAGAGCCTCGGCAGCGCCGGCGGCCAGGGTCCAGGCGCCGGCACGGCGGTGGCCGGCGCTCCTCGCCGCCCGGGGTCCCAGGGCCTCGAGGAGCAGGTCGTGGTTGGCGGCGGTGAAGTCCCAGACCTCGCCCGCGACCGCCCTGCCATGGGCCTGCACCGCGGCCGCGTAGTGCGCCGCCGTTCCCGTGAGCAGGAAGCCCGCGTTGCGGCCAGTCGCACCCGCGGCGAGGTGATCACGCTCCAGCGCCACGGCGCCGATTCCGGTCCTCTGCAGCTCTCGGAGGATCGCCACCCCGGTGATGCCGGCGCCCACGACGACCACGTCGCTGCGCCGCGGCGGCCGGGCCGCCGGCAGCGGCGCGGGCCGTGGCCAGAAGGGGTCGCCGCTCACACCGCGCGCGGGTAGGCGCCCAGGACCCGGAGGTCGACTGTCAACTCCCTCACCTCGTCGAGAGCGGCCGCCACCGCGGCGTCCTCCGCGTGGCCCTCGCAATCGATGAGGAAGTGGTACTTCCCGAGCTCCGCCTTGGTAGGCCTGGACTCGATCTTGGAGAGGTTGATGCCGCGGGCCGCGAAGGGGGTCAGAGCGCCCACCAGGGAGCCGGCCCGGTCAGCGGCGAAGGCGAAGACGATCGACGTGCGGTCGCGTCCCGTCGGCGCCGGCGGGCGATTGCCGAGGGAGACGAAGCGAGTGGCATTGGCCGCCGAGTCCTGGATGTCCGACGCCACCACGAACATCCCGTAGAGCTGCGCCGCGGTCTCGGTGCCGATGGCGGCGGTGCTGGAGGAGTGGACGCAGGCAGCCACCGCAGCGGCGGTGCTCAGCGCGGGGAAGAGCTGAGCGCCCGGGAGGCGCTGGCGCAGGAAGCCGCGGCACTGGGCAGTGGCCTGGGGGATCGAGACCACCCGCTCCACGTCGGTGAGGCGCGTCCCGGGCCGGGCGACCAGGTGGTGGCGCACCGGGAGCACGGTCTCGCCCACGATCGGCGGCGCCTCAGCTGCGATGAGCAGGTCGAGGGTCACGGTCACGCTGCCCTCGGTGCTGTTCTCGATCGGCACCATGGCCTCGTCGACGAGCCCGTTGGCGGCCGCCGCGATGACAGTCGCGATGTCGGGGTACGGGACCAGGACTGCGCCCTCGCCGTGGTGACGCCGGGCCGCCTCGTGGGAGTTGGTCCCCTCGGGACCGAGGTAGGCGATGCGCATCCCGCGCATCATGCCTGGGCCCCAATCGCGGCGGCGATTTGCGGGCTACGACACGCCTGTGTAGGGTCATGGCTATGCCACGGCAGAACCACACAGGAGAGCACCCATGATCGTCAGGTTCCTCGAGCGGCGCCTGTTCGCGCTGACAGCACGAGGCGGCCGCCGCGGCGAGCGCGGCTCGCAGTCGCTGGAGTGGGTGGCCCTGGGCGGGCTGGTGGCCACCGCGCTCGGCGCCGCCACCCACATGGCGGGGAGCGACGGATTCGGCGCCGACCTGGCCAACGCCATCTTCCATCCCGTCAAGGCGATGCTCACCGGAACCAGGGGATGACCCGGCGACGGCGTGGAGAGCGCGGCGCTGAGACGCTCGAGTTCGTCGCCTGCGCCGCCCTCCTCGTCGTCGTGCTGGCGGGTGTGAGCAAGGTGATGGCGCTGGCCCGCCTCCAGGCCGAGGCCGAGAACGACGTCCGCGCCGTGGCCCGCGAGGCCGTGGTCTGTGACCAGACCACCCGCCCGAGCCTCGACGCCCTGGACCCGGACGCCCATGCCCGGGGCGGCGTGGCCACCGTGATCCCGCTGGCCCCCGGGCGCATCCTGGCTCGCGTCGACATCCCCGCGGGCGGACCGCTCGGAGCGCTGGGCTTCCATCCCCACGCGGAGCTGGCGATGAGCCTCGAACCCGGTTGCCCGTGAGCCACGGCGGCTGCCGCGGAACGTCCCAGCGGGGCGCCATGGCGATGATCGTGATGCTCGCGAGTGTCCTCGTCGCCATCCTGGGGATGATCGGCGCGCTCGCGTTCGCGATCGGCGCCGAGGCGGCGCGCGCTCAGAACGACGCTGACGCGGTCGCCCACGACGTCGAGGCGTGGCTGCTCGAGCTGCCCCCATGGACGCGGGACGACCTCAGCGGCAGGATCCAGGGCCGCCCCGGGTCCTGTTCGGTGTTCGCCCGGTCGTCTGCCGGATTCCCCACGCCCGACGACGACTGCCGCGGCCTGTTCGCGGCCACAGAGCGCCGCCTCGCCATCGACAGCCGCGGTGAGGCCGTGCTGCTGGGCCTGGTGGTCAGCGGGGATGCGCGTGATGCCCGCAACGGTCGCGGCCCGGGCCGCCTGGAGGTGGTGGCCTTCGTCGCGCTGCGCCGGCCCATACCCGGGTGCGGCAGTGCGCCCCCGCCTGAGGTTGGCGCCCGTGACGGTTGCTGGGCCCAGGCCCAAGCCGCCGCGCACGCGGCGTGAAGCGCCCCCGCCGCGCCGCCGCCTTTGCCCTGGCGATCGCGGGCCTGGGGTGGATGGCCCTGACCGCCGTCGACGCACGAGCCTTCGCTGCGAGCCGCCTCCAGCTGCACCAGGCGGCCCTGAGCGAGGTCGGCGTGGCCTTCGCCGACCCTGGCGGCGATGTCCACATGGTGGCGGCGGTCTTTGCGCTGGCGGGGGCCGGGGGGGCGGTGGCGTCGGGGGTCGTGGCCCGGGGTGGCGACGCTGCCGCCCTCATGGCGGCGCTGTGCATGCCCGCCGATGCGCCGCGGGGATCCCCCCTGGCGCCAGGCGACCTCGTCGAGTACGTCGCGGGCGGGCGAACCCGGGTGGCCGTGGCGGTCACCGAAGTCGAGGTGCTCATCCGCGGGGACGACGGCCGCGCCCGGGTCGACCGGCTGCGCAGCCTGGCCGGCGACGACCGCGTCCGGAACGACCTCCCCCGGTCGGGCCAGGCGGTCGCCGCCTGCGCGCTCTCGAGCGCTGTGGCCCCGGACGCCGCCGACCTGCCCGCCCCGCCTGGACGGGTCGCGCTCGGCGACGTGAACGCGGCCCTCGAACACCTCTCCGACCTGGCCGCGCATCCGCGCGATGCGGACACCGGCTGGTGGCACGGGCTCTCCGCCTCGCTCGGCCAGCTGCTGGGGCTGGCCTCGCGGCTGATCGGGCTGCTCGGCGCCGCCTGGGCCCAGGGCGTGGAGTGGTTGCACGACCACCTCGGGGTGGCGGCCTACCTGTCGGTCTTCCTCGTTCCGTGGGTCGTCAAGCGATTGCTGACCCTCACCATCGACCTGCGCCCGCTGCACGCCGTGCTGGTGTGGCTGGTGGCGGGGCTGCTCCTGGTCTCACCGATGGGCATCGCAGTCGCCACTACAACGGCGCTGTTTGCGGGCCTGGGGCTCCTCACCGGCTGGTGGTCACCCCGGAAGCTCGGCAGCCTGATCGGGGCGGCGGTGTGGAACGTCGCCGTCTTCGCGGTGGACCTGGCGACGGGCATCGACGGCACCAGGCCGAGCTCGGTCGCGATGGTGGCGTTCGCGCTGGCCACCGACGTGCTGATGTTCGCCAAGCCGGTCGGGGTCGGGGTGCGGCTGGCGGAGCTCGCCGGCCGGTGGCCGTGGCTCGACAGTGGCCTCGCCTTCTCCGAGCGCCAGGGAGAGCGCGTGGTCCCCGACATCGTGCGCCTGTCCTCGCCCATCGACCGCGCCAAAGGATGGCTCAGCCTCCAGCCCAGCTCGATCGGGACGGGGCTGGAGCGGGGACGCGCCTCCACTGTGATCGCCCGCACGCTCGACCTCCTGACCATCCCCTGGCGCGGGGCCTTCACCGCCGCGGGACCGGTGACCGACACCGCCTCCGCCGCCGGCGCGTTGGGCTTCGTCCACCTCGGCCGCGCCGTCGAACTGACCCATCCCGGCGCCGCCGAGCTCATCGCCCAGGCGGTGGTGCCGGCACTGCGCGCCACCCCAGACCTCTACCAGGTCCACGGCGGCGCGCGCACCGTCATCGCCGCAATCAGGGGCGAAGGTCCACCCACCTGGCAGCCGCCGCAGCCGGCCGTCGCGGATACCGAGTGGATCCGCCGCATCGAGGTGGCGTTGCGGCAGCAGCGCCGGGGCTGAGCCGGCGCGCCGGTCGCGCTCCTGTAGCCGGCCTACGCCTCGAAGTCGTCGGCGACGCCGACGCCGGCCACCGAGCCCACCATGTCGCCGTCGGCGAGGCGCATGATGATCACGCCGCGCGTCTGGCGACCGCTGATGCGCACCTGCTCCAGCGGGATGCGGATGACCTGTCCCTGCGTGGAGATGACCATCAGCTCCTCGTCGAGCTGCTCGACGATGCGCATGCCCACGATCTCCCCGATCTTGGCGAGCGCCGTCTGATCGACGGTATAGACGCCCTGGATGTTGCGTGACTTGACCGGGTAGTCGTCGATCGGGGTCAGCTTGCCGAAGCCGTGCTGGGTGACCACCAGGACGTAGCTGTCGGGGCGCACGGTGTCGAACCCGGCGATCTCGTCGCCGGCGCGCAGCCGCATCGCGCCCACGCCCATGGTGTCGCGTCCCATGGGGCGGACCTCCTTCTCGCTGAAGCGTGCGCCCTTGCCGCGGCGGGTGACGACCAGCACCTGGTCGCCGCCCGAGGACACCTTCACCCAGCCCAGTTCGTCGCCCTCCTGAAGATTGATGGCGATCAGGCCGTTGCGGCGGACCGATGCGTAGGCCGCCTGCGGGGTCTTCTTGATCTGTCCCTGACGCGTGACCATCACCAGGTACTGCTCCTCGCTGAAGGAGGCCATGGAGATGAGGGCGGTGACCTTCTCGCGCTGCGCCTCGATGTCGATGAGGTTCTGCACAGGCAGGCCCTTGGCCTGGCGCTTGACATCGGGAATCTCATGCGTGCGCAGGCGGAAGACGCGGCCCAGGTTGGTGAAGAAGAGCATGTCGCTGTGCGTCGAGGCCACCTGGGAATGAGCGACGTAGTCCTCGTCAGTGCTGCGCTTGGCGCCGACCACGCCCTTGCCACCGCGATGCTGCATGCGGTAGGTCGTGAGCGGCTGACGCTTGATGTAGCCGCGGTTGGTGAGCGTGACGAAGACCTCCTCGCGCGGGATGAGGTCCTCTTCGGTCATGGCCGGGTCGCCAGGCCGGATCTCGGTGCGGCGCGCCTCCCCGAAGCGCTTCTTGAGCGCCAGCGACTCGTCCTTGACGATGACGTCCACCTTGCGGCGGTCCTCGAGGATGCCCTCCAGGCGGGCTATCTCCTTGATGAGGCTCTCGTATTCATCGCGCAGCTTGGCCGCCTCCAGCCGGGTCAGCCGGCCCAGCGTCAGGTCGACGATCGCCTTCGACTGGCGGTCGCTGAGCTCGAAGCGCTCCTCGAGGCGCGCCTGGGCGGTGCGCACGTCGTCGCTGCCCCGGATGATCGCGATGACCTCGTCCAGGTGCTCGAGACTGCGCATCAGCCCTTCGAGGATGTGGGCGCGCTCCCGGGCGCGCCCCAGCTCGAAGCGGGTGCGCCGCGTCACGACTGTGCGGCGGTACTCGATGAAGTACTGCAGCATCGCCTTGACGCCCAGCACCACGGGCCGGCCGTCGACCAGCGCCAGCATCAGGCCGCCGAAGGTGCTCTGCAGGGCGGTGTGCTTGTGCAGGTTGTTGAGGACGGTGTTGGGCCGGGCGTTGGCCTTCAGCTCGATGACCACGCGCGTCTGCTCACGCCGGCCGGACTCGTCGCGCAGATCGGCGATGCCGTCGAGCTTGCCGTCCTTGACGAGCTCGGCGATGTTGGCGATCAGCCGTGCCTTGTTCACCTGGTAGGGGAGCTCGCGCACGATAATCTGCTCGCGGCCCGACTTCGACTCCTCGAAATCGACCTGCGCCTGCATGACGATGCGCCCGTGCCCGGTCCCGTAGAGCTGGGGAATCTGGCTGCTGTAGATGGTGCCCCCGGTGGGGAAGTCGGGCCCCTTGACGAAATGGGTGAGGTCCTCGGTGGTGGCCTCGGGGTTGTCGACCAGGTACACGAGCGCGTCGACGACCTCGCTGAGGTTGTGGGGCGGGATGTTGGTGGCCATGCCCACAGCGATGCCGCTGGCGCCGTTGACGAGCAGGTTGGGCATCGCGGTGGGCAGGACTGTCGGCTCACGATTCTCGTTGTCGTAGGTAGGGGCGAAGTCGACGGTGTTCTTGTCGATGTCCTCGACCAGCGCCATGGCGATCGGCGCCATGCGCGCCTCGGTGTAGCGCGGTGCCGCCGCGGGGTCGCCGTCGACCGAGCCGAAGTTGCCCTGGCCGTCGACCAGCGGGTAGCGCATCACCCAGGGCTGCGTGAGGCGGACCATCGTGTCGTAGATGGGAGCGTCGCCGTGTGGGTGGTAGCTCTTCATCACCTCGCCCACGATCGACGCCGACTTCTTGAAGCGGGTGCCCGCCGTCATCCCCTCCTGGAGCATGGCGTAGAGGATGCGGCGCTGCACCGGCTTGAGCCCGTCGCGCACGTCGGGAAGGGCGCGCGAGACGATGACGCTCATCGCGTAGTCCATGTAGGACGAGCGCATCTCCTGCTCGAGGTCGATGTCGCGGACGGTTCCGGGGTCGAAGACGCTCATGCGGTGGACGGCTCCCTCGAGGGCTCTGAGGGCTGCGGCGACGGTTTGGTCGTCGCGGGGCGATCGGCTGCGGGCGCGCTGATCGCGAGGCGCCGCCCGATGATCCCGCTGACATCGCGCTGCGCCGCCTGGTCGGCGACCCGGAGCGCATTCATGATGGCCAACGCGTCACTGCGGCCATGCGCGATCACCACCTCGCCGGCGACGCCGAGGAGCAGCGCCCCGCCGGTTCTGCGGTAGTCGACCTGGTCACGGAGGGGGCGCAGCCGGGGCTTGAGCAGAGCGCCGCCCAGCCGGCCCTGCAGCGAGGTCCGTGCCGCGGTGCTGATCGAGGCGAAGAGGAACTCGGCGACGCCTTCGGCGACCTTGAGCGCGACGTTGCCGGCGAAGCCGTCGCAGACGAGCACGTCGACGGCGCCGCTGAAGAGGTCCTTGCCCTCGGCGTTGCCGGCGAAGTTGACCCCGATCGCGGCCAGCAACGGGTCGGCGGCCTGGACCAGCTCGTTGCCCTTGCCGCGCTCCTCGCCGTTGCTGAGCAGGGCGACGCGGGGGTTGGCCACGCCCAGCATCGCGGTGGCGTAGACGCTGCCCATGACCGCGAACTGGGCCAGCCATTCGGGCTTGCAGTCCGTGTTGGCGCCGACGTCGAGCAGGAAGGTCCGATGCTCACCCGGGCCGGGGATCAGCGCCCCGATGGCGGGGCGGGCGACCCCGGCGAGGCGCTTGACGCCGAGCAGCGCGGCGGCGAGCACCGCCCCGCTGTTGCCGGCGCTGACCACTGCCCGAGCGCGGCCTTCGGCGAGCTCACGGCAGGCGACGTTGATGGAGGCGTGGCGCTTGCTGCGCACAGCGCCGGCGGGGTGCTCGTCCATCGCCACGACCTCGGCGGCGTCGACGACGCTCAGGGCCGGGAGCGCCGCGCCGTCCTCTGGGGGCAGCGTCGCGAGCTGGCGTTCCACGTCGGCGCGACGCCCGACCAGCGCCACGCGCACGCCCAGCTCGCGCACCGCCAGGGCCGCACCGCGCACGGCCGCAGCCGGGGCGTGGTCCCCGCCCATCGCGTCCAGCGCGATCGGCAGCGAGGGCTCAGGCATCACAGGAAGGCGCCTCAAGGGCGCGGCAGGGAACCATCAGATGTCCAGGTTGCGAAC
>DATDHG010000146.1:0-2762 GCA_036521675.1 Candidatus Dormiibacterota bacterium
CGTGCGCAGCAGCGGGGAGCAGACCGGTTACGAGGGCTGCCTGTCGGTGCCCGGGCTGATCGGCGAGGTGACTCGCGCCGAGAAGGTGACCGCCAGGGCTCTCAACCGCGCCGGCAAGGCGGTGCGCATCCGCGGCGAGGGGCTGCTGGCGCGGGCCATCCAGCACGAGATCGACCATCTCGACGGCGTGCTCTTCGTCGACCGGCTCACCTCGCTCGATACCCTGCACGAGGTCGAGGCCGGCACCGAGGAGGCCGCCGCCCAGGGCTACGAGCTCCTCGCCGTCTGACCGCCGTTACCGGCTGCTGCCGAGCACGCGCAGCAGGCTGACGAAGACGTTGAGGATGTCGAGGTACAGGCTCAGGGCGAGCCGGATGGCGTTGCCGCGCGTGTTCAGCGAGCGCGTGATGCGCTGGATGTCGTAGATCAGGTAGAAGCTGAAGAGCACCACGCCGATCGCTCCGATGATCAGGTCGGTGGTCGGCGAGTAGAAGAAGAGCTGCAGGAAGCTCATGATCACCAGGCCCAGCAGGGCCCCGAAGAGGTAGGGACCCGCGCCCGAGAAGTCGCGGGTGGTCACGCGGGCGTAGAGGGTCAACCCCAGCGTGATCCCCGCCGTCGCGAAGAAGGCCTGGGCCACTACCGCGCTCTGGCCGTTCAGCGACATGCTGTGGATGAGCGGGGCGAGCACGATGCCAGTGACGAAGGTGAACCCGACGTAGGCGAGCAGGCCGAGGCCGGGAACCTCGGCCAGGGCGATCACCGCGAGCAGGAGGGCGACGTCGACCAGCACCCAGAGCAGGTAGCGCCCCGTGGTTGTGTGGGCGTCGTTGAGCCCGTGGGCGCCGGCGGCGACGCCCGCGACCGCGGCCAGGAAGCCGACGCAGGTGATGCCCATGACCCGCTCGCCGAGGCTCAGCACCCCCGCCTCGGCGGCGGCGGGGAGGGGGAGGCTGCCCGGGGCGAACGCCGGCTGACCGGGGAGGGGTTGGTTGTCCACGATCGGAGTCTCCGTCTTGGCACGCGTGCTGGGGTCGCGCGCCGCGGATGGTAGAGCGATGTACCTTCGGCAGTGGCTAGGGTGGCCGCCGATGAGGGTCGTCTTCCTGGGAACCGCCGCCTTCGCCGTGCCGGCGCTGCGCGCCTGCGCGACCGCGGGCCACGAGGTGGCGGTCGTGGTCACCCAGCCCGACCGCCCCGGTGACCGCGGGCGGCCCGCGCCGCGTCCGGTCGCGGCTGCGGCCGCCGGGCTGAAGCTGGCCATCCTGCGCCCGCCCCGGCTGCGTGAGCCGGCGACGATCGATTCGCTCCTCGCCTTTCGACCTCAGGCGCTGGTCGTCGCCGCGTACGGGCAGATCCTCCCCGGGCAGCTTCTCGACGGCGCCCCGCTGGGGGGGATCAACGTGCATGCCTCGTTGCTGCCGCGCTGGCGGGGCGCCGCGCCTGTCAGCGCGGCCATCCTCGCGGGCGACGGTGAGACCGGGGTCTCGATCATGTGCATGGACAGCGGCCTTGACACCGGGCCGGTCTACGCAGCGCGCGCCACCCCGATCGGGGAGCGTGAGACGGCGCCTCAGCTCGGCGAGCGGCTGGCCCACCTGGGCGCGGCGCTCCTCGTCGAGGTGCTGGCGCGACTGGAGCGCGGCGAGCAGCCGCCGCCCCAGGCCCAGGACGAGGCCGCGGCGACGCTGGCGCCGCGGCTCAGCCGCGCCGATGGGCTGCTCGACTGGTCGCAGCTCGACGCCCCGGCGGTCGACCGCCACGTGCGCGCGCTGCAGCCCTGGCCGGGGAGCACCGCGCCGCTGGCGGGCGAGCCGCTGCGCCTGCTCAGCGGCGAACCGGTGCCGGAGAGCGCCGCGGCGGCAGTGCCGGGGACCCTGCTCAGCGCCGGGCAGCACAGCGTCGAGGTGGCGTGCCGGGCGGGCGTCTACCGCGTGGACGCGGTGCAGCCCGCGGGGCGGCGCGCCATGGACGCGGCCGCCTGGCTGCGCGGCCGCCGGCTGCGGCCCCCGGTGCCCGCGAGCTGAGTGGTCGCCGCCTGGCGAGCCGGTGACGGGGTACAAGTGCAGCATGGCCACCGCCGCCCGTCGCGCCGAGAAGGATCCGGTGCTCGCCCGCAACAAGCCGGCGCGGCACGAGTACGAGATCCTCGAGACCTTCGAAGCAGGCATCGAGTTGCACGGCACCGAAGTGAAGGCGCTGCGCGCCGGGCGCTCCCAGCTCCGCGACGGCTACGTGCGCGTCGAGAACGGCGAGGCCTGGCTGCTCGCCGTCCACATCAGCCCCTACGCGCAGGGCAACCTCCGCAACCACGAGCCGGAGCGGCGCCGCCGCCTGCTCCTCCACCGCCGGGAGATCGACCACCTGGAGGGCCGGGTTCGCCAGCAGGGGCTGACGCTGGTACCGCTGCGGCTCTACCTGAAGCGCAACCGGATCAAGCTGGAGATCGGCGTCGCGCGCGGCAAGAAGCTGTGGGACAAGCGCCAGGCCCTCGCCGAGCGGGAGGCCCGGCGTGAGGCGGAGCGGGTGACGAAGGCGGCGATGCGGTAGAGAACGCTGGGTGGCTCGAAGCCGCTGCGCCGGACGGACGTACCGGGTAGCCGCTGCGCGGTGCTCCCCAGCCCCGCTCCGCTCGCGGATTGCCGGTCGTCCGGCGGAGCGCTGCCCGCGCCACGTCACGGGTCCCCCCACCCGGACGGGGCATTGCCCACAGTCGGTCTCGCGGGTCGCGCGCTGTGCTGCCCAGCGTGGCTAGCTGGCTG
>DATDHG010000147.1:0-15845 GCA_036521675.1 Candidatus Dormiibacterota bacterium
GGAGGGCGACCAGCTGCTCAGCGAGCGGGCGCTCGATGGGCTCCCGCCTGTCGAGGAGCCGCGTTGCTGCCGCCAGCAGGGGAGCGGCCGTCGCGGGCATGGCCGCGAGGATAGCGGGCGCGGTGGCCCTGGCCGGAGAACCTCAGATCCCGGCGACGGAGACGGGATCTGGCGACGCGGCGCCACCGCCGGCCGCGGCGATCAGCGCGCCGAGCTCGCCCCAGAGCTCGACCTCGTCGGCACGCGCGGTGCTGAGGTCGATGGCGCCGACGAAGCTGTGCCAGGTCTCCGGAGCGTCGTACCAGGCGGCATCGACGCTGAGCGGGGACAGGTCGTTCAAGTCCACGGCGCCACCTCCACCAGCCTCGGCACGCACGATGCCGCGGACACGCCGACGCATCCATGGACGCAGCGCCAGAGATCGGGGGCCCGGCACCGGTGCGCAACCGCCAGGATACGCGGGCCGCGGGGGCGGCCGCGGAGCCGGGGGCGACTACTGTGGGCGCGATGGCGACACCCCCGCGCGTCTGACGGGCCGCTGATGGCCGAGCGCGACTACTCCCACGTCCCGCTGTGGCGCAAGCTCGGCATCCGCTCCGGGGCGCGGGTGGCGCTGGCCGGCGCGCCGCCTACGCTGCGGGACAGCCTCGGAGAGATTCCCTCCGGGGTCGCGCTGGTCGCGGCCCCGGCCGCGGGGAGCGACGTGGTGCTCTGGTTCCCGGCCTCAGCCGCCGAGCTCAAGGGTGAGTTCGGGGCGCTGAAGGCCACCCTGCAGTTCGACGGCGGCCTCTGGGTGGCGTGGCCGAAGCGGGCCAGCAAGGTCCCCACCGAGCTCGACTTCGCCCTGGTGCAAGGCACGGGCCTCGACGCCGGGCTGGTCGACAACAAGGAATGCAGCATCGACGCGGTCTTCAGCGGGCTGCGCTTCGTCTACCGGCGGGCCGACCGGCCGTCGCGCTGAGCCGGCTGTGTATCGTCGCCGCGCGCTCTCGAGCGGCGCCCAGACGGACGAGGGAGGAGCAGCGGGTCGGTGGCCACGATCTCCAGAGAGCTGTGCGACCTCGGCGAGATGCCCGAGCCTGGCGCCATTCCCCGGCGGATGCTCGCCCAGGTGGTGCGGCCGGAGCGGTACGGCCCACCCCAGGATGCTTTCCGCCGCGAGGAGATTCCCACCCCCCGCGCACGACGCGGCGAGGTGCTCGTCTACGTGATGGCCGCCGGCGTCAACTACAACAACGTCTGGGCGGCACTGGGGCGGCCCGTCGACGTGATCCGCCAGCGCAACCAATCGGGGGAGCCCGAGGAGTTCCACATCGGTGGCAGCGACGCCTCGGGGATCGTCGTCGAGGTGGGCGCAGGGGTGACGCAGCCGGCACTGGGCGACGAGGTGGTGATCCACTGCGGCGTCTGGGACGCCGAGGACCCCTGGGTGCGCGCGGGGCGGGATCCCATGATTGCGCCCAGCAGCCGGATCTGGGGCTACGAGACCAACTGGGGCAGTTTCGCCCAGTTCACCCGCGTCCAGGCTCACCAGTGCCTGCCCAAGCCGCCAGGCCTGCCGTGGGCGGCGGCCGCCGCCTACATGCTGGTGGGCGCCACCGCCTACCGGATGCTCATGGGCTGGCCGCCCCACACCGTGGAGGCGGGCGACGTCGTCCTGGTCTGGGGCGGCTCCGGGGGCCTGGGCTGCCAGGCGATCCAGATCGCGCGCGCCAGGGGGGCGCGGCCCGTCGCCGTGGTCAGCGATCCGGAGCGCGGCGAATGGTGCCGGCAGCTGGGGGCGGTGGGCTACCTCAACCGCCGCGACTTCACCCACTGGGGCGCCATCCCCGACTGGCGCGACGACCAGGCTTATGGCGCCTGGCTGGCGCAGGCGCGGGCCTTCGGCAAGGCGCTGTGGGAGGTGGTCGGCGAACGCATCAATCCCAGGCTCGTCTTCGAGCATCCCGGTGAGGAGACCATCCCCACCTCCACCTTCGTGTGCGACAGCGGCGGCATGGTGGTGATCTGCGCGGGCACCAGCGGCTACGAGGCCACCGTCGACCTGCGCTACCTGTGGATGCGCCAGAAGCGCCTGCAGGGCTCGCACTTCGCCAACGACGCGCAGGCGGCCGCGCTGAACGACATGGTGACTCGCGGTGAGGTCGATCCCTGCCTCTCGCGCACGTTTGCCTTCGACGAGGTGGGTTTGTGTCACCAGCTCATGCACGAGAACCGGCACCCGCGGGGGAACATGGCGGTGTTGGTGGGAGCCAGGAGCGAGACCCAGGTCGATCGCGGCTGACCGCCCGACGATGCGGCGGCTCCACGGCGGCGCGGCGGCTACACGACGGCGCTGGCCTCCTCAGGGGCAGTCGCGAGGAGCGCCTCGCCCGCCAGCGCCACCCCGTGCGGCGCCGCCCCGGGGGGTGGGGTGGGGATCGCCGCCAGCCCGCGGGCGAGCCCCTCGGCCAGCTGCCGCGGGGTGAGGATGGCCAGCTCGACGCGCCGGCCCATCGCCAGCCACACGACCTCATCGGGGGTGAGCAGGGTGCTGAGCTCGGCGCTGACGACGTACGGCGCCCCCTCGATCACCTGCAGGCGGTGGCCGCCGAGCTGCCCGGGACGCAGTCCGAGGTCGACGACCTCCCGCGCTCCGCCCGCGGCGAGGCGCAGCGGTAGCGCGCAGCCGCGGGGGTCGGCGTCGTGGATCGCATGGACGCGGGTCCTGGAGAGGAACGGTGCGGCATCCGCCTCGACCACCGCGTGCCACGTTGGAGCCTCAACAGGTGCCAGGGCACTGAGCAGGGCGGCGGTCTCACCGCGATCGCAGACGATCAGCGCCGTCGCTTCGGGCAGCCCGTCGCTCGCGCTCTCAGGTTCGGGAAGGCCGTCAGCGGGGAGCAGGCCCGCGAGGCGGGCGGGATGGCGCTGGCGCAGGGGGGCGAGGGTCTCGCGGACGAAGGCGTCGTAGGACACCATGAGCGCGCGCGTGGCGGGCCGGTTGCGCTCGAAGCGCCGCGTCTGGACGCCCATCCCGGTGATCACCATGCCGATTGGCACCAGCACGGCGACAAACACCGTGGCCAGGATGCCGAAGACCACGCCGATCGCGATCAGCGCGACCCCGAGAACGATCAACGCCAGGCCGCGGGTCAGCTCGGCGGGCTCGAGCTCCGCGCAGACCGCGTACCAGAGCTGACGGTCCGTGTAGTGGAACTCGCCCTCACCGAGGCGGCGGGCGACGTCGGCGACGAGCCGCTCGTCGAGGCTGCCGGGCATGGCGCACGAGTGTGGCACAGGCGGCCGGCAGCGCCGGCGGTCGTATGCTGATCGTCTTCCGCAACCTCGTAGAGGGGCTCGTTGCCATGATCACCGACCCGCAGCCGGTGGTGGCGCCCGGCGAGGAGCCGCGGCCGGCGGGCGACGCCGCGCGACGCTACCGCGCCGGCCTCGAGCGCTGGCAGCAGGGCCCGCTGGCGCGCGGTCTGGCGCGTGGTGAGCGCAGCCCTGAGTTCCGCACCGGGAGCGGCATCCCTGTCGAGCGCCTCTACACGCCTCTTGACCTCGGCCACCACGACGCCCTCGACGATGAGGGCCTGCCGGGGGAGTTCCCCTTCACCCGCGGCATCCAGCCCACCATGTACCGCGGCCGTCTGTGGAGCATCCGGCAATACGCCGGTTTCGGCACCGCCGACGACGCCAACGCACGGTTTCGGTTCCTGCTCGCCAGCGGCCAGCGCGGCCTGAGTGTGGCCTTCGACCTGCCCACCCAGATGGGCCTCGACTCCGACGACCCGCGCAGCGCCGGCGAAGTCGGCCAGGTGGGCGTGGCCATCGACTCGCTGCACGACGTGGAGGCGCTTTTCAGCGGCATCCCGCTCGACACGGTCAGCACCTCGATGACCATCAACGCGCCTGCGCCTGTGCTGGTGGCGATGTACGTGGTGGCCGCGGAGAAGCAGGGGGTGCCGGCCGACAAGGTCGACGGGACCGCCCAGAACGACGTGCTCAAGGAGTACGTGGCCCGCGGGACGTACATCTATCCGCCCCGCGCGTCGCTGCGCCTGGCCGCCGACCTGATCGCCTTCTGCGCGCGCCGGGCCACCGCGTTCAACCCCATCTCCCTGAGCGGTTACCACATCCGCGAAGCGGGTTCGACGGCGCCGCAGGAGATGGCCTTCGCCATCGCGAATGCCATCGCCTATGTGCAGGCGGCCATCGCCCGGGGGGTGGCGGTCGACGACTTCGCGCCGCAGCTCTCCTGGATCTTCAACACCCACACCGACTTCTTCGAGGAGATCGCCAAGTACCGCGCGCTGCGGCGGCTCTGGGCGCGGGTGATGCGCGACCGCTTCGGCGCCACCGAGCCGCAGTCGTGGATGCTGCGCACCCACACGCAGACGGGCGGCTCGACACTGACAGCGCAACAGCCCGAGAACAACATCGTGCGCGCGGCGATCCAGGCCCTGGCGGCGGCGCTGGGGGGGGTGCAGTCGATGGCGCTGTCCTGCTACGACGAGGCGCTCGCGCTCCCCACCACCAAGGCGCAGCGCATCGCCGTGCGCACCCAGCAGATCATCGGCGAGGAGATCGGCGTCACGAGCACGGTCGATCCGCTGGCGGGCTCGTACTTCATGGAGGCGCTCACTGACGAGTTGGAGCGGCGCGCGCAGCGGCTGCTCGACGAGGTGGAGCGACAGGGCGGAGCGGTGCGCTGTATCGAGTCGGGGTGGATGCAGCAGCAGATTCAGGACGAGGCGTACGCCACCGAGCAGGCGATCGTCAGCGGAGAGAAGGTGGTCGTCGGCGTCAACAAATACACCGAGACCGAGGAGGCGGGCGCCCATCCCATCTTCCGCCCCGATGAAAGGGTCATGCGTGACCAGATCGCGCGGCTGCAGCGACACCGTGCTCAGCGTGACCTGGCAACCGTCACACGCCGGCTCGAGGCGCTGCGCGCAGCCGCGGCTGACGGCGGGGCCGACCTCATGGAGCCCATCATCGAGGCGGTGCGCGCCTACGCGACGCTCGGGGAGATCTGCGGGACCATGCGCGAGGTGTTCGGGGACTACCGGCCGCCAGTGTCGATCTAGGCCGTCCGGGGTCGGAGGCGAGATTCCCTTCGCTACCCTGCGAGCCATGCGTCCGGGTGAGTCGCGGGTTGAGCGAGCGACCCGCTCGGCGGTAGAGGCCACAGGCCGCGCGCTGGCGCCGCTGGGCCGGCGGCTCGCCCCCCTGCGCCGCATCCCTGTGGAACTGCGTGTCGCCATGGTGATCATGGCCATCTTCCTGGGCGGCTTCTTCGCCGCAGTGGTGCCGCTGCTGACCACCGGCGGCCGCGACCCGCACGCTGAGATCTCGGGTCGCTACCCGTCCAGCATGCCGGTGGGGCAGGACTACATCCTGCCGGTCGCCCTCGACAACACCAGCGGCGCGGTGATCAGCCCCGTCTGCGTCATCCTGCACAGCGATCCGGCCGGGGCGGTGGGTGCGACGCAGGCGCAGTTCCAGGGTCTGGAGACTGTGCCCTTCGCCGGCGGCCGGGCCTGCGGGGGGTCGCTCAGCGGCCAGGAGGTGATCAGCGTGCGCGTCACACTGCGCCCGTCGATGGTGGGGTCGGCGCGGGTCAGCCTCATCGCCGGGCAGGGGGCGCGGGAGATCGGCCCCGCGCTCACGGGGACCGTCGAGATCGTCTCAGGCTGAGCCGGCGGCTCTGTCAGATCGCAGCCGGCGCTCACGCCAGACGCGGCGCGGCGTTGCGTCCGCGTGGTCGAATGAACGGCGTGACGGAGAGTGCGCCGCCGGCCGACGCGGTGGTGGCACGTCCCGCGGCCACCGTGGTCCTGCTGCGTGACCGCGACGGCACTGGCGTCGAGGTGCACCTCCAGCAACGCCGCGCCGAGATGGACTTCGGAGGCAGTGCTTATGTCTTTCCGGGCGGCTCGGTGGATGCCGGGGATGCGGCGGACGAGACGCTGGCACCCCTGGCCGACATCGATCTCGGCGCCACTGCGGCGCGCATGCATCTCGACGGCGACGCCGCAGCGCTGCGCCTGTGTGCGGCTCTGCACGTGTGCGCGGTGCGCGAGGTCTTCGAGGAGGCGGGGCTGCTCCTGGCCGTGGGAGCGGGAGCGACAGCCGACCCCGATGCGGGCACGCTCGAAGCCGCCCGGCTCCGCGTTCAGCGGGGCGCCTCGTTCGGAGCAGAGCTGGTGGCGTTGGGACGGCGAGCGCACGTGGAGGCGCTGCGCTACGTGGCGCACTGCATCACCCCGGTGGGCTCTCCGCGCCGCTTCGACACCCGCTTCTTCGCGACCCGCGCGCCGGCGGACCAGGTGGACGCCTTCCATGCCGCCGAGGCGCAGCTCGGTGGTTGGTTCGCCCCGGCAGAGGTGCTCGCGGGCCATGGCCACGGTGACGTCTTTCTGATGCCGCCCACCCAGATCATGCTCGCCGAGCTCTCCCACCATCGCGACGTCGACAGCGTGCTGGCCACGCTCGGCGCGCGTCCGGTGGCGGACATCCTCTTCTCCTGGGAGGGCCTGGGGATGCCGCTGCCTGACCACCTGCCCGGCCCCGACGAGCTCGCCTCCCTGGGTGGTCAGCTATGAGCGCACCGCCCCCAACAGTGGTGCTCGCCCCCAACCCATCGGCGCTCACGGGACCGGGGACCAACACCTATCTCTGCTTTGACGCAGGCGAGGGGCTGTGCATCGATCCCGGGCCTGACGACGCGCGCCACCTCGCCGCGATCGTCGCCGCGGCCGAGCCTTTGGGCCGGATCAGCACAGTCCTGCTCTCGCATTCCCACCCCGACCACCGACCCCTGGCGCGCGCGCTGGCGGCCCGGTCGGGGGCGGTGATCCGCTGCCTGGAGCCGGGACGTGCCGATGACGGAGCACTGCCGCTGCAGGATGGCGAGCGCATCAGCGCGGGAGCGGTGACGCTGGAGGCGGTCGCGACCCCTGGGCACGCCGCGGATCACCTGTGCTTCTGGGACGCCGACAGCCGCACGCTCTACAGCGGCGACCATATTCTCCAGGGCATGACCACAGTGGTCGCGCCTCCGGACGGCGACATGGCGGACTACATGGAGTCGCTGGAGCGGGTGAAGCGCCTGCGCCCGGCCACCATCCTCCCCGGCCACGGCGCTCGCGTCGACGACGCCGCGACGCTGATCGACGAGTATCGGGTGCACCGGCGCGAGCGTGAGGCGCAGGTGCTGCGCGCGGCGCGGGAGCGGGGTACGCCGGTGACGCCCAGTGAGCTGGTTCCGGCCATCTATGCCCAATACCCGCAGACGCTGTGGCCGTACGCCGCCATGAGCGTGCAGGCGCACCTCGACAAGCTGGTCAATGAGGGACGCGCGACCCGGGTCGCCGGTGAGGGTCCGCGGTATCGGGTGAGTTAGGGCGGGTTCGGCCGAACGTCAGCGGGAAGCGCCGACTGCGTCGCGCTCCTGCGGCTTCCCGGCGGTGTCTGGGGGGCGGGGTGGGGCCGGTACGCTGGTCCACGACGCTGGCGGACCGCCGTCGCGCGGAGCGGGGGGCCCGTCCCCACCGGAACCAGGCTCGGGGCCCTCACCATCCGGCTCCTCATCCATGGGGGTCATGTACGCGATGGACATCCCCGCCATGAAGAGCCCGCCGATGAGGCCCACCGGGATCGCCACTCCCACCCCCATGTCGGTGGCGACGCCCATGTACAGGACAATCCCAAGCGTCGCCAGGAGGGTGACGGCCGGGATCGCCCAGACCCATTCGCTGCGTCCACTGTGGTCGATGCCCAGCTTTGAGTCCAGCCGCCTGAGCTGGCGGCTGAGGGCGGCGCCGGCGCCGAGCGATCGCCTCACTTCCTGTCTCACCTGTCCCCGAGGTTCACCCGTTGCGACGGGCTCCCCGGCTGCCAAGGGGGCTCATCTTCGCATCATCACCGTGGCGGCGGGCCGCCAAACCGCCCCGGGCGCGTGCCCCCAAAGGCGCCCCCTGAGCACTGCCACATTCTTGTTTGTGTAGACTGATGCCCTCCCGGCCACGAGGGGCGGCCGCCGATCCGATCGTGGAGGTCGCCCATGCTGCCGCGCTGGTTCCGCATCGTCATCGGCGCCGAGGTGGCCGGTCTGGTCCTGCTCGTCGTGCTCCTTGTCCATCTCGCCGGCAGCGGCGTGCAGGCGGTCGGGCAGGTGGTGGAATGGGCGCGGCCGCACCTCGCGCAGAGCTCCCCCGCGCCCGCCGTGCCGGTCGCGCCGGCGGTGCCGCGCGCCGCGCCGCCGCCGGCGGCGGGGGTGGGAGGCCTGGCCCAGCTGGGCGGCCCGCTCCTGCACCAGCTCGACAAGGACACCGAGGCCACCGCCAACGGTGAGATGCGGCTGCTGGCCCAGATGGAGGCGGTGCTGCGGGCGCGGGTGGAGGCGGCCGTCGGCGCCACTCTGAAGGGTCGCTGAGACCCGTTGCGGGCGCGGCGCCTTCCCTGACTCGGTTCTGGCGGATCAGGGGGTCTCGGGGTTCTCCGTACCCCGCCTCGCCCCGCGCCCTCTGGTGCTGAGCGCGACGAGTAGACCGAGCACGGCGAGGAACAGGGCGGCCATGCCCAGCACTGCGGCACGCCCGGTGGGCAGCACCCCACCCCGATCGACGGGGCCGGCGAGGGCCGGCTCGGCCGCACCGGGACCGGCCGGCAGGCGGCGCGCGAGCCCGCCGATCAGCGGCGACCCGGTCGCCGCCGCGGTGGCGGTGGCCGGCGGCGGCACGGCGGTGGGCGCCGTTGCGGCGACGGGGGCCGCCGTTGGCGCGGCGGGAGGGGGTGCGACCGGATGGCTCACCGGAGCCACCGGGGGAGGCGGGGGCGGGGGGTGAGGCGCGGGCCCGGAGCGACGCGCCTGCGCCGAGTCGGCGGACACCATCAGCGCTGACTCGTCGACCGCTTCGAAGTCTCCCGCCGGGATGGTCTTCAGCTCGCTGAGCACCGCATCCCCCCAGCCGGGATCGGCGTCGCCCTGGAAATACCAGTTGGAACCGTTGTCGGCGAGGATCAGCCCGTAGTGCTTCATGGCGGTGAGGATCACCCGCGCTGCCGGGCTGTACCGTGAGATGTCCACTCCCGCCTTCATGCGAAACCGCGCGCCCATCGGCGGGAGGTTGGGGTCGCTGGCCGATCCCGCCTGGTGGCGCGCCGGCCAGAGGAAGCTGCGATCGGTCCGCTGTACGGTGAAGCGGATGGCGTGGTTGATGGCGCCGGCATAGACCTCGGAGAGGCGCACCAGCCCAGGCAGGATGGGCAGCCCGGCGGCGTCCGCGCTGGTCCACGTTGACGGCCGCAGCCGGTCGCTGCGCAGGTTGAAGATCGCCCCTGACCCGGCGTGCGAGGCCCCCGGCGCGTAGTGCGTGTCGAAGGTCTCGTAGAGCATGCAGGTGTCGCTCTCCAGCACCAGGGCGTGGCGATCGCCACCGCTCGCCGAGCCCCCCTCGATGGGCGTGTCGGGGCCCAGCGGATAGGGGCCCGGGTCGCTCTCGCTCGCGTAGTCGAAGGTCACCGGCACCTTGGGATGGCTGCCATCCACGACCTGCCACGGGATGCCGTAGGGGACGGTGCCGCCCGAGGGGCCCCAGTCGGGATGAAGGTGAAGCTGCGGACCGCCACTGCTCGCCAGCCAGGCGGCGCCGCGGGGATGAACGGGCAGCGTGGAGATGTCCGTGTTCCAGATGTTGTCCGAGGGGAAGATGGGGCAGCCGGCGATCACCGGCCCGGCAGCAGCGGCGGGGACGGGCACCAACCCGCCGAACCCGACCGCAAACGCCGCCGCCAGGGCGAACCGACCGCGTTGACCCATCGCCCGACTGTGCCGCACCGCTGTCACGGGAGCGCTGACGGATCCGCGTCGAGCCGGTCACCCGAGCGACTCCACGATCAACCGAGCAGGTCGGCCAGGTCGGCCAGAAAGGCCGGAACGATCGGGTTTGGCGATCAGCTCCCAGGTCCGGTTGAAGAGCTCGACCGCGAGGGCGCGCTGTTGCTGAGGATCGAGAGTTGCCATGTCAGACCTCCGGCACGTGAAGGATGACCTGACCGGACGAGCGCCCGCGACGGCATCTGCCCGCGCCCCCTGCCCACGCAGTACCGTCCGAGAACGCGCAGCCACCCCAGCGGGAGCACCACGATGGCGGTCCTCCACTCGGCCCACGTCGACCCCTTCACGCGCGACCACCTCCCCGACCGCCAAGCGTGGCCGGAGCTGATCCTCACGCTGCCGGAGCTGGACTACCCGGAGCGGCTCAACTGCGGGGCCGAGCTGCTCGACGCGACCATCACCCAGCTCGGCGGCGACCGCCCCTGCCTGCGTACGGACGCCGAGACCTGGACCTACGAGGAGCTGCGCCGTCGCGTCAACCAGGTCGCCCACGTCCTCGTCGAGGAACTCGGCATCGTGCCCGGCAACCGCGTGCTCCTGCGCGGGCCTAACAACCCCTGGGGCGTGGCGTGCTGGTTGGCGGTGATGAAGGCGGGCGCGGTGGCCGTGGCCACCATGCCGCTGCTGCGCGAGGCCGAGCTCCGGCCGATCATCGACCGGTCCCTGCCCGCCGCCGCGCTGTGCGACGCGCGCTTGCGCGCCGAGCTCGACGGCATGGCCGTCGCCTTCCCGATCGTCGCCTACGGTGGCGAGGACGCGGACGACCTCATCCAGCTCAGCCGCACCAAGGCGACCGACTTCGAGGCCGCCCCCACCGCGGCCGACGACGTCTGCCTGATCGCCTTCACGTCGGGAACCACCGGCGCCCCCAAGGGCTGCATGCACTTCCACCGCGACGTTCTGGCCATCGCCGACACCTTCTCGCGGCACATCGTGAGGCCCCGTGGCGACGACCTTTTCGTGGCCAGCCCACCGATGGCCTTCACGTATGGACTGGGGGGGATGCTGGTGTTCCCACTGCGAGCCGGCGCGACCAGCCTGCTCGTCGAGCGCACCAGCCCCGAGCTGCTCGCCGAGGCGATCGCGCGCCACGGCGCCACCGTTCTCTCCACCGCGCCCACCGCCTACCGCGCCATGCTCAAGCTCACGGACGCCAAGATGGGAACGCTGCGCCGCTGCGTCTCCGCCGGGGAGAACCTGCCCCGCGCGACCTGGGAGGCGTGGCACGCCGCCACCGGTCAGCGAATCATCGACGGCATCGGGTCAACGGAGATGCTCCACATCTTCATCGCCGCGGCCGACGACGACATCCGGCCGGGCTCGACGGGGCGGGCGGTGCCGGGCTACGAGGCGCGCGTGGTCGACCTCGAGGGAGCACCCGTCGCCGACGGCGAGGTGGGCCGGCTCGCGGCCCGCGGGCCGACCGGCTGCCGCTACCTGGACGACGCCCGCCAGAGCGTCTACGTCCAGCGCGGCTGGAACCTCACCGGCGACGCCTATCTCCGTGATGGCGAGGGCTATTTCTGGTTCCAGGCACGCGCCGACGACATGATCATCTCCTCCGGCTACAACATCGCCGGGCCCGAGGTCGAAGAGGCGCTGCTGCGCAATCCCGACGTCACCGAGGCGGCGGTGATCGGCGTCCCCGACCCCGATCGGGGCTCGATCGTCAAGGCGTTCGTGGTCCTGCGCGATGGCGTCCCCCGCAGTGAGCAGACCGTTGCCGCGCTGCAGGACTTCGTCAAGGCCGAGATCGCGCCTTACAAGTACCCGCGGGCGATGAGCTTCGTGGAAGCCCTACCCCGCACGCCCACCGGCAAGCTGCAGCGCTACCGGCTGCGCCAGGAGCACGGGTGAGCCGTTTTTCCGCGTCGGTCCCGCTGACGGCGGACTGGAAGCATTTCCGCGTCAGCGTCGCCGACCGTGTCGCGGTGGTCACGCTGAGCCGGCCAGAGCGCCTCAATGCCCTGACTTTCGAGGTCTACGCTGATCTGCGCGAGCTGTTCCACCAGCTGCCTCTGCGCAGCGATGCGGCTGCGGTCATCCTCACCGGTGAAGGCCGGGGCTTCTGCTCGGGGGGCGACGTCAACGAGATCATCGGCGAGCTGCTGCGCATGGACGCGCGCGACCTGCTCGATTTCACGCGCATGACCGGGGCCGTCATCCAGAACATGCGCGAGTGCCCCTTGCCCATCATCGCCGCCGTCAACGGCATCGCCGCCGGGGCCGGGGCGGTGCTGGCGCTGGCCGCGGATTTCCGCATCCTCGCCCCCGAGGCGAGGTTCCGGTTCCTCTTCACCCAGGTCGGCCTCAGCGGCGGCGACATGGGGGCGGCGTACCTGCTGCCGCGCGTCGTCGGCCTGGGGCGGGCCACCGAGATCCTCATGTTCGGCGACGCCGTCGACGCCGAGGCGGCTGTGGCCATGGGGCTCGCCGGCAGGGTGGTCGCCGCCGAGACGCTCCTCGACGAGGCCATCGCGCTGGCGCGACGCCTCGCCGACGGGCCGGCCCTCGCCTACACGGCCACCAAGCTGCTGCTCAGCCGCGAGCAGGACATGGACCTCGCGGGCGCGCTCGAGCACGAGGCGCTGACCCAGGCGCTGCTGATGAACACGCGCGACCACGCCGAGTTCCACGCCGCCTTCAGCGAGGGCCGTCCCCCGCGGTGGAGCGGGCGGTGACCACCCCGCACCTCCTGGTCAACCCCCCTGACCTGGCGTCGCCGGTCGGGTACTCCCACGCCGTGGTCAGCGCGCCCGGACGCACCGTGCACGTCGCCGGGCAGATCGGCGGCGATGCTGACGGGCGGGTCACCGAGACGACCCTGGCGGCCCAGCTCGACGTCGCCCTGGGCAACGTCGTCGCCGCCCTCGCGGCCGCCGGCGCCGCTCCCGACGAGGTCGTCACCATGCAGCTGTACACAACGGTTATGGACGAGTACCGCAATAACCTGGCAGAGATCGGCAGGGTCTACCGCCGCCATCTCGGGCGCCACTTCCCGGCGATGGCGCTGGTGGGCGTCACCGAGCTCGTGGTGCCCGAGGCGAAGGTGGAGGTGCTGGCGACCGCGGTGATCGCCGCGGACCCGCCGGGTACCCGCGGCTGACCGGCAGTCCCGCCATGAAGATCGTGTGTGCTGGCGGCGGCCCGGGAGGGCTGCTCCTGGGCATCCTCCTGCGCCTCGCCGGCAACGACCACCGCGTCACGCTCCTGGAGCGCAACCGTCCCGACGACGCCTTTGGCTTCGGGGTGGTGTTCTCCGACGAGACCCTCGACAACCTGCGGGCCGCCGACCCGACCAGCTTCGCGCGCATCGAGGCGGAGTTTCGCCACTGGTCGGAGATCGACGTTGTCGTCGGCGACCGCCGTCTTCGCTCCGGCGGCCATGGCTTTGCCGCGCTGGGACGGCAGCGACTGCTGAACATCCTCGCCGAGCGGGCCCAGGAGGTGGGGGTGGACCTGCGCTTCACCGCCGAGGTGGTGGATCCCGATGAGCTGCGCGGCGGGTGTGACCTCCTGGTCGGAGCCGACGGCGTCAACAGCACGGTCCGGCGTCGCTACGCCGACCACTTCCGGCCCACGCTCGAGCACGGCCGCGCCAAGTACATCTGGCTGGGCACGGCCCGACCATTGCAGCGCTTCACGTTCATCTTCGTGGAGACCGAGGCGGGCCTGGTGCAGGCGCACGTCTACCCCTACAGCGACACCATGTCGTCCTTCATCGTGGAGATGGACGCCCAGACCTGGTCGCGCGCCGGGCTCGACCGCGGCGCCGGCGAGCCGCTCGCTCCGGGAGCCAGCGACCCGGCGGCGATGGCCTTTGCAGAGCGGGTCTTCGCCGGCTACCTCGACGGGCATCCGTTCGTGGGCAACAACTCGCGCTGGCTGGAGTTCGTCACCGTCAGCAACGAGACGTGGCATCACGACAACGTGGTTCTCATCGGCGACGCTGCGCACACCGCGCACTTCTCGATCGGGTCGGGGACGAAGCTGGCCATGGAGGACGCCATCGCCCTGGCCGACGCGTTGGGTTCGCACGCCGGCGTGGAGCGCGCGCTCGAGGGGTATGAGGCCGAACGGCGGCCGCTGGTGGCGAGCACGCAGCGCGCCGCTCACACCAGTCGCGAGTGGTTCGAGGGAGTGCGCCGCTATCGCCACCTCGATGCCGAGGGTTTCGCCTTCCAGATGCTGACCCGCAGCCAGCGCGTCACCTACGACAATCTGCGCCTGCGCGACGAGGCGTTCGTCGGCGAGCTGACGGAGTGGATGTGGCGCCGCACGCCGCCTGAGCTGCGCCCCGCCGACCCGCAGACGCCGCCGATGTTCTACCCCTTCGAACTGCGCGGGCTGCGCCTGGCGAACCGGATCGTGGTGTCGTCGATGGCGCAGTACTGCGCGGTCGACGGGGTTCCCGACGACTGGCATCTCGTCCATCTCGGCAGTCGCGCCGTGGGCGGAGCCGGACTGGTGATGACCGAGATGACCTGCGTCTCCCCGATCGGACGCATCACCCCCGGGTGCACGGGGCTGTGGAACGAGCGGCAGGGCGCGGCCTTCCAGCGGGTCGTCGAGTTCGTCCACCGCAGGACGGCGGCACGGATCGGCCTGCAGCTGGGCCACTCCGGACGCAAGGGCTCGACGGACCTGATGTGGATCGCCAACGAGGAGCCGCTGCCGGCCGGCAACTGGGAGGTGATCGCTCCCTCGCCGCTTCCCTACATGCCGCACAGCCAGGTGCCCCGCGAGATGACGCGCGCCGACATCGACGAGGTGATCGGGCAGTTCGTCCGTTCCGCAACGCTGGGGGCGGAGGCTGGCTTCGACCTGCTCGAGCTGCATTTCGCGCACGGCTACCTGGTCTCGTCGTTCCTCTCGCCGGTCACCAACCGCAGGACCGACGAGTACGGCGGCTCCCTGGACAACCGCATGCGTTTGGCGCTCGAGACCTTCGACGCCGTTCGCGCGGTGTGGCCCGAGGACCGCCCGATGGCGGTGCGCATCTCCGCGACCGACTGGATCGACGGCGGCTTCAGCGCTGACGACGCCGTCAGCCTGGCGGTGGCGCTCAAGGCGCACGGTTGCGACCTGATCGATGCCTCCACCGGGAATGTCGACAAGCGCGAGCGGCCGCGTTATGGCCGGCTCTGGCAGACCCCGTTCAGCGACCGCATCCGCCACGAGGCGGACATCGCCACCATGGCAGTCGGCGGCATCGCCAGCATCGACGACGTCAACACCATCATCCTGGCGGGCCGGGCCGACCTCTGTGCGATCGCCCGGCCGCACCTGGTCGATCCATACTGGACGCTGAACGCCGCCATCGACCAGGGCAATGCCGGGCATCCCTGGCCGAACCAGTACCTCTCCGGGCGCACCGCGCGCCGCCGCGAACAGCAGGCCATCGCGTCCGTCGAGCGGGACGTGCGCTGATGCGCACCGAGGAGAAGACAGCCCTCGTCGAAGACACCAGGCGGGTCGCCCGCGAGCACCTGACCTCGGTGGCTGCCGCCGGCACTCCGGGACAGGTCAACCGCCCGCTGGTGAGGGCGCTCGCGGAGCACGGCCTGCTGGCGCTGCTGTTCCCGGAATCGGTCGGCGGTGCCCAGCCGGAGGCTGTGTCCGCCACCGTGCTCTGCATGCTGCGCGAGGCGCTGGCGTCCGAGTGCGTGGAGGCGGAGACCGCGCTCGCCCTCCAGGGGCTGGGCTCGTACGGCATCCTGCAGTCGGGGCGCTCCGAGGTGGTGGCTCGCTGGCTGCCCGCGGTCTGCCGCGGGGAGGCCGTGGCAGCCTTTGCGCTGTCCGAGCCAGAGGCGGGATCCGACGCCGGAGCGCTGACACTTCGCGCCGACCCTGACGGGGGCGGCTACCGGCTCACCGGCGCCAAGCTGTGGATCTCCAACGCTCCGGACGCGGACGTCTACACAGTTTTCGCGCGCACCACCCCCGATGCGGGCGC
>DATDHG010000148.1:0-6312 GCA_036521675.1 Candidatus Dormiibacterota bacterium
CAGCCGCTTCGACGGCGGCGTCCAGGGATCGGCCTTCTGGGTGCAGTCCAAGGGCGCCTCCTTCAACCCGATGGAACGCCGCGTCGACGGCACCCTGATTCCCTGCGCGGGCGGTACTGAGGTTCGCTACGAGCTGCGCCGGCGCGGCGCCGCCGCGGCCACGCTCACGGGGACCGCAGGGCTGCTGGGGCTGATCACCGTGATCATCGTCCCCCTCGCGATCCTGGTCAACTTCATCCCGGGAGCCTTCCTCGCTCTGCTCACCCTGCTCGCCGGTCTGTGGCTGCTGCTCGCCGCCGGCGTCTACGCCGCCATGCGGGTGGCGAGGGATGGCGAGGAGGAGGCCATGCACTTCGTCGCCGCCACCCTGGAAGCGCCGGACCGCGAGCTCCTGGGGCTCTGAGGCGGGTCCGCGGGCCGGCCGACGGCGGGCCGCGCCGGCCGCCCTGCCTACAATCGGTCGCATGCCACGCGCCCTGGGGCGGCTGCTCACCGCCATGGTCACGCCGTTCGACGGCCATGGTGACGTCGACCTCGAGCAGGGCGCTCGTCTGGCCAGGGCGCTGGTCGCGGCGGGCTGCGACGGCGTGGTGGTCAACGGCACCACAGGGGAGTCGCCCACGCTGAGCGACACCGAGCGCTGGCAGCTGTTCGACCGGGTTCGCGCCGAGCTCACTGGCAGCACGGTGATGATGGGGACGGGCACCAACGACACCGCCCACAGTGTGGCGCTGACGCGCGAGGCGGCCGCTCACGGCGCCGATGCGGCCCTGGTCGTGGCGCCGTACTACAACCGCCCGCCCCAGGAGGGGCTGATCGCGCATTTCCAGGCGATCGCCGACGTGGGCCTGCCCGTGGTGCTCTACAACATCCCCGGCCGCTGCGGGGTCAATCTCAGCGTGGCCACCACGCTGCGGCTGGCCCGGCATCCCAACATCGCCGGCACCAAGGAGGCCGCCGGTGACGTCGACCAGGTGGCCCGCATCTGCGCGGAGGCTCCGGAGGGCTTCCTGGTCTGGAGCGGGGACGATGCGCTGACCCTGGCCTTCATGAGCGTCGGCGCTCACGGCGTGATCAGCGTGGCCGCGCACGTGGCGACGGCTGCGCTGCGAGGCGTCGTCGATGCCGCCGCCGCCGGCGACCTGGCCACCGCCAGGGCGCTGAACGCCCGCCTGCTGCCGCTCTTCGGGGGCCTTTTCGCAGTGACCAACCCCATCGGGATCAAGGCCGCGCTGCAGCACATCGGCTTCGACTGCGGCTCGTTGCGGTTGCCCATGGTGCGGCTCGACGACGAGCGCCGCACCCAGCTGGGAGTGCTGCTGGATTCGCTGCCCGAGCTGGTCGGGCTGCCCCTCGACACCGCCGTGAGCAGCCGCGCGGGGTGACCGCGGCGGGCGCCGATCTCGCTCTCGCCGCGCTGCACAGTGGCATCTGTGCGTGTACGGCCTGCCCGCTGCACCGGACCCGCACCCAGGCCGTCCCGGGCGCAGGTCCCGTGCGGGCGCGGATCATGGCCGTCGGCGAGGCCCCCGGGGAGAGCGAGGATCGCGAGGGGCTTCCCTTCGTGGGCGCCGCGGGGCGGTTGCTCACCCAGCTCGTCGAGGGTATCGGCCTGCACCGCGAGGACATCTACATCACCAACGTGCTGAAGTGCCGCCCGCCGCAGAATCGCGATCCCAACCCCGACGAGGTGGCCGCCTGCGCCCACTTCCTGGATGAACAGGTCGAGCTCATCCGCCCTGACGTGATCCTGGTGCTCGGGCGCCATGCGGGGGCGCGGTTGCTGCCCGGTCAGCCGGGCATCAGTCGTATCCATGGCAAGCGCATCCGCGTGGGGGAGCGGCTGTACGTGCCGCTGTTCCACCCCGCGGCGGCTCTGTACAACGGGGCCATGCTCAGCACCCTGCAGGAGGACATGGAGCTCGTGCGCGGTTACCTCGCCGAGGCCGACGCCGAGCGCCGGCTCGCCGCCTGGCGCGCGGCCACCGGTGCGGCGCCGGAGGCGGCGGAGCCGCTCGGCCTCGGCCTCGGCCTTGCGCCCAGCCCCGCTCCCTTCCCGCGGGCTGCGCCAGTCGAGGCCGACCCGGCGCCCGCGCCGTCCGTCGAGGGGCAGCTGTCGCTGTTTTGACGCCGGCATCCGACACCGCGGCCGCCGCTGTCACGGCGGTCCGGCTGGTCCCGCTCGGCGGTCTGGGCCAGATCGGTCGCAACCTCATGGCTGTCGAGGTGGGCGGCGACATCGTGGTCATCGACGCCGGGTTGATGTTCCCCGAGCAGGCCATGCTCGGCATTGATCTGGTCATCCCTGACATCAGCTGGCTGCTCGAGCGTGCCTCGCGGGTGCGCGCCATCGTGCTGACCCACGGCCACGAGGACCACATCGGCGGACTGCCGTACATCCTTCCGCGCCTTCCCGTCCCCGTGTACGGGACCGCCCTGACGCTGGGCCTGCTGCGCAACAAGCTGCGCGAGCACGGGCTGCTCGAGGCCACCGACCTGCACGTGGTGCGCGCCGGCGACACCATCAGCTGCGGCCAGGTTCCCGTCGAGTTCGTCGCCACCACCCACAGCATTCCCGACGCGTGCGCCATCGCCATGCGCACCCCCGTGGGGACGATCCTCCACAGCGGCGACTTCAAATTCGACCACACCCCCATCCACGGCACGCCTCCCGACCTGGCCCGCCTGGCCCGGTTGGGCGAGGAGGGGGTGCTCCTGCTCATGAGTGACAGCACCAACGTGGAGCAGGAGGGCATCACCCCCAGCGAGCGCAGCGTCGGCGACGGCCTGGCGCCGATATTCGCCAGCGCCGAGGGGCGCATCATCATGGCCACCTTCGCCTCCAACATCTCCCGCCTGCAGCAGGCCTTCGACTGCGCCGCCGCCCATGACCGCCGCACCCTTGTGGTGGGCCGCTCGATGATGAACAACGTGCAGGTGGCCCAGGAGCTGGGCTACCTCACGGTGGCCCCCGGAGGTCTGCTCTGGCCGCGTCAGATCGACCGCCTCGAGGACACCGAGCTCCTCATCACCTGCACCGGGTCGCAGGGAGAGCCGCTCTCCGCGCTCACCCGCATGGCCGCCGGCGAGCACCCCATGGTGAGCATCAAGCCTGGGGATACGGTCATTCTCAGCGCCAACCCCATCCCCGGCAACGAGGAGCTGGTGCACCGCACCGTCAACAACCTCTATCGCCAGAGGGCGCGCGTCTTCACCTCCTCCCGCCACCGCGTGCATGCCTCAGGTCATGCCAGCCGTGAGGAGCTGAAGCTGCTGCTGGCGCTGACCAGGCCGCGCTTCTTCCTGCCGGTGCACGGGGAGTACCGGCACCTCGCCATCCACGCAGATCTGGCCAGGGCTGTCGGGATTCCGGCAGAGCGCGTGCTCTGCGTGGACAACGGCACGGTGGTCGAACTCGACGGCGAAAGCGCGCGCATCGCCGACCGGCGCGCGCCCGCGGGCTACGTGTACGTGGACGGGCTGGCCATCGAGGAGGGCGGCGAGGTGGTGCTCCGCGATCGTCGCCACCTGGCCCAGGACGGGGTCATCGTCGTGGTGGTGGCGGTCGAGGCGCAGAGCGGGACTGTTGTGGCGGGCCCGGACATCACCGCCCGGGGCTTCATCCACGAGTCCATGACCGAGAGCCTCTTCGACGAGGCCCGGGCGCACACCCTGGAACTGGTCTCCAAGCTGCCGGGGAATGCCGACTGGACGGTGTGGCAGGAGGCCATCCACGAGGGGCTGGCCCGTTTCCTCTACCAGCGGACGCGGCGCCGACCGATGGTGCTTCCCATCATCACCGAGGTGTAGCCGCTGGCCCGACCGGGGGTGCGCCCTTCGGGGACGATGGCGCGCCACATGTTTGCCGGCCGGGTCCACGGCCGGCTCAAAACGGCCCGCATGACGCACCCCCGCCCGCGCAGCTGTCGGTAACGCCGCCACCGCGGTCGCAGGGCGGCTTCCGCTGGTACGATCGGCGGACGCCGCCGCGCGCTCCGAGATGGCCCAGCGCGGCCCGCCTCATCCTCACTCAACGTTCCCCACCGAGGCATCCAGGCCCATGGCTCGTTCCCCCCGGGGCGCCACCGCTCCCCGACCAGCGCGTGCCGCCGCCCGTGCCCGCCCTGCGGCCGCGCGGCCACGCGGGCGCACGGCCAGGGGTGCGAACCGGCGCCGGTCGCCCCAGACGCAGCGCACACCGCTGCTCACTGCCGACCAGCGCCGCGAGCTGGGCGGGCTCTGCGCCATCGGGGCCGGGGTGGCGCTGGCTGCCATCATCGCCCTCCCCGGCGGGGGCAGCCTCGCGGCTCCGGTCCACGATGGGCTGCGCCGGGTGTTCGGCGTCGGCGACTGGCTGGCGGCGATCGCGCTGGTGGTGATCGGCATCCGGCTGCTGGGGCGGCGCGGCTGGGCAGGTGGAGTGCTCGCCGCCGCGGGCGGTGGGGTGGTGGCGATCAGCGCGCTGGGGCTGTTGGGGCTGCTCGACGGCGCCGACGCCGGGGCGGTGGGCCGCCGGGTGAGCGTCGAGCTCAGCGCCCGCCTGGGTGACGCCGCCACCTCGGTGCTGCTGGTGGCAGCAATGGTGATGGGCCTGGTGCTGGCGATCGACCTGCGCGCCGGCCGCCTGGCCGCCCGGCTGCGCCAGCGCCTCCGCGAGCACGCCCACAGGGTGGCCGAATACAACGCTCGCTGGCAGGAGCAGCAGGCGGCGCGGCGGGCGGCGGAGGCGGAGCCGGCGGTGCAGACGGCGGCCCCCTTCGCACCCGCAGACGGGGGCTGGGCACGCCGGGGAGGGCGGCCCGAACCGGCCGGGGTGACGCCGGCGGACGCACCGCTCATCCCCGTCATGGGCTTCGGCCTGGCGACGCTCCCCACCGCCGCTCCGGCGCCTGAGGGCCCGACGCGCTCCGAAGCCGAGCCCGAGCTGCCCCTGACCGGCGTCGAACCCTTCCGGCGCGAGTTCGAGGGTCTGCCCGTCGACACCGCCGAGGCCGCCACGCCACCGGTTACTGCCACCACTGACAGCAACGGAGAAGCCGCGGTCGCCGCCGCTCCCGACGAGCCCGACGAGCCCGAGCGCGTCTGGATCCTGCCCCCGCCGGACCTGCTCGACATCGTCACCAGCAAGCGCGCGCGCCTCGAGCAGGAGATCCGCCAGACGATCACGACGATCGAGACAACCCTCGCCGCGTTCGGCGTCGAGGCCAGGGTGCGCGGCGTCAACAGCGGGCCCACGGTCACGCAGTACGAGCTGCAGCCCGGCCGCGGTGTGCCGGTGCGCAAGGTGACCGGCTACCAGACCGACCTCTCGCTGGCGCTGGCCGCGCCGATCCGTATCCAGGCGCCCATCCCCGGGAAGGCCGCCATCGGCCTCGAGGTGCCCAACAAGGCCGCCCAGCTGGTCACCCTGCGCGACATCGTCAGCGCGCCGGAGTACACCGAGGGCCGCCTCAAGCTGCCGGTCGCCCTGGGCGCCGACGTCAGCGGCCACCCGGTGGTCGGTGACCTCACGCGCATGCCCCACATGCTCATCGCCGGGGCCACGGGGAGCGGCAAGTCGGTGTGCCTCAACGCCGTGCTGGCCGGCCTGCTCCTGCAGAACTCACCCGCGCAGCTGAAGCTCATCCTGATCGATCCCAAGCGCGTGGAGCTCAACGGCTTCATGGACATTCCGCACCTGCTGGTTCCCGTGGTGGTCGAGCCCGAGGCGGCGGTGGCGTCGCTGCGCTGGGCGGTGCGCGAGATGGAGGAGCGCTACCGCCTCTTCGCCGCGCACGGGGCCCGCAACATCGCGGCCTTCAACGAACGGGCCGGCGGCCTCGGCCTCGACGCGCTGCCGTTCATCGTGCTCGTGATCGACGAGCTCGCCGACCTGATGATGGTCGCGAGCGGGGAGATCGAGGACCTCATCTGCCGCATCGCCCAGCTGGCCCGGGCGGTCGGCATCCATCTCATCGTCGCCACCCAGCGTCCCAGCGCCGACATCATCACGGGGCTGATCAAGGCCAACATCCCCAGCCGCATCGCCTTCGCGGTGTCGAGCGGGGTGGACTCGCGCGTCATCCTCGACGAGATGGGCGCCGAGAAGCTGCTCGGGCGCGGCGACATGCTCTATCTGCCGATCGACGAGGGCAAGCCGCGCCGCCTCCAGGGCGCCTACGTGAGTGACCGCGAGCTCGAGCGCATCATCGACCACTGGAAGGGGCAGGGTCTGCCCACGTACCAGGAGGAGATCTTCCAGGTCGAGGCGAACGCCTCCTGGGCGCGGGAGGCGGGCAAGCGTGACCCCCTGTTCGCCAAGGCGGCCCATAC
>DATDHG010000149.1:0-6143 GCA_036521675.1 Candidatus Dormiibacterota bacterium
CGGGGCCGCCGGCGCCCTGGGGCGAGCTGGGCCCCGCCCTCGGCCTGCTCCTGGTGGGCTCGCTGCTGGCTCAGCTGCTCATCAACATCGCCCCCCTGGCCATCAAGGTCATCGACACCAGCGACACCGCCCAGGCCGGCCGCTTCCTCGACGCCATCATCGTGGCCCGCATCCCGCTGTTCTTCTTCCAGGCGGTCCAGGCCTCGCTGCTGCCCCGGCTCTCCGCCCAGGCCGCGGCCGGCCGCCTCGACGAGTTCCGGGCCGGGCTGCGCGACATCCTGCGGCTGGTCGCCGTGGTGGTGGTTGTGGCCACTCTGGGCATGTTCGTCCTGGGCCCCTTCGTGGTGCGGGTCGTGTTCGGGTCGGGCTTCGTGCTGGGCCGCCTCGACTTCGCTCTGCTCGCCTTCGGCAGCGAGCTGATGATGGCCGGCTTCACGCTCGCCTATGGCTGCATCGCGCTTGCCGGCTACGGCCGGGCCGCGCTGGGCTGGATGGCCGGCATCGCGACAGTGGCCGTGGCGCTGGCGGTGCTCCCCGGCGACGTGGTCCGTGTGGAGCTGGCCTTCTGCGCGGGCGTGGTGGCCGCCTGCACGGTGCTGGCGGTCGGGCTGCGCGGCCTGCTCGCCCGCGCCTCGGAGCGGGCGGTCGCCGTCCCGTAGGCGCCTACCCCGCGCGGCGCCCCGCCAGGGAGGCGGCGTCCACCCGAGCATGGGACCCGCCCTCAGTCCACCAGGCGATGGTGCGCGCCAGCCCGTCGCGCAGGTCGACACGCGGCTCCCAGCCCAGCTCGCGCTTGGCGGTGCTGATGTCCGGGCAGCGCCGCCGGGGGTCGTCCACGGGCAGCGGCTCGAAGACGATCTCGCTGCTACTTGCCGCCAAGTCGCGGATCAACTCCGCGAGTTGGAGCACAGTGAGCTCCCCGGGGTTGCCGAGGTTGCACGGCATCACGTAGTTGCTGAAGAGCAACCGCTCGATGCCGTCCATGAGGTCGTCCACGTAACAGAGGCTGCGCGTCTGCGAGCCATCACCGAACACCGTCATGGGCTTGCCGTCGAGGGCCTGCGACACGAAGGCGGGCACCGCGCGCCCGTCGTTCTTGCGCATGCGCGGCCCGAAGGTGTTGAAGATGCGCACGATCCGGGTGTCGAGACCGTGGGCGTTGTGATACGCCATCACGAAGGCCTCGGCAGCGCGCTTGGCCTCGTCGTAGATGCTGCGCGGCCCCACCGGGTTCACGTTCCCCCAGTAGCTCTCCGCCTGCGGATGCACCTCGGGGTCGCCGTACACCTCACTGGTGCTGGCCAGCAGGAAGCGCGCCCCCTTGGCCTTGGCCAGGCCCAATGCCTTGTGGGTGCCGAGCGTGCCCACCTTGATGGTGTGGATGGGCATCTGCGCGTAGTCGATGGGACTTGCCGGCGAGGCGAAGTGGAGGATGGCGTCCACCTCGCCCTCGACGTAGAGATACTCGGAGACGTCGTAGTGGCGGAAGCTGAAGCGGGGATTGCTGAGTAAGTGGGCGACGTTGTCCATCGACCCGGTGAGCAGGTTGTCGAGGGCCACGACCGAAAGCCCGCGCTGCAGCATGTGATCGCAGAGATGCGAACCCAGGAAACCGGCCCCGCCGGTGATGACGACGCGACGCATGCCGGCGTCCCTCCTTGTCGACCAGCGTCCCGAAAAGGCCGGAAGTCCGCTCTGGTTCGGGCAGACTACCGGATGCATACCGGAACGGGGTGGTCGGTGGCCGCGCCGTGGCCGCCGTGTTTCCGTCAGCCCCGCGCGGCCGGTCTCCTCTCCTGTCCACCCCGGCGCGATCGCGTCGCCACCTGTCCGGAGCGCCTGCCAGTGATCGACGACACCACCCTCCAGCGGACCCTCCACCGGGCCCTGGCCCGCGGCGGCGACTACGCGGACGTCTTCGTCGAGCACCGCCAGACCACCGCTGTCGCGATGGAGGACAGCCGCGTCGAGCGCGTCAACGCAGGCACCGAGCAGGGGGCGGGGGTGCGGGTCAGCGCCGGCCTGGCGACCGCCTACGCGTACACGGACGAGCTCAGCCCGGCTGCCCTCGAGCGCGCCGCAGCGGCCGCCGCCGCCGCCGTGCGCTCCGGTGGCGCCGAGGCGACGACCATCGTCGACCTGAGCGAGCGGGCGGTCGCCACCCAGCCGGTGGCCCTGCCTCCGCTCGAGGTGGCCATGGAGCGCAAGGTGGCGCTGCTGCACGAGGCCGACGAGCGCGCCCGCAGCGCGGGGGGCGGCATCCGCCAGGTGACCGCCCAGTACCTCGAGGGCGTCCAGTCGGTGGCCGTGGCGGCGAGTGACGGCACGCTCGCCCGCGACCAGCGGACGCGGGTGCGTGCCTACGTCCAGGCGGTGGCGGTGCGCGGCAACGAGGTGCAGAGCGCCATGGAGGCGCCGGGGGCGGGCCGCGGCTTCGAGTTCTTCGAGGGTCCCGCTCTGGCCGAGGCTGCCGAGGTGGCCGCCCAGCGCGCCCTGCTGCTCCTCGAGGCCGACCCCGCCCCCGCGGGGACCATGGCGGTGGTGGTAGGCCGGGAATTCGGCGGCGTCCTCTTCCACGAGGCCAGCGGCCACGGCCTCGAGGCCGACCACATCGCCAGGCGGGCGTCGGTCTTCGCCGGGCAGATGGGCCAGCTGGTCGCCTCGCCCCTGGTCACCGCTGTCGACGACGGCACCGTCGAGGGCGCCTGGGGGACGCTGCGCATCGACGACGAGGGCGTACCCACAACGCGCAACGTGCTTATCGAGGAGGGGGTGCTGACCGGCTACATGTTCGACCGGCTCCGCGCCCGCCAGGACGGCCGCCCCTCGACGGGCAACGGGCGTCGGCAGTCCTACCAGTACATCCCCATGCCCCGTATGACCAACACCTTCATCCTGGCCGGTGAGTCCACGCCGGACGAGATCATCGCCGCCACACGTAACGGGCTCTACGCCAAAGCCCTGGGGGCCGGCCAGGTCAACACCGTGACGGGCGACTTCGTCTTCGCCGTCACCGAGGGGTATCTCATCGAGGACGGTCGCATCACCCGGCCGGTGCGTGGCGCCACGCTGGTGGGCAACGGACCCCAGGCGCTGCGCCGCATCGACATGGTCGGCTCCGACCTGGGGCTGGCGCCGGGGACGTGCGGCAAGGAGGGACAGTCTGTGCCGGTGAGCGTGGGCCAGCCCCACCTGCGCATCGCCGAGCTGGTCGTCGGCGGCACCCGCCTGGTCGCCGGGGTGCAGATGTGACGGCGCTGCGCTTCGACCGCGAGGGCGCCCGGCTGCTCGAGGGCGCCCGTGCGGCGGGGGCCGAGGAGGCCGAGGCCTTCTTCCACCACGGCGTGGAGCTGACGGTCAAGGTGCATGACGCCGAGGTCGAGCAGCTCACCGCGGCCGAGGCGCGGGGGGTGGGGCTGCGCGTGTTTGGCGACGCCAGGATGGGCTTCGCGTACACCTCCGACCTCAGCGACGACGGCCTGGGCCGGGTGGTGACCATGGCCGTCGAGGCCTGCCGCTACAACGGTCCCGACCCGAGCGTCGGGCTCCCCGACATCGCCCCCGACGGCGCCATCGAGGGCCTGGAGGCCGCCGACTTCGAGGCGCGCGACCTCGAGGCGCGCGTCGCCATGGCGCTGGAGCTGGAGCGCCTGGCCGCCGGTCACCACCCCGACGTGCGCCGCGTCGACACCGCCGTGTACGGCGACGAGCGCGGCCACACCGAGCTGCACACCACGCGCGGTGTGGCCGCCGCGTACGCGGCGACGGTCGCCTACGCCTACGTGGTTCCGCTCGCCGAACGCGGCGAGGAGATGCAATCGGGGTGGTCGCTGGCGGTGGGCCGCTCGGCGCCCCAGATCGACCTCGCAGCGGTCGCCACCGAGGGCGCCGAGCGCGCCGCCGCGCTGCTCGGCGCGCGGCAGCTGCCCTCGCGGACCACCGCGGTGGTCATCGAGCCCTGGGCGGCGGCGGCCCTGATGGGCACGCTGGCGTCGAGCATCTCCGCCGAGGCGGTCCAGAAGGGCCGCTCCCTGCTCGCCGGTCGCCTCGAGGAGGTGGTGGCGTCCCCCGTGCTCACCCTGGTCGACGATGGGCGGCTCCTCGAAGGGCTGGCCTCGCGCCCGTGGGACGACGAGGGCGTTCCCACCCAGCGCACCCCGGTGATCGAGTCAGGAGTGCTGCGGGCCTATCTGCACAACAGCTACACCGCCCGGCGCGACGGCTCGGCGCGCTCGACGGGGAACGCCGCCCGCGGGTCCTACCGCTCCACACCCGAGCTGGCCCCCTCCAACCTGGTGGTGCTCCCCGGCACCCGCACCAAGGCGGAGCTGCTGGCCGCGATGGGGGAGGGGATCCTCATCACCGAGGTCCATGGCCTGCACACCGTCAACCCGGTCACCGGCGAGTTCTCGCTGGGCATCAACGGGTTTCTCGTGGAGGCCGGGGAGCCGACGGTGCCGGTGCGGGAGATGACGGTGGCGGGCGACCTGCTCGGGCTGCTGACCCGCGTCGCCGACGTCGGCAGCGATCTGCGCTTCACCATCGGATCCGGGTTCCTCGGCGCGCCCTCGCTGCTGGTCAGCGATGTGGCTGTGAGCGGCGCGTAAGCGGACCCACCCCCCGGAAGCGCATCATGCCTTCGCCGAGTCTGAGGCAGGCATCCGGCCCCCCGGACGGTCGAGTCCAGCGAACGCGGGAGCACCTTATGAGCGACAAGCAGGTCATCATTTCCGTCTTCGACAGCGAGGCCTCCGCCGACAACGCGGTCGTCTCGCTGAAGGCCTGGGACAAGGTCAGCGCCGACATCAAGCTCAACGCCATCGGCGTGGTCGTTCTCGACGAAAAGGGCAATCTCAAGGTCCACAAGCTCGGGCGTCGCAGCGGTGGCAAGGGCGCCAGCATCGGTTTCCTCCTGGCCCTGCTGACTCCCGTGGGTCTTGTCGGCGGCATCGTCGGCGGTGGCATCCTCGGCCACCTCCACCACAAGGGCCTCGGCCTCAGCGAGGCGGATCGCGACCGCATCAGCGCTGACCTCAAGGATGGCAAGGCGGCCGTGGGGGTTCTGGCCCCGGCCGACGAGGGCCCGGCCATCTCCAAGTACCTTGCCGATCTCGGCGGGAAGTCGGAGACCCACCCCGTCACTGACGAGGCTCTGGAGGAGGCGGCGAAGTCCGAGGCCGCCGAGCCTGCCGCTCCGAGCACGACCACCGGGTAGAGCAGCCAACCGGCACCTTGCCGCGATCCCGTCAGGGGACTGGCGGGATCTCGCGGCAGTCCTGCAGCGTGCTCAGCAGCCGCAGCGTCTGCGCCGTGGCGGGAGTGAGCTGTCTCAGCGCCTCCATCGCGGGGCCGTAGCCCGCCCAGTCGGGGACGCAGAGGCGATGGATGTGGACTGGCGCCGGCACGGGGACGTGGAGATGGTCGTCGGGGTGGACGATCCTCCGCCGGCAGACTGCGCAGCGCTCGTCGCCGCTCCATGCCCCCGGCAAATGTCCCACCCTGCTAAGGACAGGTGGTGTCGAAGGTCTTGCTCGCCGTGCGCTCCTGCGGGGCCGTGACCACGAAGGTCATGGTCGCGTTGCCGGTGCGGTGGCCGGTGATGCGCCAGTGCTGCTGGATGGCCAGGCCCACCTGGTTGGTGATCTCGATGGGGGTGTCGGCGGACTTGTAGCCGTCCGATTGCTCCCAGTGGTAGACGAGCTGGCCGCTGCCACTCAATGAGCCACCCGCGGTGAAGATGTAGTCGGTGATGCAGTCGCCGGTCTGGGTCTTGTCCATGGTGACGGTGAGATCGTTGCCGACGACCAGTGCGGCCGGCGTCGCCGACGTGGACTGAGTGGTGGAGTCGCCGGCGCTGCTGCCGCGGGTGAGGAGAATGGCCGCCGCGGCCCCACCTCCGCCGACGAGGAGCAGGACCGCCAGGACCGCCAGCACGATGCGCCCCCAATGGCGCCGCTTCGGCGGGGGCGGGGCCATCGTGCGGGGGGGCGGGGGCGGGAGGTAGCTGGGCGGCGGTAGCGGCGATGGCGTGGCCACCGGGGCGGGCGCGGGCGGGGTCGCGGCCGGTGGGGGATCGGGGGACAGCGCGCCAACCGCGCGCAGCCGCTCCTGGGCGCGCCCGGCCAGGTCGGAGCCCGCGCGCC
>DATDHG010000150.1:0-1823 GCA_036521675.1 Candidatus Dormiibacterota bacterium
GGTGGGGCCCGTTGGAGGCTGCGTCGCCACTGACCATGCCCCGGATCATGCGCCTCGTAGGCAAGGGTTCCGCACCCTTTAGGCTTGACGGCCTTCCGTCCGCTGCTGCCGAGGGAGGTGCCCGTGGTGTCCGAGGTCGTCCGCGTCGAGAGGTCGGGAGCTCATGCCGTCCTGGTGATCGACCATCCCAAGGCCAACGCCATCAGTGCCGCCGTCCTCGAGCAGCTCAACGGGGCCCTCGATCAGCTCGAGGGTGACCCCTCTGTCCGTGCGGTCGTGCTCACCGGGGCGGGCCCGCGCTTCTTCGCCGCCGGCGCCGACATCACCGAGTTTCCCGAGCGTGGCCGCGGCGGCCGCGCCGCCGTGGGGGGCATGCCCCTGGCCACCCGCCTCGCCGAGTACCCCAAGCCCACCCTCGCCGCGGTCAACGGCATCGCCCTCGGCGGCGGTTGCGAGCTGGCGATGGGCTGCGACGTGCGCATCGCGGCGCGCTCCGCCCGCTTCGGGCAGCCGGAGATCAACCTGGGCATCATCCCCGGCTGGGGCGGGACTCAGCGATTGCCCCGGCTCATCGGTCAGGGTCGCGCCGCGCTCCTCCTGCTGCTCGGCGAGGCCATCGACGCGGAGACCGCGCTGCGCTGGGGGTTGGTGTCGGAGGTGGTGGACGACGCCGAGCTGCCGGCCGCGGCCGCCGCCCTGGCCGAGCGCCTGGCGGCACAGCCTCCGCTGGCGGTGGCGGCCACCAAGCGCTGCCTCAACGAGGGCCTCGACCGCCCCCTGGCCGAGGGGCTGAGCGTCGAGCAGAGGGAGTTCGCCGCGATCTTCGGGACCGAGGACGCCCGCGAGGGCGTGAGCGCCTACCTGGAGAAGCGCAGCCCAAGCTGGCGCGGACGTTAGTGATCCTCAGCCAGGTCGGGCCCGCCGCGGTGCTGAGCGAGTCGACCACGGTCATCCTCAGCCCGGTCGTGCTGCTGCTACTGATGGGCGGGGCGACGACGGTCGCCGTGCGGCGCTGGCGGCAACTCTGGGGGCTCATGGTGCGCGCTCAGCGCCCCGATCCGCGTTTCGACGCCTGGGGCGCCCGCGTTGGGGCCGTCCTCAAGTACGCGCTCGGCCAGGCGCGCATGCTGCGCTGGCCCTACAGCGGCGTCCTCCACGTCTTCATCTATTGGGGCTTTCTGGTGCTGGCCTCGGCGATCGCTCAGGGCATCATCGAGGCCCTCTGGCAGGGATTCCGCATGAACGACGTGCCCCTCAGCGGGGCCATCGCCTTCATGCAGGATCTCTTCTTCGTGCTGGTGATCACCGGCTGCGTGATGGCCCTGATCAACCGCCTGATTGTGCGCCCCTCGCGCTTCCGCGGCAGCCACACCGGTGACGCGGTGCTGATCCTCTGCTGGATCATGGTCCTGGTCACCTGCATGGAGCTGGACTACGCGACCCGGATCGCGCAGATCACCAGCGCCAACCCGCTGCCCGAGGCGCTGGCGCCCTGGCGGCCGGTGGCCAGCGCGCTGGCCCGCATCTTCGAGCCGCTGGGCGCCAGGAGCGACGCGCTGGTGGTGCTGCACGGGGCGTTCTTCTGGGCCCACCTGGCGCTGGTCTTCAGCTTCCTCGTGTACCTGGGCTACAGCAAGCATCTCCACATCATCACGGCGACGTTCAACGTGCTGTTCCGCAACCTGGATGCCAAGGGTGCGCTGCCCACCCCAGACCTCGAGGCCGTGGGCGTCGACCATTTCGGCGCCAGCCGCCTCGAGCACCTGTCCTGGAAGGACATGCTCGATCTCTACACGTGCACGGAGTGCGGCCGCTGCCAGGCC